>CAINLT010000045.1 GCA_903850505.1 uncultured Myxococcales bacterium | reverse complement strand
TGCAAACCGGACGCAACGCCTTGGTATTGCTGAACGTTTACAGGTTTCGACTGGGCAATTCGCGCGCCAGCGACGACCGGCAGATCCCATTCCAACGGCTCAGAATCACAGGCAAATCCCGGCGGATGCGTCAGTACGGCGAGCGCACGCCGAGCCGCCGCGTCACCCGCTCCAGCGTCACCAGCACGCGCTTGGCCGTCGCGCCATTGAGCGCCGCCGTCCCGAGGACCTGCGGCAAGCCCACCTGCGGCTGATTGCAGCCCGCGCACAGCGGAATCTCCGACTGCTTGCCCTCAATGTGCTTCTGCCGCATCGCCACCATCACCGGGCTGTTCCAAATCTCCGCCAAGGTGTGGGTGTGGATGTTGCCCAGCTCAGACTGGTGCAGGAAGTCGTGGCAGCAGGAAACCGCGGTGCCGTCGTAATAGAACGCCATTTGCCGCCACAAGAGGTAGCACGGCTGCCGCTCAGGCTTCTGTTCCGGCTGGTCGTAGCCGCGATCTTCCACGTGACCGGCAAAATTGAAGTAGCGCTTCAAGCGAACCGCGTCGGCACCCAGCTCCTTCCATCGCTTGGCGAATTCGTCGTTTTGCGAAGCGTTCTCGTTCATGCAAATCATCTGCACAATCGTGTACGGCCCGCGTCCCGCCGCTTGCTTCTGCCGCAGGAACTGCTCGGCGTTGCGCACCACTTTGTCAAAACTGTCCGCGCCGCGAATCTTCTTGTACGTCGCCGCGTCCGTGCCATCGATGGAAATGATGAGGTTGGTCAGCTTCGAATCGATGAGCGCCTGGCCGCGCGCCTCGTCCAGCATCGTGCCGTTGGTGGAAATCTCCGTGCGAACGCCCTTTTCGGCGGCGTAGTCGATGAACGCGCCAAAATCCGGGTGCATCAGCGGTTCGCCGGCCAGATGCAGATGCGCGAATTCAAGATACTGCGCCGCTTCGTCGATGATCCGCTGGAACGTCGCGAGCTGCATGTTGCCCAAGCCGCGCACGGAATCGTCGTCGCGCGGGCACATGACGCACTTCAGGTTGCAGCGGCTTGTCAATTCGATGGAGAAGTCGACCGGCATCCCGTCGCACAGCACGCGCTTGCCCAAATAGCTGCGGGCGAGGCGGATGCGGTTGGCAAGCGAGTCCATGGACGTCCTGACCGACCGGTGCGCTGCGGGCGGAGAAGCAACTTAGCGGAGGCTGGGAGCCGAGGCAAGGGAAAGGCGCGACGGAGCGGCCAAAGCACTTGAACATTCAACGATTACGCGCGAATCTGCGGCGTGGCGCCCCCTGCGACTGCGGCTATTTTCCGACGGCGCGCAGCACCCGATCCAGCACGCCGCCGCCCCATAGCGCCTTGACGCCCTTCAGGAACGCGCCGTAGACCTTGGGCGAGTACGGGTACCACCAGAGTTCCTTGCTCATCCACGGCAGCCACGACCGCGTCTGCACGTGCCGCACCTGACACAGGTCGCGCAGGCCCTGGGCGCTGTGCACCTGGCCAAGCCCCGACTGCTTCATGCCCTGCCAAGGCGTTCCCGGCGCGCCGTGCGAATCGATGGCGTTGTTGACCATCGTCGTGCCGGCCTCCAGCCGCTCCGCAATGCGCGCGCCCTGCTCTTCATCGCCCGCAAACACGTACGCCATCAGGCCCTTGTCGCTGTCGTTGGCATAGCGGATCGCCGTCTCGACGTCGTCGACCGCGATAAAAGCCAGCAGCGGCGAGAAGCTCTCGTCCTGGGTAATTTTCCAGCCGTGCTCGACGTTGTCCAACACGGTCGGCGGGAAGAATCGGCCATTGGGCGTGCCACCGCAGCGCACGCGCCCGCCCTGGGCAATCGTGTCCGCCAGGATCGCCTCGCCGATGGCGATCTGCGGCAGGAACGTCATCGCGCCCAGCTCAATGTCCGGATCGAGCGGATCGCCCTGCACCAGCCCGCCGGCCAGCTCCACAACGCGCGCCGTCAGCTTCTCCGCCAGCGGCCGCGCAACGTACACGCGCGAGATCGACGCGCACACCTGACCGCTGTTGGCAAACGCGCCCCACAGGATCGCGTGGGCCGTGCGCTCCAGATCGGCATCCGCCGTGACAATCGCCGGATTGATGCCGCCAAGCTCCAGCACGCAGGGAATCAACTGCTCCGCACAGGCGACCGCGACTTTCTTGCCCGTCGGCACGCTGCCCGTGAACATCACCTGATTCACCCCCGAAGTGCACACCGCCGCGCCCGTCAGCCCGCGCCCGGTGACGATCTGCATGAGGTCCGGGTGCAGCCGCGGCTCGTCCTTGCACGCCTCGTCCCACAGCGCCTTGGCTTTGAGCGCGATGAGCGGGGTGACCTCCGACGGCTTGATGACGGTCGCATTGCCGGCAAAGAGCGCCATGACGGCGTCGCCGACCGGGATGGAAAACGGGAAATTCCACGGACCGATGATGCCGATCACGCCGCGCGGAATGCAGTGGAGGTAGCTGCGGCGCTGCATCATCAAGTGCAGCGAAATCGTCTGCGGCGCGAGGATCTTGGGCGCGCGGCTCTCAAAATACGCCATCAGATCGCAAAACGGGAGGATGTCGTGCGTCAGCGCTTCCTGGACGGGCTTGCCATTCTCGGTGGACACGGCGCGCGCGAGATCGTCCGCATGCTGCGCGACCTTGTGGCGAAACGCCCGCAGCGCCGAACAGCGCTCCTTGACGGACAGCGCGCCCCAAGCCGCCTGTGCCTTCCGCGCGCGCGCGACCGCCGCCTTGACCTCGTCCGCGTCCATCACTGGCGCTTCGCCCAGGAGGTCGCCAGTCGATGGCGAGTGAATCACCAGCTTGTCGATGAAGCCCGTCGCGTCATTTGAAGTCTGAGCAAGTGCAACCACGTCCGCCTCGCGAGGCCGGGGAAATCCGGCGCGTGACGGGAACTTTGCCATGGATTGGAGAAGTTGTCCCCTGCCAGAACCGCACGCACCCGGCGATTGGACTACGCGTACGCCGAAGCTGGAGGAGGCGCCCCACAAGCGACCAGCGCATCGGTCGCGTAATCGGTAGAGGCAAGGCCAATACGAACTTGGCACGGCCCTTGCTGTAGGTATCCCCGACTGGCGACAACGACCGCCAGAGGACGAGGACGCGATGCGCAACACAATTGGACAGCGACTGGCGATAATGGCGGTGCTCGCGCTGGTGCCGGCGGCGGCTTGGGCCCAGGAAACGGACTTGGGCGATGCACCGACGCCAGTTGCAGCGGAGGACCCGCAGGCGTTGCACGTCAACGTCGAAGTCCTCGCTGGCCTCGGCTACGCCGCGCCGTTGCACGACAGCGGCAGTGCAACAAGCTCGCCCAAACTGACGTTCGGCACGCTGCTGACCGCCCGGAGCGGAATGCTGCGCGCGGGCCTAAGCCTCGACGTCGTCGCCGCCCTCTTCGGCACCACCGTGAACCACGCAGGCGTCGTGATCGGCGCCATCCACGATTTTGAAGCCCCGTTTCGGGTCGAACTGCTCGGCGAAGGCGGCATCGCATACTACAGCAACGTCGGCCACGACCTCTTCGTCCAGTCCGTCAACGGCCCCAGTAGCACGAGCCTGCCCTACCTCGGCGCGCGCCTGGGCGCCAGCTGGCGTTTCGGCCCCGCACGCAGCGGCCTGGTCGGAGTCTGGCTCAGCGCACAATCCGACCTGTACACGCGCACCCTGGAACAGGATGTCACGACGTGCCTATTGGGATGCTCAACCGCCCACCAACGCGAGACCCTCGGCGGCATCTCCGCGATGGCCAGCGTGCGCCTGGGCTTCGCCCCCTAACGCGAAACTGACGCCCCCAGCGAGCGCGCAGCGCAAGCCAGCCAATCCCCACGTCGCCCCAGCGAGCGCGAAGCGCAAGCCAGCCAATCCCCAAGTCGCCCCAGCGAGCGCGAAGCGCAAGCCAGCCAATCCCCAAGTCACCCCAGCGAGCGCGAAGCGCAAGCCCACGATTTCCGTCGCCTCCAACGCGAGCGCGAAGCGCAAGCCCACGATTTCCGTCGCCTCCAACGCGAGCGCGCAGCGCAAGCCCCCCAAATCCCCAGCGCTCGCAAAGCACAAGCCCCGCTTCCCACAGAACAGTCTTCCCAAGCGAGCACCCCGCGCGTGAGCGCGTCGAGTAAGCGCAGCTCCCCGAGAGCCGTCGTTCCACCCCACCGGCGTCATGCGGGGCCGAGCACTGCGCGCAGCGCAAGCGCAGGCCAGCGAACGCACAGCCGACTTCCCCACCAACAGCCGCCCGGGCCAAGGAAGAGAGAGCGCGAGAGAGAAACCAGCGGCGAGCTGGTTTCTCTCTCGCATCGCGAAAGTTTCTTTGAAAAATCCCTACAAACAGGCTCGCGTACCCGCGACTCCGGCCCAAGGCCAAAACCCGCGCGGCAGCGCAATCACCCAAGCGGCAGCGCAAACCCCCGCGGCAGCGCCTAAAAAAACCTCTCGCCGCGCGCGGCCTTATCCAAAAGCAACTGGCAAGGCTTGAACCGCTTCCCGTACTTGCCCTCAAGCGCCGTCAGCTTCTCCACCACCGACTTCACGCCGATCCGATCCATGTACCGGAACGGTCCGCCTTCAAACGGCGGGAAGCCAATGCCCATCACCGCACCCAGATCGCCCGCATAACCGTCGCGCAGCGTCCCGTCCTGCAGGCACAGCGCCGCTTCATTGCACAGCCCCAGGATCATGCGCTCCGCCATCTCGGACAGATTCGCCGCCTTGGTCTTGTCGCCCTGCGGCAGGTGCGCGTAGACCGTCTCATCGACGACCTTCTCGCCCTTTTCCAGCACGGACTTGCCGTTTTCGTACTTGAAGAAGCCCTTGTTGTTCTTGCGGCCCAAGCGCCCTTCGTCGATCAGCGCCTGGCTGATGTCCGGCGGGAACTGCATGCGGTCGCTGTAGTGCTCCTTCATGACCTTCATCACTTTCAGGCCAACGTCGATGCCGACTTCGTCCATCAGCGTAATCGGGCCGACCGGGAAGCCGTGGCTCATCGCCGCTTCATCGATGTCTTCCAGCGCGTAGCCTTCCACCGCGAGGAAGATCGCCTCGGTCATGTACGGCACCAGCGCGCGCGTCGTGTAGAACCCGGCGCAATCGTTGACCACGATGACGTGCTTGCCCATCTTGCGGGCCACAGCCACGGTCGCGGCGGTCACTTCCGGCGCCGTCTGCGGCGTCACGATGATCTCCACCAGCGGCATTTTCTCGACCGGCGAGAAGAAGTGCATGCCGATGACGCGCTCCGGATGCTTGGCCTTCTTGGCGATGTCGGCAATCGGCAGCGACGACGTGTTGCTGGCAAAGATACCGCCAACTTGGGTAATCTTCTCGATGTCGTCGACCATGCGCTGTTTCAGGCCGAGGTCCTCAAACACCGCTTCAATCACCATTTCGCAGCGACCAAAACCGGCGTAGTCCGTGCCGCCGGAGATCCGCGCCATGCGCTCGTCGTAGCCCGCTTCCGGATAGACCTTGCGCTTGCGCGCCTTGCCAAACACCTTCCGCGCATAATCCAGGCCACGACCAATCGCTTCATAATCGCGATCCTTCAACCGCACCGTGTAGCCCTGATCCGCCAGCACCGTGCCCACGCCCGCGCCCATCAGGCCCGCGCCCAGGATGCCCACGCGCGTGACTTTTGGCGCGACAACGCCTTCCGTGCCCGGACCGTTGTCCTTTTTCAGCGCGGTAATCGCGTGGAAGAGGTGCTGCAGTCCGTGCGACTCCGCCGTCAGCAGCAGCTCGCCAAAGCCCTGCGACTCCGCCTCGAACGTCCCCTTGGCGATCACGTCCAGGATCTTCAGCGGCGCCGGGTACAGACCCTTGGTCTGCTTCATCACTTTCTTGCGCGCTTCATGCAGCACGATGCGCCGGCCGAACTGGTTGCCTTCCAGCAGGAATTCCTGGACTTCCTCCTGCATCTTCGGCTTCTTCTTGACGTGCGCGGGCTTGCCGTGCGCCAGATCCACCGCGTACTTGCGCGCGGCTTCCAGCAGCTTGCCCTTGGGCACCGCAGCGTCCACGAGGCCCAGCTTCAGCGCCTTGCTCGCGCGGATGTTCTTGCCCGTCAGCATCATGTCCAGCGCGTTGGCCAGACCGATGAGCTTGGGCAGCCGCACCGTGCCGCCGCCACCCGGCAGCAGGCCGAGCATCACTTCCGGCAGT
>CAINLT010000044.1 GCA_903850505.1 uncultured Myxococcales bacterium | reverse complement strand
CGCCGTGATGAACGCCGCGCTTGGCGCTTTGCCCATCTTGAACGCCATGTCGCTGATGGCGTTGTTGTCGCAGCCGGGATTGGACGTCCGGTCAATCGCGCTGCGGGTCGATGAATCGAGCACGGCGACCAATAGGCTGCTCGCGGGCTTGTCCTTGACGATGAACGCAACGCCATTGCAGGCCTGCTGGTTGCCCGACAGACCGTTCGCGCTGCCCGTGAGCGAGTTGTATGCCGCGGACTGCGAGGAGAAGTCGAGGCTCTTCTCCGTGGTGCTCGTGCCGCCGGCCGCGCCGGGCGCGTGGCATTGGCTGCAGCCGGAAAGATAGCTGCTGTAAAGGCTGGAGAAGTGCGGCTGCGGGTCGCCGGTGTTGCCAAGCGTGGTGTCGCAGCCGCCGAGCAGCGCGCTGAGGGCCAACGCGGCGGGCACAAAATAGGAACGGTTCACGGAGCACCTCCTGCCGGCTGAGTCGGCGTGCGGGAATCCAAGGAGAACAGGGTCAAGTATAGGCCAAACAAGAAGCGTTCGCGTTCGCGGGCCGGATTGGCGCGGTCGCACAGAAAGGCGTAGACGTCGCGAAGCGCCGTCAGGAAGGCCGGAGGCGCAGGCGCGGCGCCGAGCTTGCCGGAAAGAAGACCTTCCGCGTACGCCCGCAACAGCGCGACGCGCACATCCGGCGCGATGGAGCCATTGCGGGTCTGATAGGACGCGGCGTGCTCCAGTCCGGCATCCAGGTGCACGCGCGCCTGACTGGCGTGCCCAAGGTCGCGCTCCACGACCGCGAAGCGCAGTTCGGTTCCGGCCAATTCCAGTCGCAGATCGTCGTCATCAGTATCCGCGAGCGCCTGCCGCAGCCCGTCCAGACGCGTCGCCAACGCGGACAGCGCCACTTCCGGCTGCCCTGCCGTCCGCGCACTCTCCGCGCGCAGGCCGCTGATGAGCAACGCAAAGTCCTCGCGCGTCAGCGCCGGAGTCCGCGACGTGGCGCTCGCGCCCAGGGCCAAATCCCCCGAACGCAGCGCCGCGAGCCGCTTCTCCGCATCCGCCAGAAACCCGAGCGCCCGCTTGGCGTCGCCGCTCCACGCCGCCGAAGCCGCCGCCATCAACGTCCACCGCATCCGGTTCGCCGCATCCAGCCGGGCATCCGGCTCCTGAGGTGCGTGCGCCAACAGGTCCTCGTACAGCCCGCGCGCGCGCTCGCCCTTGCCCGCCGCGTACGCCAACAGCGCCGCCTGATCCATCGCCAGCCAGTGGCGATTCGCCAGCTCCGGCTTGGCCATCGTCAGGGCCAACGCCGCCTCCGCGATGTTGCTCGCCTCCTTGGCCTGATCCATGTGCAGCAGCCCGCGCGCCCGGGTGAGCAGGAGCGTGAGCGTCTCGCCCGCGTCACGCACGGGCAGTTGCCGTCGCTGATCCAGCAGGCCGCGGGCCAGCGCGTAGTTGCCAAGCTCAGACTGCAACAGGCCAAAATTGCTCAGCAGCGCCGCTTCGTAGCGCGGTCGACCGTTGGCGAGGTCCAGCGCCATCTGGTAGTGCTCGACCGCCTGGATGCCCGCCTGCCGATCGCCGTGCAGCAGGAACTGCTCGTGGCGCAGGTAGCCGCGGAACTGCGACAGCCCCACGCTCTGCGGCACCGCAAGCGCCGCGAGCCGCGCGTGTTCCTCCGCCGCGTCGAGCGCCTTCGCCCGCACGGCATCGTCGATCTGCTGCGGCACGTCGCGCGCCAGCAACCACGCTTGGGCAAAGTGCAGCACCGGGTGGTCCGCCGGATAGCGCTTGGTGTACAGCTCCAGGACGTCGCTTTTGCCTTCCGCCAGGCGCGCCTCGATGAAGCCCGCATGCGCCTCCAGGTCGTCGGTCTGCAGCGTCAGCCCCCAGAACGTCCCGCGGGCATCGCCAATCTGCTTGTCGGCGCGGTGAATCCACGCCTTGTCCAAGCCGACCTGCCGGTACAGCGCCACCGCAGCATCGCGCTCCGCGTGCGTCGCCGGCACCTGACTCACCCACGTGTTGGCGAACTGGTACAGCAGGTCCGCGCAATCGGTCTCCGCCGCCCGCCGCGACGCCGCCGCTACCAGCGCCCGCCGCCGTTCCGGCTGATCGTGGTGCTTGTAGAGCTGGAACAGCGCCGCGCGCACCGTCTCCTGATTGCCCTTCTCCAGCGTCAGCAGGTGCGATTCCAGCATCAGCCGGAACGCCAGCTCGCCCTCCGCCATCGCCTTGGGCAGCCACGCCGCCACGCGCCGCCGTCGCTCCACCAGCCCCACGCCCGCGCCCAGCTCCGTCACGAACCGCTCGGCAAAGTCCAGCCGCTCCACGCCTTCAAGGACCGGGTGTTCCGCCAGCTCCGCCAGCCGCACCAGCAGCAGATCCTGCTGCCCAAGCGCCCGCAGCAGGTACAGCCCCTTGTCGGCGAACACGAACAGCGTAAACGGGTCGGTCACCTGCACGAGCGGCACGGTCTGCAGCAGCTCGATCGCGCGCTTTTCCTCGCCCATCACGTCCAGCACTTCCACTTGCGCGAGCTTGGCCAGATCGCGGACCGCGCCCGACTTCTTGACCCACTGCCCCAGCCGCCGCACGCGCTCGCGCTGCGCCGCCAGAAAACGGTCGTCGAGCGTGCCCCCAGCCAGCCGCCGCTCATCCAGCCGGTGCCCGACAATCTCCAGGACCACCGCCGACCAGCCGGCAACCGCCGCGTCGCCCGTCGCCTCTTGCGCCGCCTGCCGGGCGAAGAACTCCGCTGACGCCAACTCGCCGAGTTGCAAATCCAGCCGCGTCATGTCGCGCGTGAACCGCATCCGATCCGCCGTCGCTGTCGCGCGCCGCAGCAGATGGCTGAGGATCAACAACTGCTCCCACGGATTGCGCGCGGCGTCCAGCACTTCATGGAGCTTCGCCTCGTTCCAATCCGCGCTCAGCGCGCCGTCAAGCGGCAGGCGGTACACGTCCAGCGAACCTTCGACCTCGCAGGTCGTCAGCAAGCTCTCCAGCGTCGGCGCCGGATACTGGCAATTCCAGTGCGCGCTGCTGAGCTGTTCTGGCACGGCGCCCGCCAACGGCTGCGCCGCCGCCGCGTCAAACCGCACGCGAAAGAGCACGCTGTGGTCGTGGCCATCGATGCGACCGTCCTGATTGGTATCGCTCAAGTGCTGGGCAAAATAGAGAAAATGGCCATGAACGGCGAAGGCGGGAAAGCCGGTGACGCCGGGCAGCGCAAACGCGATGTCCTGATGCCCCGGCTGACCGATGCGCGCGATCCGCAAGTGCTGCGCCGGGCGCATGGCGAACGCGATGCCAACGTCCTGCGTCGCGCGCTCCACCGGCACCCACGCCAGCCACGCGCCATCCGGATGCAGCGCCGGGCTGGAGATGCCGGACTCTGGAATCACCAAGCCCTCGTCGTGCCCCTGGACGTCGATGCGGTGCAACTGCAGGTCGCCATTGAGTCCACGGCGCTCGACCACGCCAAGGCTGCGGCCGTCGGGGAACCAGAACGCGGCGGTCTCAGCGGTTTCGGGGCCGGTGAGACAGCGACGGTCGCCGTCGGGCAAGGTGCGCAGGCAGACGTCGCCCGTGGCGTCCGTGCGTGTGGAGAGGTAGGCGAGCGTCTTGCCGTCCGGACTGACGCGCGGAAAGGACGTGTCGGCGCCTTCGTCGAATACCAGCACGGGCGTCCCGCCGGGCAATTGCGTGAAGACCTGCGCCGTGGCGTTGCGATTGCTGACGAAGAACAGTGTTGTGCCGTCAGGACCGGTTGTGCCGAGGAACTCGTCAGCCGAACCGGCGGTCAGGCGCGCAGGGGTGCGCAGGCCGGCGACTGGATCAGCCGCAAGCGCAGGCGCCGCCGCGCAGAGCGCGAGCAGGCAAAGAACGGCGCTGGCGCGAGTCACGGGCATGCCTTGGCCTCCCAGCCGCGGTCATCGCGTTGCCACCAGCCGCCACACACGAGCGCTTTCTGCCGCTGTTGCCGCCACGCTGCGCGCACATCCGCCTCGCTGGTCTGCGCGTGCTCCTGCTGGACGTACAGCCAAATCTGTCGGCGGCTGCGGTTGGCCTTTTCCAGGCGGCGCGCGACCTCGGCGAGGTCCGTCGCGCCCGAACACGCATCGGGCGTCGACGCCAGCGTCCCGTCATTGGTCTCGCCGATGCAGTGGCGGACGAGCAGTTGGTCGAGCATCTGCGCTTCGTCGACCCATCCGCTGTACAGCGCGGCGATCGCGTCGTGCGCGGCATCCGTGTGCCATCCGCTCTTGGTCAACTCGCCGCTGGTCAACGGCGCCGGTCCGGCCGTGAGTCCCGCCTGCGCGACTTGCCCCTCCGCCACGGGCATGCGCGCCGCCGCCTGCTCTTCCAGCAGCGTGTGGCGATCAACGAGCACGACGTCCGGCGCCTTGATGCAGCCGGCCGTAGCCAGCAGCGCGAGAAACAACAAGCGATTCATGGCTTGGGCGCCTCCCGCACCCGCAAGTTCCGCAGCGGCTCCAGCAACGGGTCCAACCAGCGCTGAAACACCGGACCGAGCGCGATGCCGCGCAGTTCGTCGATTTGGACCACGCCGCTCAAGCCGCCGAGTTCGACGGCGACGTCCATGAAGCCGTGCAGGAAGCGCAGGCGCACCCGCTGCGGATGGCCAAACTTCAGCACGGTGCGCAGGCGATTGCTCTGGGCATCTTCCGCGTACGGATCCCACAGGTTCAACAGCGCTTCCAAATGCTTGCGGCCGATGTGCAGGATCTCCGCGCGACCGTCCAGCGCCCGGCGCACCGGCAGGAAATCCAGCGCGGCGTTCGCGTCAAACCGCTCGTCGCTGCCTTCCACCCGCAGCCCCGTCGCGTTGCCGCGCAGCTGGATGTGCGTGTCTTCCCCGTTCACCAGGACCATGCACTGCCCCGTCACCTGACCGTGCAGCATCGTCGCTTCCAGCTGGTCCATGCGGAACACGTCGCGGTCGACGCTGGCATTGCCCGCCACGGGCCCCATCTCCGCGCCGCCGTAGCGAATCTTGCCGATGGTCAGAAAATCCGTGCGCCGCAGGAACGGCTGGTGCTCCGCAAACCGCCAGCGCGCGTACGCGTCATCCTCGCCGCCACCGAGGAGCTGGAACTGCGGCGTCAGCGCGAACGTCTCGCTGAGCGGCATGTCGCCAAAGACGTCGCTCACCTGCAGACCGGGCTTGGTCAGCCCGACGTCGACATGCTCAAAATGCACCCGCGCCGCCGCGTGGAACACGACGAGATCGCCCGACTCCAGGTAAATCGGCACGCTCACGACGCCGTGTGCCGTCACCTCCGCGTTGTCATGCGCCAGCGCGCCGAGATCCTGCCGCAACTCGCCCGTGATATTCAGGCCCAGCCGCCCCGGCACCGGCTCAGTCGTGTCCGTCGCCGCGCTGCCTGCCAGGTTGACCGGCGTGCTGCCCGCCACGTCGGCGTCCGTCACTTTCGGCGGTCGCACGAGCGCGCGGTCCAAGCCACCGCTCAGCGTGAGGCGCGTCCCGGTCGGCGGATTGTCCAACTGGAACTGCTCAAGCCGCGCGCCCTCCGGCCCCGACCAACCGCGTGCCATCCAGCTGAGGTCCCGCAGCGGCACGCCCGGCATCGCGTCCTGCGTCAGCCGCGCCAGCTTGCCATCGCCCGCGAGGTGCATCGTCCCGTCCACCCGCAGTTCCACGGACAGCCGCTGCTCCAGACCGTCCAGCCGGACGGCATGGCCGCTCGCCGCCGCTTCCAGGTTGGGCAAAGTCACACGCACATCCGCCTTGCCTACGCCTTTGGCCCACGTCGCGTCCGCGGTCACATCCAGCTTGGGCAGCTGCGCGGAACCCTGCGGCATCTGGCAGGACAGCGCCGTCAGCGCCAGCGTCATGCTGTGGTGGCCGTCAATCCCCGAAGGCGGTTTCTGGTGGAACAGTTGCGCGCCTCCAGTCAGCGTGCCCTTGGCGTCGAGTTTCACCCCCAGCTTGGGATCCAGCAGGCACAGCGCGCCGCGATCCTTGGCCGACATCGCGTGCAAGAACGCAGCGATATTGCGCGCTTGCGCCTGCATCGTGTACGCCAAATCGCTGCCCTGCGCGTGGCCTTGCAGGTCGAACACCGCTGCGAGACTGTGCGGCCCTTTGGCATCGACGCGCAGCGTGAGATGGCGCGACTCCGGATCGTGGTCCAAGTGCCCGGTCACGACCAGTTGGCCTCCCGGCTTGACCGGCCCGACGCGCAAGACATTGGCGTTCAAGGCGAATTCCGCCTTCTGCCGCAAGCCCTGGCCATCGCTCTTCAGCGTCATGCTCAGGCGGCGGACGTCGGCGCGGCGCGGCATTTGCAGGTTCGCCACATCCAGCGACGTCTCCTGCGTCACCAGCGGCAGCCCGGTCAGGTGCGTCGCCTTCCCTTGGCTGTGGCCCGCGATCGTCAGCGCCGACCAGTTGACCAGCTTGCGGACCGCGGCGGGAGGCTGCACCAAGTCCACGAGTTCCTTGGGCAGCGCGCTGAAGTCCAGCTTCCAAGCCAGCGCGTCGCGGAACTTTTCCAAGGCACCCGTCACGACAACCGGCCCGCGTACGTCCAGCCAAACGCGCCCTGTGCTGGCCAGCGGCTGGTCGAGCACGACGCGCAGGTCTGTCGTCTCCAGCTTGGCGCGCACCCAGTCCGTCAGCTCGCGCCCGCCGGGCAGCCGCACGCGCGCAATGGCGCCCGAGAGCTGGACCTTCTGCGTCACCGTCAGCACCGAGGCCGACTCGCGCACCACCGGCGGCAGCACCAACAGCATCTCCGCCCCGCTCGCCGCGACCTTCTGGCCGTTGGTCACGACCTCGGCCTCCGCCAGCTTCAGCGTCACCGTCAGTTCCCGCAGCGCCGCCAGCGGGTCGGCCAGCGCCGCTGCCACGCCCGCAGTCTGGAGCTTCAACGTCGGCTTCAGGTCCGTCAGCGCGGCGGTCCGCAGACCATCGGCGGTCTGCACGTGAAGCGCCGCAACGCCCGCGTCGAGGGTCAGCGTCACCCCGTCTGGCAGCACGGTCCACGTCGCCGTCGCGCGCGCATCGGTCACGGTCACATCGCCCGCGACGTCGTGCGCAGCCAGCGCCGCCACGCTCAGGACGGCGTCGCCCGTCAGCGCAGTTTGGGCGCGCAGGTGCCCATGGGCCTCCGCGTGCACTTGCCCCACGCGCGCATTCGCAAGCGCCACGCCCGGGGTGTCCAGCACGAAGTCCAGGCTTTCGACGACGGTCTGCGACGGGTCCAGCGCGAGGTGCAGCCCGACTGCGTTGGCCTGCAGCGTGCCGCCCGGGGACTCCAGCCCGCGGAGATGCAGCGCCGGCAGGGTCGCCGTCAACGCCATCGCGCCGTCGAGCGCGGTCATCGCGTCGTCCACGAACAGCGCCGCGTGCATCCCCAGGCGGCTCAACACCGCCATGCGACGCAGGTTCACCGTCAGACCGCGCTTGGCCGGCTCGGGCTGCAGCACCAGTTCCAGCGCCAAGAGCTCGTTCGCGCCCGTCGCCAGATCGGCTTCAAGCGCGAGCCGGTCGTCCTGCAGCACCGCGTGCGTCGCCAGCGTCAACGGCAGCACGCCCGTGCCGTCCTGCAGCGGCGCCAGCCACGGCAACAGGTCCAACACCGGCTTGATCTGCGGATCGGGGACAACGCCCGTTGTTTCCAGCTGCAAATGCGCGCCGTCGAGCCGCAGATCCGCACCCGCTCGCGCGCCGCCCAGCTGCGCGGTGCCGGTCAGCGCCAAATCGCCCAGAGAGACGTGCTGATCGCCGCCGCCCACCAGCCGCCGCACCACACGGGTCCGCACGCCGCCGATCGCCACCGCGAGCCCCAGCTGCGGCGCCGCGTGCAGCGCCTTGAAGAGCTGCGACGGCAACGTCGGCGGCTTCTCCGGCGTGGGCGGCATCAGCGCGAGGAGGCGCTCCAGGGAAGTCACGCCCTGCGTATCGATCACGACGTTGAGCGCCACACCCTGGACGACCGCGTTCGCGCGCCGCGTGTGGCCCGGCAGGAAATCCCGCAGCTGCCATTGCAGCGTCACGCGGTCGATGTGCAGCAGTTCGGGCGCCAAATCGCGGTCTTCCGGCGCGGAGGCGAGCGCTAGATCGCGCAGTTCAAGCCCGCTCGCGCCCACGCTTGCTTGCCGGTAGTCGATGTCCAGGTGCAGTTGCGCGCGCACGGCGCTCTTCACGCGTTCGCGGACCGCCGGCGTCTCGAGATGCGCCAACGTCCAAGCGATTCCTGCGCCTGCCAGCACGCCGAGCACCAGCAGCCCCAGCAGCACCCGGCGCCACGTAAAGATCCGCGGCTTGGGTATTTTCTGTGGCACCACCTGCACGTTCACGGCCTCCCGACCCACGGAGGTTAGCACGCACGGTTTTCAAGTCGAGGATCGCGGACGGCGACGGGTGACGCTATTTTCGTCCAGACCGGCGGATCACCTGGACGATGTGGCGCGCCTGCCAGGCGTGGACGTCGCTCAGCTCCGCACCGCGCTCGACGAGCAGCGCCTCCATTTCCCGCACGCACCGACCGTCGGCAACAAGCTTCAGGCAAGCCAGCACGCGGTCGACGCCGTCGTGACCCAGGCTCTGCGGATTGGCGTGCAACCGCGCGACGAGGTCCAGCTGCGCCGCGCGCGCATCCAAGTGACCAATCGCGTCGGCCGCAAGCGCCACCAGCGTGGGATCGGGCGACCGCGCGGCGCGCTGCAGGAGCCGGAGCAGCGGGCCGTGTTCAGGCAGCGACGCGGCCGGACCTTGCGCCAGCAGGCGGCACAGCCACAGGGCACCCGCCGCATCGACGCGATCCAGCCGCGGATCGTCGCGCAGCGTGTGAAACTGCTGCGTCAGCGCCGCGACCAACTCGGGCTCCACTGGCTCCAGCACCGCCAGCTGCGCCAAGCGCTGCGGATCCGGCACGGCGCTGTCCGGCGCGCGCTTGGGCAGCGGCGGCGGGGCTGGCTCGGCGAGGAAATCGAATTCGTCGTCCAATGGCACGACGATGGGCGCGACGGGCGACTGCGGCGGCGGCAGGGGCGCCTCCAGCAGGAGCTGCCAGAAGCGCTGCCACGCCGAATTCATTGCTTCTTGCTGAATCATCCGGTGCCTCTGCCTTGCGAAACGCGCCATCCGCGTGCGATCCTGCGCGCGGAGGAACGCATGAAAACAGTCATTCGCCTGCGCATGTCAAGCCACGATGCCCACTACGGCGGGCAACTCGTCGATGGCGCACGGATTTTGGGCCTGTTCGGAGACGTCGCGACCGAGCTGCTGATCCGGCACGACGGCGATGAAGGGCTGTTCCGCGCCTACGACAGCGTGGAATTCCTCGCGCCGGTGCGCGCGGGCGATTACATCGAGGCGTCCGGCGAGATTGTCGAAACGGGCAAGACCAGTCGCAAGATGCTGTTTGTGGCGCACAAAGTCATCGCGGCGCGGCCAGATATCAGCGATTCGGCGGCGGACGTGCTGGATCCGCCGATCGTCGTCGTGCGCGCGAGCGGGACGTGCGTGGTGCCGGCGAACCTGCAGCGCAAGGGATAGACGATGCAACCGCTGATGATCACAGCCGCGATTTGCGGCGCGGAGGTGTTCCGCACGGATACGCCGCATGTGCCGTATTCACCGCAAGAGCTGGCGGAGGAGACGATCCGCTGCCGCAACGCGGGGGCGACGATGGTCCACCTGCACATGCGCGAGGCGGACGGCGCGCCGAGCCAGCGCGCGGAGCTCTTCGCCGAGACGGTGGCGCTGCTCAAGGCGGCGGCGTGTGACATCCTGATCCAGTTCTCGACCGGCGGCGCGGTGGGCATGACCGTGGAGCAACGCGCCGATGCGCTGAAGCTGAAGCCGGACATGGCGACGCTGACGACCGGATCGGTCAATTTTGGCGACGACGTGTTTCTCAACAGCCCGCCGATGATCCGCGCGATCGCGGCGCGGCAGCGGCAGTTCGGCGTCAAGCCCGAGTTTGAGTGCTTTGACAGCGGGATGGTCGACGCGGCGTTGCGGCTGATGAAGGACGGGCTGGTGGACGCGCCGGGGCATTTCAACTTCGTGCTCGGGATGCCGGGCGGCATGGGCGGCACGACGGCGCACCTCGATTTTCTGCGGACGCTGCTGCCGGAAGGCGCGACGTGGTCAGTCGCGGGGATCGGCCGCTTTGAGATGCCACTGGCGGCGCATGCAATCGCCGTGGGCGGGCACGTGCGCGTGGGACTGGAGGACAACCTCTACGTGCAAAAAGGCGTCCTGGCGCGCGGTTCGTACGAGTTGGTGGCCGCCGTGGCCACGCTGGCGCGCGATGCCGGGCGGCCGCTGGCGACCATCAGCCAGGCCCGCGCGATGCTGCGACTGGCGTGACGATCAGTGCCCTGCGACGTGCGGGTACTTCAGCTTGAGCTTGTCGACCCACTTCAGCACTTCCGCGTCGTCCATCATCTCCTGACCCAGCGCCGCCATCTGCAGATCCACCGTGTTCGCTTGGGCCGGCGCGCTACCGCCGGACTCGATCTCCATCGCCACCCGCTGCATCCGCGCCCGCAGCGCCGCAAGTTGGTGGTCAATGACTCCCCGCGCTTCCTTGCCCAGCTTGACTGGCCCGCTCGCGGTGCTGGACTGCTCGATCTGCATCTGCAACGCCTGAATCTGCCCCGCCAATTCCGAGCGCTGCGCGTTGAGCGCGGCCTTCATGTTGGCAGCGTAGAGGTGGCCCTTGCCACGCGCGGCGATGGTCAGCATCCCCATGTACTTGCCCTTGGTGAACGTGTCGACGAAGAAGCCATCGCCGGTGCTCAGGAGCTGGTTGGTCATGTCCATCTGCGACGAGCCGATCACGAGGTCGATGCCCTTCACCTGCGAAGTCAGCGCGTCGACTTCCACGCGCGACAGTTGGCTCAGGACGATGACGAGATCGCAGCCCTGGTCGCGCAATTCCTTGACGGCGGTCGCCGCGACGGTGTTCGGCGACTCCACGACGAGGCCTTGGTTGGCGACCGTGTTGAGCAGATCCGCGGGCTGCGCCGTCACCAAGCCAAAGATGCCGATCTTCAGCGGCCCTGCCTGCTTGACGAGCAGCCGCTGGAACGCGGGCTTGCCGGCCTTGTCGTACAAATTCGCCGACAGCAGCGGGATCTTGTTCGCAGCCGCGAGCCGTTTCAGATCGTTGACGCCCAGCGCGAGCTCGTGCGCGCCGACGTTGAGCGCCGTGTACCCGCCGCGCGCCATCGCCCGCAGGAACACGTCCGCGCGCGCAACCGCTTCGCCTGGCCGATCCATCGTATCCGGCACGTTCGGGACCATCAGGCCGCCGACGTCAAAAGCCAGCGCGTGGGGGTGTCCCTGCGTTTGTTCCATCCACCATTTGATTCGCCGAGGCAGACCGCCCAGCGGGTGATGGGCTCACCCACAAGGGTCGGTTTCACCCACGACGCCGCCGGAGAACCCGATCAGCACTTGCTGGGACGGCGGCACGTCGGCCAGCGCGCCCTCAGGTGGAGCCTCCACGCCGGGCACCGTTGGCGTCGGCTGGATGATCGGCGGCGGCTGGGTGGCCCGGCTCTGCGCCTGCGCCGCGTCCATCTCTTTGGGCACAAGCATCGCATCGGCGATGACCGCGCGATGTTCCGCCGCGGCTTCCACCATGCCAGACGTCAGGACGCGATAGCGCGCCACGGCCGGAGCCGCGTCCGTCGCTTTCGCCGGCTGCAAACGCCGCCACACGCCGCCCGCCACCGCGAGCACGGCAACGACCAACAAGGCCAGAATCACTTGGGTACGCCGCTCCATTGTCGCTCCACTTGGGGCCAGCGCCCCGATTATCGCAGCAGCCACGTTAGCATCCGCATGACCGCGCTGCAATTGACCGAATGCCAGCCGCCCGCTAACGTTCACGGCCCCGCGCATGTGCGGCGACTTTTCCCGACGATGCCACACACTCCCGATCGCAAACGCAACCGCATGTGGGCATTGGCGATTTTCGCCAGTTCGCTGTTGATCTACGGCGCGGTGTGCGGCGCGACGCTGCTGGAGCCGTCCCCGCATTTTCATTTTGCCGACATGGCCGAGTCGTTCCTGCACGGCCGGCTGGACACGGACACGCCGCGACGCGCCGCTGGCCAGAAGCCCTTGCCAAGCGATCCGCCCGGACTCCAGGACGCCGTCAACCGCCAACTGAAAGGCAGCGGCTGGAACGATTGGGCGAGCTACCGCGTGCTGACCCTACGTGGCGGCGAACGCGTGAAGGGCGTGTTTCCGTGGAAGGACGTGCCAGGCCCGCGCCAGCACGAGTTCCACACGCTCGATGGCCGCCTGATGCTCATCGACGTGGATCGCGATCTCAAAGTCGGCTGCGATCCCAAGCAGCCGTGGCGCAAGTGCGATGACGTCATCTATCAGGTGTCCTTCCCGCCGTTCCCGGCGGTGGTGATGCTGCCGCTCGTGAAGATCTGGCACTACCGGACCAACGACGTGCTGGTGACCGTCGTCTTCGCCGCGCTCTCGGTCGCGCTGACGTGGCTTTGGCTGGCGCGGATGCGGCGGCGCGAGCTGATCAGCCACGATGCCGCCGACCGGCTCTGGCTCACGGCGTTCCTGGCTTTTGGCACTGCGGCATTCTTCGTGTCGGCGCACGCGTCGGTGTGGTTCACCGCGATGGTCATCGGCATGACGCTCCACCTCGGCTACTTGCTGGCGGCTGAAGGCGGCGAGCGTCCGCTGCTGGCTGGTCTGCTGCTGGGGCTCGGCGTTGCCACGCGGACCCCGCTGCTGTTCGCCGGGCTGTTCCTGCCGCTGGAAGTGCTGTGGCCCGACGGCCGCTGGCTGGGCGGTCAAGGCAAGGCCGGGATTCCGGCCGCACTGAAGAAGCTGGTGCTGTTTGCCGTGCCGTTGGCGCTGATCGGCGGCCTGCTCGCGTGGTTCAACTGGGCGCGGTGGGAGAATCCGGGCGAATTCGGCCACCTCTACCTGCTGGAAGGCACGCGCGGCCCGACGCGCGAACACGGCCTGTTTTCGTTCGCGTTCCTCAACCACAACCTCGGCACGGCGCTGCTCAACATGCCGCAGCTCCTGCCGGAAGCGCCGTTCCTGCTGATCACGCGTCACGGCTTGGGTCTGCTGACGTCCAGCCCCGCGTTCCTGGCGCTGTTTGCCCAGCACGCGCCGCCCCGGCTTGGCGACGACGCCCGCCGCCAAGCGCTCGCCCGTCACCTGATGTGGTCAGTCGCCGCCGTGGCGATCCCTGGTCTGTTCTACCAAAACGACGGCTGGCAGCAGTTTTCCTACCGCTTCGCCATCGACTTCCTGCCGCCGCTGCTGGGTGTGCTCGCGCTGCGCGTGCCGACGCTCAGCAAGAAGGTGAAAGCGCTGATCGTGCTTTCCGTCGCGATTCAACTGTTTGGCGCGATAACATTTGGCCGCGCGGAACAATTCTACTACGACTGATGTTGTACCGCGCTCGCCCCCTTCGCGACGCTTGAGGCCACCTGCATGTCTGCCCCGCAAAAATCCGGCCCTTCGCCGCTCGTCACTTCCGTTCAAGACTGCGTCGATTGGGTGTTGAGCGGCGCCAAGCCTGCAAACACGTTCAAGATCGGCACGGAATTTGAGCGTTTTGCGCTGGGCCCAAATGGCAAGCCGTTGCCGTATGAAGGCCACGCGTCGATTCACACGATGCTGGACCGGCTGGCCAAGCGGCACGGTTGGACGCCGTATCTGGAAGCAGGCAAGCCGATCGCGCTGACCCGCGGCATGGCGTCGATTTCGCTCGAGCCGGCGGGACAGTTTGAGCTGTCCGGTGCGCCGTTCGCGACGATCGCCGAGATGCGCGCGGAGTTGGACCAGCATCTGGCAGAAGTGGCGGACGTGACGTCCGATCTGGGCGTGCGTTTTGCCTACGCGGGCTTCAATCCGATCAACACGGTGGACGACTGCGAGAAGATGCCCAAAGGCCGGTACGGCATCATGCGGCGGATCATGCCGATGGTGGGCTCGCTGGGCCTGGACATGATGCACCTGACCTGCACAGTGCAGAGCAACATGGACTTCTCGTCGGGCGAGGAAGCGATGGAGATGATGCGCCTGGGCCATCTTCTGTCGCCGGTGCTGGTGGCGCTGTTTGCCAACTCACCGATTCGCCATGGCAAGGACACCGGCTACGCGACGTTTCGCGCGCACCTGTGGACGGACGTGGACGAGGCGCGCTGCAACGTCAGCAAGTTCGTTTTTGACCCGCACGCGACGATCGCGGACTACGTGAAGTGGTGCTGGGATGTGCCGATGTACTTCCTGGACATCGCGCACGAGGACGGGTCCCACGGTCATCAGGAGCTGTTTGACGCGCCGATGACGTTCAGGCAGTTCTTTGAGCGCGGCTTTGGCGATCGGCGGCCGACGCTGGCGGATTGGGAACTGCACGCGTCGACGATGTTCCCCGACATCCGCCTGAAGAAGTACCTGGAGTTGCGCCAGTGCGATGTGGTGCCGCCCGAGGCGCTGCCCGCCCTGCCCGCCCTGACCAAGGGCATCTTTTACGACGCGGCAACTCGCCAGGCGTGCCTGAAACTGTTGCGCGACGGCGACACCACCGTGAACCGGGCGGCGCTTCGCGCCTTGGCCTGCAAGGACGCGCTGGACGCCGTCGCGGGCGACTGGAATCTCCGCGAGTTGTCCCGCGAAGTTCTGAAGCTGGCCCGCGCGAGCCTGGACAAGCAAGCGCTCGCCACCGGCACAGACGCCGAAGCCAGCGATTCGCTGACGATTCTGGACGAGATTGTGGCGGGTGAACGGCCGCAGTTCTGGCAGACCGTTGCCGATCGGTGGCACCGGGAGCCGAACTTTCTGGCCTTGGCCGAATAGCCGCGGAAAACTTCGACAGTTCCGGCTACGCCGGGGACCTCCGCCCCAAAAAAATCGACCTCCCCGCCGCTGCCTCCGGCTTTCACCGGACGCAGAACCACATTGCGGTCCCGCAGCTCGCGCTGCGCCGCCCAACCTTTGGCGGCTCGCGGGGTCCTTGAGTCCCGTTTGCCGCGCCGGCCTGGTTGATGTGGGCTTCCCGTGTCGCTGAGCGCGCGCCCAGTTTTCCGCGAAGCACCGCGCCCGACATGCGCAGCAAGTAGTATTCGTGCGTTCGCGACTTTTGCCGCGCGACTTTGTCGATTTGCAGAAATTTTCTTCGCTGCGCCGCCTAATCGAGCTTCCGGTGAATGACCGACACCGCGTCCAGATCAAAACCGGCGCCGGGCGGGTCCGCCGGATTGTGCCCGGTATCGCGGATCCGCACGTACCGCGCAGTCGTCATCGTCACGTCGGCGAGATCAAAGGCATCGCCGCCCGCGCGGACGGGGTCGGTCGGATCCACGCCATTCTCCGCGTTCGCCAGCACCGCGCGCACGCCCGCGCAATCCGGGTAGTCGTGCGCCTTGTCCTGCCACGCGCACGGCCATTCGCGCCACGTGACGCCGTCCTCGCTCACCGCCACGAAACCGGGCTCCTGCCAGCCGGGGAACGGGTTCTCGAAGACGATGAAGTCCGGCCCCGGCCCGTCGACAATCTGCATGCCGTCAAAAGCCAGCACGATCTCCCCGCCTGTGCCAAGCGACACCACGTCCAGGCTGCCGGCATCGCTCCCCGCGCCATCGGGCGGCCCCAGCACGATCCCGGGCATCTTCGCCTGCCCAAACGTCGCACCCGGCCCCGGCTTGAACGACACCACACGATTGGCGAACGGCGCCGGCTGGTTGTCCGCCGGCAAGCCCGTCGCACAGCCCATCAGCAGCAGCATTGGCAGGAACTTCCGCATCATTGCGGCGTCAACTTGGTCCAGGAGAAGCCGCCGCAGCCGGACTTGTCCGGGGCGCTGTCGTCGGCGGTCTTGGTGGTGGCGGCGGCGAGCTCGGCGCTGTCCAGGCCGTAGTCCACCGTGCAGGTGTAGAAGCTGCCGGCGATCGGCGCGGTCCAGACGACTTTGCTGAATTTCGACGGATTGTACTTGTCGTCCGACGCGTTCTGCGTGATGGCAACGCGCTTGGCGTTGTCGTACTGGAACAGCCATGCGGTGTCCCAGAAGCGGCTCGTGATGACCGACTTGCCGCCGAAGTTGTCGTTGTACTTGCCGGCGATCTCGATCGCGACCGCGCTGGTCAGCTTTGTCCACGAGAAGCCGCCGCAGCCGGACTTGTCGGGCGCGCTGTCGTCCGCGGTCTTGGTCGTGGCGCTGGCGAGGTCGGCGGTGGCGAGACCGTAGGCGACCGTGCAGGTGTAGAACGCGCCGTCCTTGGGCGCGGTCCAGACGATCTTGTTGAATTTCGACGGGCCGTACTTGTCGCTCGCGGAGTTTTGGGTGATCGCGAACCGCTTGCCGGCATCCTGGGAGATGATCGCCATCTCGTCCCACTGACTCGCGGTGATCTCGCTGTACCCGCCAAAGCTGCTCGCCCACACGCCGAGGATGCTCGCGGACGCGGTCGTGTCCCCGCTCGCGTCGCTGCTCGTGTCGCCGCTGCCGGCGTCGTCGGTGCTGCCGCTGGAGGCCGTGGTGGTGCCGCACGCGGCGAGCGCGCAGGTGGCGAAGGTGACGGTGAAGTTGCGAAACAGAGCCATGGGAACCTCGCGCCAGGAAAGTTGCAGCATCGGCAACCCCTTGGACTGAACGCGAGGCGGACCACACGCGTGGCTCACCTGTCGGGACACAAACCGCGCTTGGCCAAGCCAAGGCGTATCTGCGAGCCGCTCCCCTTTGACAGCCGGATGGCCGCCACCTCGAGGGCGCGAAAAGCTCAAGGGGAGTTCCCGACTTACGCTCTTGGCCTGGCGACCAGGAGCGCTCACGGTTGCGGGTCAGCGCCGGAATTGCACCGGACTTCCTCCCAAGTCGCATCGGCATTCGATCGACTTGCAAAGAGGCTATTGAGGTTGCGCCCAGCCGTCAAGACAGGGCACGATACGGCCCCGTCGACGGACACAGCGTCGCCGATCGCGCCCAAAGGAGCTCTGGATGCCCAAAGTCCTCATCGCCAACCGCGGCGAAATCGCCTGTCGCGTCATTCGCGCGTGCCGCGAGCTCGGCTTGGGCACGGTCGCGGTCTACTCCGACGCCGATCGCAATGCACGTCACGTTTGGCTTGCCGATGAAGCCGTGCGCCTGGGCCCGCCGCCGTCCAAGGATTCCTATCTCCGCGGCGATCTCGTGCTGGCCGCGGCCAAGCAAACCGGCGCGACGCTCATCCACCCCGGCTACGGCTTCCTGAGCGAGAACCACGTGTTTCGCGAAGAGTGCGAGGCCGCCGGCGTGACGTTTATCGGCCCCGGCGCGTATGCCATGAAGCAGATGGGCGTGAAGACGACCGCGCGTCAGACGATGCACGCGGCGGGCGTGCCGGTTGTGCCCGGTTCGCTCGAGCCGATCGCGACACTGGAAGAAGCCCAGAAGCTGTGCGCTGAGATCGGCTACCCGGTGATGCTGAAGGCCGCGTCAGGCGGCGGCGGGCGTGGCATTCGCATCCTGCATGACCCGGCTGAGCTTCCCGCGGGCTTTGAAGGCGCGCAGCGGGAAGCCGGCGCGTACTTTGGCGACGCGACGGTGTACATCGAAAAGGCGATCCTCAACCCGCGTCACATCGAGATTCAGGTGCTGGCGGACACGCACGGCAACACGATTCACCTGTTCGAGCGCGAATGCTCCGTGCAGCGCCGCAACCAGAAGATCATCGAGGAGTCGCCCGCGGCGCACTTGAGTCAAGCGACGCGACTGAAGATGGGCGCGATGGCCGTGAAGGCGGCGCAAGCGGTGCAATACGTCGGCGCGGGAACCATTGAGTGCCTCGTGGACGAGCACGAAAACTTCTACTTCATGGAGATGAACACGCGCCTGCAGGTTGAGCATCCGGTGACGGAGCTGGCGACCGGCGTCGACATCGTCTACGAGCAGCTGCGCGTCGCCATGGGCGAGAAGCTGTCGGTGACGCAGAACGACATCGTGCAGCGCGGCCACGCGATTGAATGCCGGATCTACGCGGAAGATCCGTCGCGTGGTTTTGTGCCGGCGCCGGGTCCGCTGCTCGTGTACCGTCCGCCGATGGGTCCGGGGCTGCGCATCGACGACGGTTTTGGCGAAGGCGACGAGATTCCGCGCTTCTACGATTCCATGATCGCCAAGCTCTCCGCTTGGGCGCCCGATCGGCCACGCGCGATCGCGCGGATGGACGCGGCGCTGGAACGCTTTGAGATCGCGGGATTCGCCCATAACATCGAGCATTTGCAGCAGGTGCTCGGCAGCGAAGCCTTCCAGGTGGGTCCGTACAACACGGGCGTGGTCGCCTCGCTCCCGGCGCTGCGGACGACACCGGACGACGACGAGTTGGCGAGCGCCTTTGCGGCGATTCACACGCACCGGCAGCGGCAGTCGCAGCAGCCGCAAACGACAGGAAGTGGCGAGAGCCTCTGGCAGCAAACGGCGCGGCTCGGCAGCCTGCGCGCACGGTAAGGAACGGCAATGGCGACGGAATACCGCGTCAAGCGCGGCGACAAGATCGAGAGCGTGACCATCGTGGAAGACCGCGGCGAGACGGTGATCGTGGAGATCGACGGACGGCGGATGGAGCTGGCGGTGAACCCGCTGCCCGATGGCCGCACCGCGGTGGCGACGAGCGAGCGGCGCGTGGCCTTGCGGGCGCTGACGACAAAGCAAGGCCTGCTGGTTGTCGACACGCACGTGCAGCGGACGTTTGAGGTCGAGGACGCGCGCGTGAGCTGGCTCACCGGTGCAAATGCCGGCAAGGGCGCAGCGGGCGGGCGGGTGACGGCTTCCATGCCCGGGCGCGTTGTGCGCGTGCCCGTGATCCTAGACGAGATCGTGCAGCCCGGCGGCGTGGTCGCCGTCCTGGAGGCGATGAAGATGGAGAATGACGTGCGCGCGCCTGGTGGCGGCCGGGTCGTGGAGATCGCCGTGAAAGAAGGCGCGGACGTTGAGAGCGGCGCGCTGTTGGTGCGCCTGGAACCGATCCATGAGTGACAGCATCGAGAGCGTCGCGCTGCAGCTGACTGTCCCGGAGACCGCCGTCGATGGCCTGACCGGCCTGTGCTGGCTCCTGTCGCCCCGCGGCGTGCTGCTGGAGGATGCGTTCACGCTGGGCAGTGACACCCTGCCCGTCGGCCAAACGCGCATGACGCTGTATGTGCCGCCGGAGGAAGCGGAATCCGCGCAGGCGTTGCTGACGAGCGAGTGTGCCGCAGCGCAAATTCCCGCCGTGCTCAGCCAGACGCCGCTGCCGCACGAAGACTGGAATCGCGTGTGGAAGCTGCACTACAAGCCGTTCAACCTCGGCCAGCATCTGCGCATTGAACCGGCGTGGATGGTCGAGCCGGAGCAGCCGGGGATGGTGCGGTTGATCGTCGATCCCGGCCTGGCGTTTGGCACGGGCACGCACGAGACCACGCGTCTCTGCCTGCAGGCCGTGGAGAAATGGGCGGCGGGGCAGACCGGCAAGCTGGCTGACGTGGCGATGCTGGACGTGGGCACAGGCTCGGGCGTGCTGGCGATCCTGGCGGTGCGGCTCGGCGTCGGGCGCGCGGTGGGCACGGAGATTGAGCGCGACGCCGTGGCGAGCGCCCAGCGGAACCTGGAACTGAACGGCGTGGCGGACCGCGTGACCCTACGTCACACCGGCGATCCACGCGATGTCGCAGGGAAATTTCAGCTCGTCGTCGCCAACATCCTGTCGTCCGTGCTGTTGCCGATGGCACCCAATCTGGCGCGGAAGGTCGCGCCGCACGGGACGCTCATCCTCTCCGGGCTGCTGGCGCGCGAACTGCCTGTGGTGACGGCCGCGTATCAGCGGCACGGCCTGGAGCCGCTTGAACACGTGACGGAAAATGGCTGGGCCGCGCTCACGCTGCGCCGACCATAAGGGACTCCGATGCGCCACCTGTTGCACCCGCTGCCGGACAACGACGCGGAGATTGCGGTCGACAACGCCGTTCGCCACCGCCTGAAACGCGTGCTGCGGCTGGACGATGGCGCGCCGCTGCTCCTGTGCGACGGCGCGTTTCGCACGCAAGCCGTTACTTGGCATGGCGACCGCTTTGTCGCGGTCGCTCCGGCGCTGGTTCACGCGTCGGTGGAGCCGCAACTGCACCTGGCCGCCGGCGTCCTGAAAGGTGAGCGGCAGGATTGGCTTGTGGAGAAGGCGGCCGAGCTGGGCGTTGACGAGTTTGTGCCGCTGTTGCTGGACCACGGCGTCGTGCGCGTACATGACCGCGCCGACAAGCAGGCGCGCTGGCAGGCGATCGCGGATGGCGCGCTGGAGCAGTGCGGGCGGACGTGGCGGATGCGGGTCGTGCTGCCGATGACGCTCAGCGAGTGGCTGCCGGGGCCGCGGTGCTACTTCGCCGACGAGACCGGCGGCGCGTCCTGGCGTGGCGTGACGGCGACGCATGATGTGCTGCCGTGGCGCGTGGCTGTGTGTCCAGAAGGCGGCTGGTCGGCCAAAGAGCGGACGTTGTTTGGGAATTTTCAGACCCAGGCGATTTCTCTCGGGCCGTTGGTCCTGCGCGCCGAGACCGCCGGCCTGACGGTGGCGGCAATTGCCCGCGGACAGGCGTAGTTGCCGCAAGGCCTCGGCCAAAACCGGCGAAAGAGGCCCGATCCGCGGGCGACGTCGATCCATGATCGTGACCGAGCGGCGAGGACCGTATTCTGTCAACTCGATTTGCAATAGCCTGATATCTAAACGTTTTTGAAAAACGTGCAAAGCTGTCTGACGCGCTGCGTCACGACGATTCGGCAGCTTCACAACATCTCGTATTTGCTTTGCTATTCGCGACAATTGCTAAAAATCTTGACGCCAAACACGAAGTCAATTGCCACCGGACGATTCCCTGGAGTAAGGTTGCCGTGGTCTTCGAACGCGCAACATCGCACTTTTCGCGATAAAGCCGAATCAAGACACGGAGTTAAATGACGTTTCGCAAAAACATCTCTGTGCTCGTGACGGTCTTGACGGCGCTCCTGCCGGCAGTTCCAGTCCTCGCACGCGGTGGCAATGCGCCGACAGTGGCGACCCGTGAAGCAGCGGCAGAGACCGTTGGTACGGGTGAAGAAGATGATGGCGCGCTCTTTGATGCCGCCGCCGCCGCCGAACTGAAATTGCCCAATGGCCAGCGCTGGACGCCCGATGACGTGGGCCCGCCCGCGGCTGGCGGCGCCTTCGCCGGTCCGCAAGAAATGCCCAACCGCGCGATGCGTTCGGCCGTCCGGGAAGCTGCCTACACGGTCAAGGCCGGCGATACGCTGCGCGCGATTGCCTACCGCTACCTGATGTCGCCCGCGGCTGTCGCGGTGCTCAACAACATCCCGTTCGACGGCCAGCGCGATCCGCAGCTGAAGGTCGGTCAGGTGCTGACGCTGCCCATTCTTTCCGGCGCGCCGATTGGCTTCAAGGAAGGCGAACAGCTGACCAGCGGCCCGGGCATTTCCGCAACCAAGACGGACGACTCCAATTGGGGCCGCCCCGAGATGGTGCAGATCCTGCGGACGGCGTTTCGCGAGATGGCCAAGCGCTGGCCGCAGAAGCATCCGGTGCTGATCGGTTCGCTGTCGCGTCCGGGCGGCGGCCGCCTGGGCCACCACAAGTCGCACCGCTCGGGCCAGGACGTCGACATCGGCTACCTGACCAACAGCGCCAACCGCGACCGCTGGGGCAAGCCCACGGTGGACGAAATCGACTGGCAGCGCATGTGGTTTGTTGTCGACACGCTGGAACGCTCCGGCCAGCTCGCGGCGATCTTCATGGCACCGCAATTGCAGCGCAAGCTCTACCAATGCGCCGCGGCGCACGGTGAGCCCGAAGCACGCCTCGAGCATCTGTTCCAGTTCGGCCCCAAGGGCAGCCACGGCGACACGCTCATTCGCAACGCCGCTGGCCACCGCGACCACTTCCACGTCCGCTTCATCACGGCGCGGGACATGGGCGGCCGCGACGCCTGAGTCGGCGGCTACCGGCCGTCATTGAGCCAATCGACAACGCGCTGCACCACCTGCGGCCCCGCGTCCGTGCGCGGCAGCAAATGCCCGGCTTTGGCGACGATTTCCACGCGAGCCGCGTCGCCGAGCAGGCGCCGCGCGACCGCACAGGCGGGTTCACACGGAATCGTCTGGTCCGCTGAACCGTGCAGCACGAGCGCCGGCATCGGCGGCGTCAACACCAGCACCAGATCGAGCAGCGCCAGGAACGATTGCGTCGCCCGCAACGGAATCGCCTGATAGCACGGCGGTTTCTGGCCGTTGGCCAACACGGGATCCTGCTTGCCCAGCACTTCCGGCCAGCCAAGTCGCGCCAGCGCAGCCAGCGGAAGGCGTTGCCACGGCGGCAGGTACAGCGCCGGGGCGAGCAGCGCGATGCGGCCAAGGCGCTCCGGCGGCCGATTCCGCGCGACCAGGAGCGTCAGCAGCGCACCCATGGACAGACCGACGTGGTGAACGCGATCGCAGCGCGCGTCGAGCCAGGCCAGCGCGTCCTCGGTCGATTTCTGCCAGTCGTGCCAATTCGTCTCATTCAGCGCCTGCACCGACGTTGCGTGCCCTGCCAGGACCGGCATCGCGACCGTGTAACCCAGCCGCGCGAGCGCGTCACACACGGGCGCCACTTCCCACGGCGAGCCCGTAAACCCGTGCAAGATCAGGACACCTTCGCGCCCACCCGCGATCGCGCGCGGCTCGGCGCCGGGCGGACAGCCATGCGGCGTTTGCAGGGACTGCGGCAAGTTCATCGCGTTCTCCCGGGCGCGCGCGCGGCGATCGTTCCTGAGATGAGGTAGAGCGACGCGCCGCCGCAATCGACTTGCCGGGATTTGCCGTCGGTGATCGGCAGTTCGCGCACCGCTTGTGGCTCGGGCGACAACACGGCAACGCGGGCGCCAGCAGCGTCGCGCAGCAGGACCGCCGAGAGCCGCTGCAGCAGCCGCCGCGCCTCATTGCGGCCGCCCAGTCGCTTGCCCCACGGCGGATTGACGACGACGCAAGACGGACGGAAGCCGTCGCGCAGCTGGCTGGCGACCTCCGCGGGGCGAAAATCGATCGCCGTCGCCACGCCCGCGCGTTCGGCATTGCGCTGCGCCACGGCCAGCACTTCCGGGTCCAGATCGCCCGCGACGATCCGTCCACGGACAAACTGCGGCATCTCATATGGCACAAACCGCGGCGGCAGGGTCCACGCGTCGACATCCCACGGCCGCCACTGCGCCAGCTGTCGCCAGGTCGCCGCCTCGATCGCCAGCGTCCCGCTGCCGCACATCGGATCCCACAGCGCCTGCGTCCCGTCGTAGCCCACCGCGTGGAGCATCGCCGCGGCGACCGTTTCCCGCAGCGGCGCCTCGCCCTGCTCTGTTCGCCAACCGCGCTGGTGCATCGGCCGCCCGGCCGCGTCCACGGACACTTCCACTTCCGGACCGGTCACGCGCATCAGGAGCGTCAGCGGCGCGTGATCGCCTGAAGGGCGCAGCGCGAGGATGCGCTCGGTCTCGTGCGCCAGCCAGCCAGCCCGCGCGGACGTCGCCTTGCGCACCGCCCAACGCACGGTCACAGCCTGCGGCAGCGGCCAGAGCGCCCATGGCAAGGACGCCAAAAGCCGCCGCAATTCCTGGGCATCGCGCACATCCGCCCGCGCGACCCGCACGTACACGCGTGCCGCGCAACGCAGCGACGCAGTGACGTGCGCGAGGTCGGACCAGGGCACCGCAACGTCCGCGCCGCCCTCGACCGTTTCCGGTTCCAGACCCAACGCGTCGAGTTCATCCCACACGTCAGGCTCCAAACCGGGCGAGGCGGCGACAAAACAGCGGGCGATTTGGGGATCAGCAAGTTCTGAAATCATGTAAAGTTGTTGTGGCAATGCGCGGACTACGCAAAAGGACGTTTGACGATGGCAGGGGTGTACCGATAAAGTAATGTGTTCCTGACCGCGCGGGCACTCTGCCGCGGTCTCCCGGATCCCCGCCCCACGAGGCTACCTCATGTTTGCACGTCCGTTCGCCAGCGTCACCACCAAGTCGACGCTTCTCGCCTTCGCGCTTTCTGCCCTCGCGCTGGGCGCCTGCTCGAGCAACACCGGCACCACTGGTGGCGGCGTGGATGCAGGCTGCTTCCCGAATTGCAAAGCCGACGTCAAGATCGGCGACGGCGGCGACACCGGCGGCGGCGGGGACGACACGACCGACCAACCCGACACGACGGGTGGCAACACCGATCAGGGTCCGCCGGCCAACTTCGAGGGCTACCACGCGCAGGAACTCAACGTCCGCATCGTCGGCCCCAGCGGTCGCGGTCACGCCGTCGTCTCCGGCTCCGTCGTGGAAGTCGCCGGCGTCGTGTTTGGCAAAGCCGACACCATCACGTGGTCGACCGTCAACGGCGACAGCGGCAGCGCGCACGGCGCCCCGTTCTTCCAGACGGACGCGATCAAGCTCAACCCCGGCGACAACGTCGTGACGGTGACGGCCAAGAACGCCAATGAAACGGTCAGCGACTCGCTCATTGTCACGTACAACCCGACGTTTTCGTTCCAGGATCGCCTGCGCGCCAACCCGAACGTCGTGAAGGTCGGCAAGACCGCGACGATCGACGTGGTCATCGCGATCGGCAAGGCCAGCAACATCGTCAAGGGCAGCGTCAAGCTGTTCCGCGTCGACGCGCAGGGCAACACGATGACGACCTTCGGCACGATGCTGGATGACGGCTTGAGCGCAACGTCGGGCGACTCGATCGTCGCGGACGGCCTCTACACGCGCAAGATTCAGGTGACGGAAAACGCCGCGGGCGACGTCCTGCTGCGCGCTTCCGTGCAGGTGCAGACGGGCACGCAGACGTACACCGCGTATTCGGACATCGCGCATGTCGAAGCCGTCGCGGACTGGAATTCGCAGGAATGCGCCGACGCGATGTCGACCCTCAAGGCAGCGAAGGCGGCGTCTGACGCGGCTGGCGGCGGCGCGGCGGGCACCAAGGCGGCGATTGACAGCCTGAAGGCCAGCCCGGTCGTCGATGTGGCCGGTGCGGCGAGCCCGATCCCGGGTGGCGCGGACGGCTTTGGCGCGTGGGTCAAGTTCAAGTCCGGCGTGCTCGGCGCGGTCAGCATCGGCGACGGCACGACGCGCGGCGGCGACGGCGCAGGCAGCGGCGGTCCGGCGGTGGAAACCGACGCGGCGCTCTCCACCGTGCAACTGCAGTCGCGTCGCGTGCTGATGCTCGACCCGTTCGCGGGCGACTTTGGCGCCGATGAAGTGGCCAGCGCGGGCAAGCTCGCGGCGTCCAACGGCTGCCCGGCGTTCACGACCGATCAGCCCAAGCCGGCCGACGCCAACCTGCACGCGTTCCGCCATGCCTATGAATACGGCATTTTCGCAGTCGCCACGCACGGCGATGCGTATTTCAAGACCCTGGACAAGACCGCCTACGACATGAAGCACCCCGGCTCGCAGGAAGTGCTGTGGACCGGCCACGTGGTCAATCCCAACTACTTTGGCAAGTCCGGCGCCGCGGCGACGACCTGCAGCGACACCAAGGCTTGCGGCCCCGAGACCGAGTGCTTCGTCAATGCCGCCGGCGGCAACGGCGTGTGCGTCGACCACTTGACCGCCGACCTGCGCCGCGGCCGCACCATCCTCGGCTCAAACGGCAACTACGGCGTGACCGGCCGCTTCTTCAGCCACCACGCCGACGAGAACTTCCCGCGCTCGCTCGAGTACCTCGGCGGCTGCCGGAGCCTCTGGAACGGCACGTTGGCGGGCGAATTCCTCGCGCTCGGCGCCGCCGCGGTCGCGGGCTACACCGGCTACGTCGCCAACGACTTCGCGGTCAAGTGGGGCGGAACGTTCTTTGACAACCTGATCTCGCAGAAGCAGCTCTCAGGCGTCGCGCACGTGCAGATCGAAGACACGACCAATCCCGGCACCGCGTTCGCGCTCATCGGCGCGCAGAACCTCGACGCGGCGTACTCGGACATGATCAACGCGTCGTTTGAGTCCGGCAACATCGAGGGCTGGCTGAAGACCGGCGACGGTCGCGTGATTTCGCAGCTCGGCGGCACGGGCGCGGTCGGCGGCAAGTTCATGGCCATCATCTCGACGGGCTTGGGCTACACGGCCGAAAGCGGCGAGCTGAAGCAGGCGTTCTGCATCCCCGCCGGCAAGACCACCCTCTCCTACTGGTGGAAATACTACAGCGAAGAGTTCAAGGAATTCTGCGGCTCGCAGTACCAGGACGAGTTCTACTGCAAGATCGACGTGGCCGGAAAGTCCAAGACCATCATGGACGTGCGCGTGGACGACCTCTGCGACGGCGGCCCGCAGTTCAAGGGCTTGACCAAGGCAGACGTGGGCTTTGACCAGGGCGACGTGTGGATGACGCCGTGGGTCCACCAGACGGCCGACATCTCCCCGCTCGCGGGCGGCGTGGCCATCAACCTGCGCTTCTTCGCCACGGACGCGGGCGACGGCATCTACGACACCGCGGTCCTCATCGACAAGGTCGAGTTCCAGTAGGGCGGGGGCTCGTCCCCCGCCGCGGTCAACGACCTGACGTGATGTTGCGCGGGGGCTCGTCCCCCGCCGCGGTCAACGACCTGGTGTGATGCTGCGCGGGGGCTCGTCCCCCGCCGCGGTCAACGACATGGTGTGATGCTGCGCGGGGGCTCGTCCGTCTGCCACGCTCAGCAACTGGTGCAGCCAACCGAATCCGCCCCCGATTCGGGGATTCCGCGCACCGCCTGCACGCGAGCGCTACGTCCGCAGAATGCCCAAGTGCCGCAGCAGCGATTCCGCGACCTGGCGAATCGCCGGCGAAACCGTCTCATCGGCCAGCATCTGGGCCGCCTCAGCCGCCTCATTCAGGCCATCGAGCGCTTCCATCGCGCGTCGGTCGGCCAGGTAGAATGCTGCCATTGCCGTCGCCGCGATCAGGAAACCCGTGGCGTCCCCAACGTCTTGCGCATGCAGGACGGCCTCGGCGAGTTGCTGCACCGCGCTGCCCGCATCCCGCGCCTGACAAATATCGATCGGCAAGCCCAGCCACGGATCCGGCTGAACGTGGCGACACGCGCCCTGCGCCGCGAGCGCAGCCTGCGCGTGAGCAACCGCCGCGTGAAAATCGCCCGCCTGCGCCGCAAGCGCCGCGATACAAGCGTGCACGTTGGCCAGCTCCGATGTGGCGTCGTGCGCATCCGCGAGCTGTGCCGCTTGCATGAGCGCCGTCGCCGCCTGAGCGCGCTGGTGCGCCCGCAAATGCAACTGCGCGACGGCAAGCGTCGTCGCAAAAGCGGCGAAGGCGAGGCGATCATCTTCCGGCAAGCCGAGGCGGCCAAACTGCGCGAGTTCAAGACGGAGCCGGGCTTGATCGCCCGTGGCGCCTGCCCAAGCGATCCGCGCCAACGCCACGTCGCCTTCGCGGTGCCCAGGCGTCAATGCCGGCGGCATTTGCGCGAGTTGGGCATCCATCGCCCGGACATCGCGAGACGCGGGGACCGGCGCGTTATGCGCAAGGAACGGAATGCGCTGCGCGAGGATGGTCACCTGCATGTCGCCATCGCCGACTTCAATCGCCCGCGTCAGCGCCGCTTCCGACGCTGCGAGCGCTGGCGACGTTTCCCGCGCGGCAAAAGCCATCCGCGCGATCGCGGCGAGCAGGCGCACTTCCGTCCGTTCTGGACATTCTTCGCCCAAGCGACCGACGGCTGATCGCACCGCGCCCAGCCAGCCAGATGCTTGCGCGATGTTGGATGAGAATGCGGGAATGGCGTCGACGACATCCAGCATCGCGTCCGCCGAGACCGCGGCATCGACGGACGTAATCCGATTCCGGAGTCCCGGATGCAGGCCCTGAAGCCACTGCGCAGGCACGCCCGCGGCAACGGGATGAACGGAACCGGTCGAGCGTTGCGACATTTCACCTCCGCGCAGCTTCTCGGAAGCCAACGCATGCGCTGATTGTCGCGATTTGGCCGCCCTTGTACAGTCCGAAGGCAAAAGCGTACAGTCCGCGGCCGACGGCAGGTTGTCGTGTGGACGGTTCTCAGCATGCAGCGGCTCATCATCGGTATCGCAGGCGGCACGGGCGCGGGAAAGACGACCATCGCGCGCTCCATTGTTGCTGACCTTCCCGCTACTTCCGTCGCGCTCATCGAGCACGACATGTACTACTTTGACCACAGCAGCCTGCCGGAAGACGCGCGCGCGCAGGTCAACTACGACCATCCGGACTCACTGGACAACGCGCTGCTGATCGCGCACCTCGACGCGCTCAAGGAAGGCCGGGCGATCGAGAGGCCGAACTACGATTTTGTCCACCACGCCCGCAAGACTGAGACGACGCACGTGAATCCCACGACGGTTGTCGTCGTCGAGGGCATCCTGATCTTCGCGGACGCGGCGCTGCGCGATCGTTTCGACATCAAGCTCTTTGTCGACACGCCGGCGGACATCCGCCTGCTGCGGCGCATCCGGCGGGACATGGAGCGGCGGGGCCGGACTTTTGACGATGTCCGGCGTCAGTACGCGCGGACGGTGCGGCCGATGCATGAGGCGTTCGTGGAGCCGTCGCGGCGCTTTGCCGACCTGATCATCCCCGAAGGCGGCAACCAGCGCGTGGCGATCGAGATGGTGGTTGATCGCATTCGCCGCCAGCTCGCATCCTGACCCTGGGGCGTCGCGACCCCAAGCGACAAATTTCACGGATTCTCGCAGTTGCGTTCGGCCGCGCACCGATCTACCGTGGCAAGCGATGGACCGCGCTGCGGGGCCCAAAGTGGCGTCGCAGGTGAATCGGCGGGACATCCTGCGGCGGTGGGGTACTGGCGCAGCGACAGAGATGCACGGATTCCTGAAGGGAATGGAGAACATACGTCATGCCAAATCGTCGGCAATTTGACCACATTGGTAACTTCAACTTCAAAGTCGAAGTCGAAGGCGTCACCACGGGCGCATTCCGCAACGTGGAAGGCTTGGATTCTGAAACGGAAGTCATCGAGTATCAGGACGGCGACGATCTGATCCTCCGCAAGCGCCCGGGTCGGACCAAGTACACGAACGTCACGCTGAAGCGCGGCTACATCAACAACACCGAGCTCTGGGAATGGCGCAAGAACGTCGTCGAGGGCAAAGTGCAGCGCAAGTCGGGGTCGATCATCCTCTGCGCTGACGATGGCAGCGAGATCATGCGGTACAACTTCTTTGAAGGCTGGCCGACCAAGTGGAAGGGCTTCACCCTCGACGGCAAAGGCACCGACGTGAACGTCGAAGAGCTGGAACTCGCGGTGGAAAAGATCGAACGCGGTTGAGCCAGACGGTGTGACAGTGAGGTGGACTGAGGGCGTCGGTACCGCGAGGGTCGGCGCCCTCAGGCTTTTTGGCGGTCGTGCGGTCCGCGGGACGTACGCCACCCATCGCGCCGGGGCCGCCCGCCCAGCTTGTGCCGCCCCGCCGAAGGGGGCCCAGCTTGCGCCGGGCACACCCATCCACACCTGGGTCCCAGCGCTTCCGCTGCCCAGCCCAGCCTTCGGCCGCCCGTTGGGATTCCTTCGTCCCCGTGGCAGCCCGGCATTGGTTTGTGGGCCCGTGGCTCAACCCGCCGTACGCCGGGCGTTGCCGCGAACGAGGGCACCGACATTGCCCTCAGTTGGTATTCGGCGATTCGGCGGTTTTGCCGCGGGGAGGGACGAACATTTTGTTCGGAATGTGATCGATCGCAGGCGTTGGCAGCTGCGAAAGGGATGTGCGCCGCTTCGCGGTCGTGGCGCGTTTGGCGTGCCAAACGCGTCACGAGTCGGCCCTTCGGGGCCGACCGCCAGCCCGGTCCCGGCGGCAGCCGGGATTCGCCCAAGTGAACTAGGTTACGCCACAGCTGGCAATGCAATCCCGGTTAGTCGGGCTGTTCGGGACTGGGAGGCCGTGACTGCCTGATCCAGCGGCGGCGGAGGCGAGTTGAGCGCCTTGCGCCTCCCGGATTTCTACTTCCCCAGCGCGTGCATCAACCGCCGTTTCTGGTCGGGGAACAGGTGCTTGAACTTGATATCGAGCGCCAGCGTCAGCGGATCCCGCGGCTGCACTTCGCCAAGCGCGCGGACCGGTTCGCCTTCGTCGACGTTCAGGTCCATCCACACGTACCGGCCGAGGTCGAGCGCTCCGACGTCGTTCAAGTGCACGCCGTCCTGGTCGATCGACTCAGCCTGCGTCTCCAGATCCGGCGCCTGATGGGCATTGCCGCGATGGAGCGCAACGCGGTGGTTGTGCAGGGTAATGACGTTGTCCGTGGCCATCCGCAGAGTCCCAAGCGGCATCGGCCGCGTGCCCACAGGATGGCGCGACTGGCGCGCGGGTCAATTATTTCGCTAGCCGCCAAGGGCTCTGTCGATCGCGTTTCGGTCAAAACCCGTTATGATTTTGCCCCTCACCGCCAAGATCGGCACGCCCTGCAAGGACGACTGCGGGACACCCGCCTTCTGCGCGCGGGCCAGCATGTCCTGACGCGCCTTGGGGTCTTTCTCAATATCCTTCTCGACGAACTTCACGCCCTTGGCCCGCAAGTACTCGGCGGCCTTCTTGCAGTACCCGCACCAGGACGTGCGGTAGATGATGACGTCGTTGTCGCGCGCTGCCACGGCCGCCGGTTGCGGCGCGGGCTGGCCAGCCACGGCGGGCGCCGCGGGCTCCTGCGCGGCTTCTGGCGCAGCTGCGGCGGGTTCGGGTGCCGGTTTGGCCGCGGCAAGCTGCTTCTCAATCTCGGCGCGATCGATGACGCGCACTTCATAGGCGTTGCCGGCCTTCTTCGTCAGATCGGCGACAAACAGCCACGGTCCCTGCAGGTTCGGGTCCTCTGGCGCCACGAGCACTTGTCCGCGCGCGCCCTCGGGCACCTCCGCGGGCGTCTTCGCGGCAACAAACTCGCCAGCCGCCGCTGAAAAGTACCGCAGCACGTAGGGCCCACCCGAGTCTGAGACCGTCGGCGGCTTCGGCAATGCCACCGGCGCGGCTTGTTCTTCTTGTGGTTCTGAAGACTTGCCACAGCCGTGGGCTGTGACCGCCAGCAGCAGGACGGTCAGGACTCGCTTCACTTCACACCTCCCGCCAGCAACTGTTCCACTTCGTAGCGAAACGCCGGCGTTCGCGCCGCCAACTCACTGAGCTTCCCCGCCACGATCGCGGTACGCGCCACCGGCGTCAGCGCCCGCAGCGCCGCCAATTGCACCACCGGCGAGCCATCCGCCAGCGCCGCCACCAGCGCCTTCTGGACGCCCGGATCCTGCACAGCCGACGCCAACGCCCGCGCTGCCTCCGCACGCAACAACTCCGTACCCCGGGTCAAATCTTCCAGCAGCGCCGGCCGCACCGTCGCATCGCCCGCACGCCCCAGCGCCAGCCGCGCCGTCGCCGCCAACGATTCATCCTTGTGGGCGGCAAAAAGCCGCAGCGCGACCGTGACCTCGTCGTTCGGCTTCTTCGCCGTCACCGCCGCCAAACCGTCGATCGCCGCCATCTTCTGGCCGTTCGTCGTCGTGTCGCTCGACAGCGCCGCGAGCAGCGGCTTCAGGGTTTCCGCCTGCACCGGGGCATCCGCCGCCGCCAGTCGCTCGACGAGCAGCGCACGGGTCACGCGCTCATCGGTTGTCAGCAGGCCAAAGCACGTGCCCAGCGTACACACGGCGCGCACCGCGCCTTCCTGACAATCGCGGTCGTTGCGGCAGGTCTGGCTCGGCCCCAGGCCGTGCAGCAGCGCGTCCGCCTCCAGCGGATAGTCGCGGGTCGCCAACGGCGCAGGCGCCTGCGCACAGCCCGCCAGGAGCGTCGGAAGCAGCAGCCATCGGTGTGTGAACTTCTGCAAGACTCAGCCGCCCAGGAGCGTCAGCGCCGCCGACACCCGCACGCGCTCGTCGGTGTCGTCCAGGAACTTCACGAGCAGCTCAGTCGCTTCCTTGTCGCCCTTCAGCTTGCCGAGCATCCGGATCGCCGCCACGCGCGAGCGCGGACCCGACGACAGCGCCAGCGACTTGATCTCCGGCGCGACTTTCTTGCCTTCCAGCGCGAACAGCGCGGTCAGCATGCGAATCCGCAGGTCTTCGTCGTCGGAATTCTGCAACACCTTGTGCAGCACCTTGCCCTCCGACTCCGGCAGCAGATGCAGACCGATCAACGCCTCTTCGCGCAACGCCAAGCCATTTTCGTCCGTTCCAGACTTGAACAGCGCGATCTCCAGGAAGCCTTCCATCGTCTTGGTCAGCTCGTGGGTCAGCTCCAACATGACGCCGCGCGGCAGCCACTTGAGCGCGCGCTCCCAGATCTTCACGGCCTGCGCGATGTCGCTCAGGATGAAGCCGCGCACGGCCTCCGCGCGAATCCGCGGGTCATTGTCGTTCAGCGCGTTCTGCAGGCCCGGCCGCACCGCCGATTCGCCCGACTCCGCCAGCGCGCGCACGACCGTCCGCCGCACCAGCGGATCCTTCTCGCGGGTGAAGAACATCAGCGCTTCGTACGCGGTCTTGGACTTGATCGACGCGAGCGCCTTGATCAGCTCCAGACGCACGCTTTCGCTCTGCTCGCGCTCGATGGCTTCCTTGATCGGCGCCACGGACACTGGCGACTGGATGTAGCCCAGCACGCGCGCGGCCGCCAGACGCACCGCGGGGATGCCGTCGTCCAGGTACTGGTGCATTTCCTTCAGCCGGCCCGGACCGCTCACCCAGCCGAGGTAGAACACGCCGGTCGCGCGCACGTCCGTGTCCGTCGACTCCGCCAGCTTGGCCGCTTCCTGTGACATCGAGCGATCGCCGAGCCGCGCGAGGATTTCATACACCGCGAACAGCAAATCCGGCGACGGCGCGCCGTTGATGATCGACTTCAGGCCGCTCACGTCGTCTTTGCCCGCGACGCGGCGAAATGCGTTCAGCAGCTCAACCTGGTCCTTGCCCGTCGCTTTCTGGCACACGGCAAGCAGCGCCTTGGCCACCGTGCGGTCATCGTGCAGCGCGCGAATCGCCAGCGCCCTGGCCGAGAGGATCGGGTCCTTTGACTTCACCGCGCTCAGGAACGCCACCGGCACGCGCTCGTCGGTCTTCTCCGCGACCGCCAGCAGCGACTTCACGACGTCGTCGTTGCCGCCCTGCGCCTTCGCCACCGCGTCGAGCACCTTGGGCTGCAGCACCGGATCCAGCTGCGCCACGCCCTTGACCGCCGTCGCCTGCGCGAGCGAATCCTTGGAATTGAGCGACGCCACCAGCACCGCCGCGAGATTCGGCCGATTGCGGTTGACCATCGCGGTCATGATCTTGTCCTGCAGCGGGTTTTCCTTGTCGGAAAGCACGGCCAGCAGCAGCGGAATCGCGTCCTTGTCGGCAATCTCGTCCAGCGCCGGCAGCGTGTCATACGGCGAAATCACCGCCAGACCCAGCGCTTCCTTGATGATCTGCGCCCACTTGGGATTCTTGCTCGCATACATGGCTTCCGCCACGCCGCGCCGCACGACCCATTGCGGGTCCAACATGCCGTCTTCCAGCTGCTTCTGCAGATCCTTGTTGGCCTTGTCGAACGCTGCGCCGCGATACGCCATGCCGCGCGCGGCAAAGTCCGCCGACTTGAGCGCGTTGTGCAGGATCGAGAGCGCCTGATCCTTGGGCTTCAGCACCACTTTGGGCGCCGCGAGCGCGGGCACGGCGAGGGCCGGCAAGGTCAGGGCAATGGACAAGCGAAGGGCAAAGCGAGAGAGGCGCATGGCTATCCTGGTCCGCAAGCGCGCGGGCGCGGGCATGATCGTTGGCCGCTGCGGCAGTGTCAACACGTGGGAGAGCGGCGGATTGGCGGGCTACGCGTCGTTGCGCGAGAGCGCCCGGAGCTCGTCCAGACGTTCCGGCGTCAACTGCAGGGCGGCGGGCGACCGCAGGAATGTGCGGATGCGCGCGGCATCGCCGAGGCTCAGCAGGCACGACGCCTGGACCTGCGCCATCTCCGGAGAATTGGGCACGCGTTCGGCGAAGCGAATCGCGTCGTCGAGGTCGCCCACACTCGCCGCCGAGATCGCGAGGATGTGCCACGTGTGGCGAATCTCGGCCGGGGACAATTCCGGCTCCGCACGGGCGTGATGGCAGAACCGCATCGCGGCCTCAAAATCGCGCGCCTCAAACGCCGTTCGCGCCTGCCGCAGCAGTTCGCCGACGCGCTCATGCGGTCGGTCCGCGCGGTAGTCAGCGTCCATGTTGTTGACGTTCTGCAGCGCGCGGTAGTTCTCAAACGCCGCGAGGCCCAGCAGCACCGCGCCAAACACGCTGTGGAACTGCACGGCAAAGAACACGGCCATCACGGCGCCCAGCACGAGCCCGACCCGGTGCGTCCAGCGATCGGCATTCAGCGACTTCTTGACGAACCGCCGCAGCGTCACCCGCAGCAACTGCCCGCCATCCAGCGGCATGATCGGCAGGAGGTTGTAGATCCCCCAGAAGATATTGAGAAAAATGATCTGCGACATCAGCACTTGGGCGAAGCCGGTGTCGCCGTCCTCACCCGCGAACGCCGTGTGCAGGCCAAACAGGCAGCCAGCGAGCACGAAGTTCATCGTCGGTCCGGCCGCCACGACCAGGAACTCGTCCCGCGGCCGCCGTGCCGGCTGATGCGACGTGAAGCCGCCAAAGCCGGTCAGGACGACCGTCGGCTGCAGGCCAAAATGCCGGCTCGTCAGCGCGTGGCCCATCTCATGCAGAAAGACCGAGGCGCTCGCAGCGAACAGCATCGCCAAGCCGAACTCCACGCCGTTCTGGAACGAGGTTTGAAAGAAGAAGAGCAGCGTCAGCAAGTGCCAGATCGACACGTGCACCGGAATGCCGAAGACAGAAAACAGCGGCTGACCCACGGAGACCTTGTTCGCCGCCATCACACGGCACTTGGGCTAGTGTAGCACGGTTGGCGTCACTGGCACGCGCTGCGCCTGCGGCGGTTGCTGGGGAATGGGCACGGCCAGGCGCATGGGCGCGTTGACCGGCAGTTGCTCCGGCGGCTGCGGCGCGACGTCCACGCAGCGGATATTCCACCCGAGCCGCGCGCGCGCCTGCATCGTCTCCACCTGTTCGGGCGGCATTTGCACGGGCACCAGGCCGATCATCGCTGTCGCGCAAGCGGTCATCCGCTCCGTCTGCGGGGTCAGCCAGACCGGCGGCGGCCAAGGCGTGGCGCGCAGGTTCTGGTAAATCTCCCACATGTCCCGGCTGTAGAGGCGCGGCAAGGGCTTGAACTGCTTGGCAATCTGATCTACTGCCACGCCGGGATCGCGAAACACCGCGATGTACGTGCACGCCCGCGCGTCGTCGAGGCGGACATCCTGCGCGCGCGGCAGGTACGGCAGATGGCCGTTGGCGTACTCGACAACCGGGGTCCACAGCACGTCCGGGACCGGCTCGTTGACGAGGCCGCCGCGCAAGATCAGCGGCCAAGCGGCCAGATCGTCGTGCACGCCCGCGCGGACATGCCGCACATCGCTGCGCGCGGACACTGTACAGACGCGCTGGTCGACCGGCAGCGTGGCAAGCGCCTGCGTCATCGACCCGAACCCGACGCTGTCCAAGAGCAGCGACCGCATCGCAAACGCCGGCAGCACCGCGACGACGATCAGGAGCACGGCTGAAGCCAGCCACGTCCGCGTCCGCATCGACGGCGGCGGCGCCAGCGGGTCCAGCGGAAGCGCCAGGGCAGCGAGCATCCCGACGACCGGCGGCAGCAGGCCGGAAAACTGCAGCAGCGGAATCGGCGCAATCAGCCGCGCCGGCAGGAGGAAATAGGCGAGCGTCAGGGCCGCCAGCGCGTGCGCCGGATGCGGATTGGCGAGTTCGTCTTGAGGCTTGGGCCGTTCGCGCGCCTGCCGCATCGCCGCCGCCAGCCAGACCATCAGCGCGAGGAGCCAGGCAAACGCCAGCATTTCACCCACGCGCTCGCGCATTTCCTTGAGCGAATCGATCCGCGGCCCGTGGTTGCCAAAGCCATCCAGGGACAGATCCGCGAGCTGGCGGAAGTTGTCGCCCGGCAGCCACCACTCGCTCCGCCACGCTTGGGCAAACGCGTGCGTACCGCCGAGCGAGGCGAGAATCTTGCCGACCCACGGCACCAGCAGCGCGATCGCCGGCAACAGCGCGAGCAGCGTCAGGATCAGGGACCGCAGCGCCGACCGCCACCCCGCGCGACCGATCTGCAGGATCGCGAGGATCGGCAGCAGCCCGAGGATCGTCAGGAACGCGACGGGCTGGGTCACGGCCAACAGCGCCACCGGCACCGCCAGCCGCAGCCAACGCCACGCGCCGCCTGCGCGCATCGCCTGCAACTGCGCCGCGAGCGCCCAGAACCACAGCGGCCACGCCACCAGCAGCGGCAGGTCGCCCTGCAGATACGCCGGCCCCATCAACCACGGGAGCGCCGCCACCACCAGCCACGGACTGCGTCCCGACGCGCGCAGCCAGCCGATCCACGCCCACGGCAGCGCGAACAGCGCCAGCGTCGCGACCAAGCGCGCAGCCATGGCGAAGCCGATCTTGGGCCCCAGCAGCGCCAGCGCGTACGGCACCAGCGTCACCGGCGTCGGCACCCAGAGTCGCCCGTGCAGCGCGTCCGGGCCACGCGTCATCACGTCGGAAAGCACGCGCGCAATGTGCAGATTCTGCGTCCAGCCCGCCGCGGGCAGCACGTGCACAAGCCAAAGCGGCAGCGCGACCAGGGCGGAAATACCCAGGACCAGCGTGTAGAGCGGCCACCGCCAGCGAACAACCGGCATGCGTCAGCGCTCCGACGCCGGCGCGGTCATGCGCTCGGGAGCGAGAAGTTCGTCCAGCGTCGCGGCGTCCAGCACCTGCAGGTGCAGCGCGGCTTCGCGAATCGTCAGATCCTGCGCCTGCGCGAGCTTGGCCACTTCCGCCGCGCGCTCGTAGCCAATCCGCGGCGTCAGCGCCGTCACCAGCATCAGGCTGCCATCCAGGTGCGCGGCGATGGCCTTGCGGTTGATTTCCAGCCCGACGATGCAGTTCACGTCAAAACTTGTGCAAACGTCCGCGAGAAGGCCGATCGACTCAATGACCGCATGCAGGATGACCGGCTTGCACGAGTTGAGCTGCAGCAGACCCTGGCTGCCGGCAATCCCGACCGTCACGTCATTGCCCATCACCCGCATCGCCACCATCGCCAGCGCTTCCGCCTGCGTCGGATTGACCTTGCCGGGCATGATCGAGCTCCCCGGCTCATTGCTCGGCAGGATCAGCTCGCCCAGCCCGCCGCGCGGACCACTCGCGAGGATCCGCACGTCGTTGGCGATCTTCAGCAGGCTCACCGCCAGCCGCTTGAGCGCGCCGTGCAGCTCGACGAGCGCGTCGTGGCTCGCCAGCGCCTCAAACCGGTTCGGCGCGGGCACAAAGCGGATCTGCGTGTAGCCGGCGATCTCCCACGTCACGTCATCGCCGAATTTCGCCGGCGCATTCAGCCCCGTCCCCACTGCCGTGCCGCCAATGGCCAGCTCCTGGACATGCGCCAGACCGTTGCGAATCGCCTGCGCGCCGTGGTCCAACTGGCTCACCCACGCGGACAGCTCCTGGCCCACGGTCAGTGGCACCGCGTCCATGCCGTGCGTGCGCCCCAGCTTCACCACGTCCTTGAACTCGAGCGACTTGCCGTCCACGTGATTGCGCAGCGCCAGCACCGCCGGCAGGAGCTTCAAGCGCACGTCTTCCACCGCCGCGATGTGCATCGCCGTTGGCATCACGTCATTGGACGATTGACTGCGGTTGACGTGGTCGTTGGGGTGCACGGGCTGGCCGAGCCGCTGGCTCGCGACAAACGCGATGACCTCGTTGGCGTTCATGTGCGTCTGCGTACCCGACCCCGTCTGCCAAATCACCAGCGGAAAATGGCTGTCCAGGCTGCCGTCGATGACCTGATCGGCGGCGGCGACAATCGCGTCCCGCATCGCTTCGGTCAGCAAGCCGTCGCGGGCATTCACGATCGCGGCGCTCCGTTTGACGATGCCCAACGCGCGCAGCAGCGATCGCGGCCACCGCTCGTGGCCGATGCGAAAGTGCTCGAGGCTCCGCTGCGTTTGCGCGCCCCAGAAGCGGTCAGACGGCACGGCGATGGCGCCGAGGGAATCGTGTTCAAGTCGGGTGGACATGCGCGGCTCCTGAATCAGGCGCGAGAGCATAGCAGGATTGCCGCGCGGCGGTTACTCCGGAGGCGGCGTCTCAAACAGCACGCGCGCCTTGGGCAACGGCTTGATGGGCGGCGGCGCGAGCGTATCGGCCGCCCGTTGCGGATGCAGCGCGAGCTGCGCGCGGTGGGCTTGACGCACCGCGGTCGCGGCAATGGCCGCCGCCAGCAAGGCAAAGAGCGCGACGATGATGAGCCGCGAAAGGACGTTGCGCCCCTGGGTTTCGGCCTGCGTCTGGCCGCGCCGGCGCTCCAGTTCGAGCTGATCCAGGGCTGCCCGCAGCTTGGCCTGACCTTCCGGACCGGCAGCAGCCGCCGCGCTGGACGCGACAACCACGGCGCTCTCCGGAAACTGCGCGGACCACGGCACGGACGACGCATACGCGGCCAGGGCAATCAGCGGCGAACCCGGTGCCCACGGCGCAAGCACCGTGCGTTCATCGGCAAGCGTCGTCGGCAAGCTGCCGCAGCGGGCGGTCAGCGCTTCGATCAATTCCGCCAGCACGCCCGCGCGCGCCCACGGCTGCGCCGCCAGACCGCGCTGCAGGATCGCCGCGAGATGGGGCGCCGCGTTCGTCAATTCCGCCATCGCCGCCGGCGCCGGACCTTGCGCCATCGCCGCCCGCAGCGCCGCCGTGCTCGCGGCCTCAAAAACCGGGCGCCCGAGGAGCGTCCCACCCAGCACGGCGCAAAGTGCGAAGACATCGGCCGCGGGCGTTGGCGCTTGACCGGCGAGGACCTCCGGAGCCACAACCTCCGTCACCGCAAGCAGTTGCCCGAGGCGCGGATTGCCCACGTCGCCCAGCGGCCCGCTCGCGGCGATGACAATCCCCGGCAAGCCGGCGTCAACAAGCAGCAGCGGCGCGGCATCATCCTGGCCCGGCGGACAGAGCAGCAGCGTCTCCGCGCTCAGGTTGCCCGCCACAAGACCCGCGGCGTGCAACTCGGCAAGCCCCTTGGCCAGATCGACAAACAGCGCGGCAACGGCGTCTTCGCCCAGCGACGCCCGCGGCAGCACCTGGGCAAGCGGCGTCCCGCGAGGCAGCGGCCTCTCCAGCCGCAGGACTTGCCCCGGACTCCCGGCCGGCTGCGCGACGGTGCCATGCTGCAGCGTGTGCAAAGTGGGATGGTGAAAGGCCCGCCACGCCTCGACAAGCGCCAGCGCGCCGTCCACCTCGCCCGGCCGCACCGCGATTTCATGCACCAGCCGCGCGCCCTGCCCATCCACCGATTCCTGCACCAGCGTCTGGCCCCAGGTGCCCACGCGCAGCAGTTTCTGCACCGATCGGTCGCGCGCCGCGCCATTGCGACCCGCAGGCAGCGGAGAATCGCCGTTGTCCGT
>CAINLT010000043.1 GCA_903850505.1 uncultured Myxococcales bacterium | reverse complement strand
GTGCCCGGTTTTCGCGTCCGCCGCGTGCTGCGCGGCCATCGCGGCGCCGTGACGGCAGTAGCGGTGCTGGGCGCGCGGCGTCTCGTGGCGACCGCGGGCGAGGATGGCATTGTCCGCACGTGGGATCCGGTGGGCGGCGGCGCGCGTCTCGCGTTGCGCGGGCAGGGTTCGCCCGTCGTGGCCGTGGCCCTCGGCAATCAGGCGCAAGTGCTCGCGTCCGCGACGTGGGACGGCGTGCTGACGCTGTGGCAGACGCGTACGGGCGACGCGCTGTGGAAGTTGCAGGCGCACACGGACGTGATCGCGGGCGTGGCGTTGGACCGCGCGGGCGCATTTGTCGCCACGGCTTCTGACGACCGCACTGCCAAGGTCTTTCGCGTCGGCGGTGGCGAACTTCTTGCCGAGCGCGGCGATTTCGAGTCCGGCGCGAAGGCCGTCCGCTTCGTCGATGGCGCGCTGGCTGCCGTTGTCGCGAGCTGGGACGGCACCGTGCGCCGCATGAGCTGGTAGCCGCGCCCGAGCGATCACCAAAAACGCCGTGCGCCCGGGAGGTTGTCCTGCCCGGGCGCGCGATTCTCTACCGCAACTGACTACTGCGCGCCGATGACGGCGAACTCAATCCGGCGGTTCTGCGCCCGACCCGGCTTGGTCTTGTTGTCCGCGATCGGCTTGCTGTCGCCGAAGCCGACGGTCTCAAAGCGGTTGGCCTCGATGCCGTGTTCCGCAAAGAACGTCCGCACCGCGTCCGCGCGCTCCTGCGACAGCTTCTTGTTGGCCGCCGAATCGCCGACGTTGTCGGTGTGGCCTTCAATCCGCAGACGCAGGCTGGCGTACTGCTTGAGGACCGGCAGCGCGCTCTCCAGCACTTTGTGCGAGCTCTTCATGATGCTCGCCTTGCCCGTGTCAAAGTTGATGCCTTTGATGACGCCGGCAAACGCCTGCACCGCCTTGGGCAAGCAACCGTCGGCTTCTTTCACGCCAGCGATGTCCGGGCACTTGTCGTCCGCGTCCAGGATGCCGTCGCCGTCGCGATCCGGGCAGCCGCGGCGATTGGCCGTGCCAGCCAGCGTCGGGCACTTGTCGTCCGCGTCGGCGATGCCGTCGTTGTCGCTGTCCGGGCAGCCCGCGAGTTCCTTCTTGCCAGCCACGTCCGGGCATTTGTCGTCGCCGTCGGCAATGCCGTCGCCGTCCTTGTCCGGGCAGCCGTTGAGTTCCTTCTTGCCGGCGACGTCCGGGCACTTGTCGTCCGCGTCGAGGATGCCGTCGCCATCGCGATCCGCCGGCGCCGGGCAACCCGCGCGTTCCGCCGTTCCCGCCACATCCGGGCACTTGTCGTCAACGTCGAGGACGCCATCGTGGTCGCGGTCGTTCTCAACGACGACGGGCGCCGGCTTGCTCTCGGCTTTCTTGCCACCAAAGAAGATATCCACGCCCGCGGTCACGCCCAGGTTCCACGCGTTGGCGGCGTCAAAGCCGTCCGTCCACATTTCCCGCGCTTCCGCACGGAGCGCCAGCCACGGCAGGATCAAGCCGCGAACGCCAACGCCGGCGTGGACTTGCGGATCGACGTCCTTGCCCAGCGCGCCGCCGGTCGAATGGTACGCGCCAAAGCCGGCGACGATAAACGGCGTCCAATCCGACGTCAGCAGATGGAACAACACGTCCGCGTCATAACGGAACGCGTGGGACTTGCCGCCGAGATCGGCGGTAATGGGCAGATAGCCCGCACCCAATTCAACCGCCCAACGCTTGGACAGCTGATAGCCGAGGCGCACGCCCATGTCCGCCGACCACGTCGGCAGCGGCTGCGGATTCTGCGTGTCGTCGCCGAAGTCCCAATTGCGCTCCGGCAAATGCACGCCGCCGAAGAGTCCGAGGTACACCTCGTTTTCCGGATAGTCGGCAAATGCCTGTACAGCAAAGAGCGTGCTCATCGCGCAAACGGCGACGATCAGGCGACTGAACAATAGGTTACGCATGATTTCTTCTCCCAAAGTGATGCCAGACTGCGCTTGGCGCGCAGCAAGATGCAGATTTGCGTGGAGGAATGCAAATTCTTGCGCGGCTTGAATGCTGTTTTCTTCGCGGCCATTGTCGCAAGTCTGTCACACTGCCTGGCGTCATTGTGTGGCTGGCCAAGCGCCTCCTTCCGAATGTCGACCGACTCGGCCAGCCTGGAGTCGACACAATAGGACGGAGTTTTTCGCGTGCGATCTGATCGTCGTTCTAGGGTGCGGCGACGTTGACTTGCACATCGTCGACGAACCAGCCCGCGCCATTCGGCTGGATGGGCAGCGGTCCAGCGGAGTCGGAGAAGCGCAGTTGCACCATGACGGTATGGCCCAACGCGACTGCGCAATCGATCTGCACGGGCGTCCACGCGTTGGCGTCGACGCTGCTGGCGATGCCATACGTGACGAGGTCCAAGCCGGTCGTGGCGTCCAACAGCGCGATCGCCCGCGTCTCGCCGTTGAACATGCCCACGTTGGACCAGCTGTACAGGCTCAGTTTGCACGCGCTGGCCTTGGCGGGCAGGACGAAGCTGGGCGACGTGGCGAATGCGACCGCGGGGACGACGGTGCCGTACGTCGTGCCGTCGTTGAAATTGAGCGAGCAGCTCGGCGAGTAGTAGCCCGGCGTCGCCGGCGTGGCATCGACTGCCCACGCGAGGCCGCTGGTGCCGACGCCCTGCAGTTTCCAGTTGTTGGTCGCGCCGCACGCGAAGGTTTCGCTGTACACCGTGCTGTAGGCGCACGTGTCGGGGCCGGTGCAGACGCCCGATGTGCACGCGTCTGGCGCGGTGCAGGCGTTGCCGTCGTTGCACGGCGTCGTGTCCGGCAGAATCTTGGAGCTGCAGGACGCCGCGCCGTTCAGGTTGGCGCAGATGTCGGTGGTGCACGGGTTGTTGTCATTGCACGGGCTCACGCCGCCGACGCAGCTCGTACCGGCGCACGCGTCCGCGGTGGTGCACGGGTTGTTGTCGTTGCACGTCGTGCCGTCGCCGATCGCCGCGTGCGTGCACTTGCCCGTGCTGCCGTCGCACGCGTCGAGCGAGCAGGCGTTGCCGTCATCGCAGTTGGTGGCCGTGCCGCTGCAGACGCCGAGCTTGCACGCATCGCTGGCGGTGCACGCGTTGCCGTCGTTGCAGACCAGCGCGTTGGCGGTGAATGTGCACTGGCCGCTCAGCTTGTCGCAGACGTCCGTGGTGCAGGCGTTCTTGTCGTCGCACAGCACCGTCGCGCTGCAGTTGGTCGTGTAGATGGCGAGGTCGTCGATGAAGCCGCCCGCGGTGTCGTTGAGGATGCAGTCCGTGGTGAGGAAGCGGAACCGCAGCTGCAGCGGCTTGCCCACGTACGGCGTCAGATCGATCGTCTGCAGCGTCCACACCGCGTTCGCGGGCGCGGGGATGCTGAGCAACTCCAGCCAATTCACGCCGCTGTTCGTGGTGATCTCGACGCTCATTTTATCGTACGCGGCGGCTTCATAGACGCCATTGTTGAAGAAGCGCAGCGCGAGGTGGCTGCCTGCCGGCAAGTTCACCGCGTTGATGACCGGCGAAACGGCGGACGCGTCCACCGGGTTCACGCACTGGAAGTCCTTGCCGTTGTTGAAGTTCAGCGAGCACAGCGGCGAGAGATAGCCGGGCGCAGCGGGCGTGCCATCGATGCCCCAGCCGACGGTGGTCTCCACGGTCTGGCCAAGCGTCCAGCCGGTCGCGCCGCCGCAGTTGAACGGCTCGACGTACGGCACGCCGACGGTCACGCAGTTGGTGAGCGCGGTGTGCAAGCAGCCCTTGGCGCTGTCGCACGTGTCGACCGTGCACGCGTCGCCGTCGTCGCAGCTGATGAGCGTGCCGATGCAGCCCTTGACCGGATCGCATGAGTCCACGGTGCACACGTTCTTGTCGTCGCACACAGCCGGCGTGACGCTGCCGCACTTGCCGCCGCTGCACGTGTCGCTGAGCGTGCAGGCGTTGTTGTCATTGCACGGTGCGCTGTTGGCGGTCGCGGTGCACCCGCCGGGCAACTGGCAGAAGTCGTTGGTGCACGGATTGCCGTCGTCGCACAGGATGGCGGCGCCCGCGCACGTGTACTTGCTCCAACCGCTGGATTTGCAGACGCCGGTGTTGCACTTGTCCGTCGCGCTTGAACAGTCCGGCGCGCTGCCACCCTGGCACTTGCCGCCCTGGCAGGTGTCCAGCGTGCAGCCGCTGTTGTCGGCGTTGCACGTGGTGCCGTCCGGCTTGTTGGCGCCGCCCGCGCACGTGTAGCTGGTCGCGCCGGTCGAGAAGCACGCGCCCGTGGTGCAGTACGCCGGGTCGAGGTTGCAGTCGATCATCGATCCCGGCACGCAGGCGCCCAGCGCGTTGCACTTGTCGCCCGCGGTGCAGCCGTTGCTGTCGGCGTTGCACGTCGTCCCGATGGTGGCGGCGACGACCGCGCAGGTGTTGCTGGTGCTGCTGAGCGACTGGCACACGCCGATCTGGCAGCCGTCAGCCGAGCCCGCCGCGGCGCAGTCTTTTGTCGCACCCGCCGTGCACGCACCGGCTTTGCACGCGTCGTTCACGGTGCAGCCGTTGCCGTCCGCGTCGCACGCTGTGCCGTCCTGTTGCGCGACGACGCTGCACGTGAACGACTGGCTGCCCGTCGATTTGCACACGCCGTTGCCGCAGCCCTTGGAGTCCGACGCGCAGCTCACGGCCACGCCGCCGGCGCACGCGCCCGCGACGCACGCGTCGCCCGTCGTGCAGCCGTTGTTGTCATCGCAGGCGCCGGTGACGTTGGTGTGCTTGCACGCCCCGCCGACGCAGCTGTCGACGGTGCACGGGTTCGTGTCGTTGCAGTCGATCGCCGCGCCCTTGCACACGCCGGTCGCGCAGGCGTCGATCAACGTGCACGGGTCGCCGTCGTCGCACGCGGTCTTGTCGGTGAGCGGGCTGTGCGTGCAGCCGCCTTTGCCGTCGCATGCGTCCACGGTGCAGGGCTGGCCGTCGTCGCAGTTGACCGCGGTGCCGCCCTTGCAGGCGCCGTCCTGGCAGTGCGTGCCCACGGTGCAGGCGTTGTTGTCGTCGCACGGTGACGCGTCGCCCGGCAAGTTGCGGCAGCCGCTGACGGAATCGCACGAGTCCACCGTGCAGAACTGGCCGTCCTCGCACGAAATCGCCTTGCCGGTGCACACGCTGTCGACGCACTGGTCGCCGACCGTGCAGACGGTGCCGTCGTCGCAAGGGCCGATGGCGGCGGCGTGCTGGCAGCCCTTGGTCGGCGCGCAGCTGTCGGCGGTGCAGGCGTTCTTGTCGTTGCAGTCCATTGCCGCGCCGGTGCAGAGGCCGGATGCGCAGGCGTCGCCGACCGTGCAGGCGTTGCCGTCGTCGCACGCCAGCGTGTTGAGGACCTTCTTGCAGCCGCTGATGTTGATGCAGGAATCCGTTGTGCAGTTGTTGCCGTCGTCGCACTCGCCGCCCGCGCTGTAGGACCAGCCGCCACCCGCGCACGCGAACGCCGCGGTGCCCGCACAGGTGGTTTCCTTGCACGTCGCGGGAACGCACGCGTGGTTGTTGCTGCACGCCTGGCCGGCGCCGCAGTCGATGGCGTCCATGCAGTCCACGCACAGCCCGGCTTGCAGGTTGCACACCGCGGGGCAGTCCTTGCTGCTGCCGCACGGGGTCGCCGCTTGGCACTTGCTGCCGATGCACTGGTTGCCCTTGCCGCAGTCGCCGTCAACGACGCAGTCCGCGCAAACGCCCGCGTCCTTGTTGCAGACCTGGCCGTAGCCCTTGCACGCGACGTCCGACTTGCACGGGATCGCCGGCATGCACGCGTTCTGGAGGCAGGCGTGGCCGGCGCCGCAGTCGCTCGCGGTCACGCACGGCACGCACGCGTTGCGCACGGGGTCGCACACGCCCGCGGCGCACGCATGGAGCGCGTCGCACGGCGCGAGCGGGCCGGCGCAGGCGACAATCGCGATGTGCTGGCAGGACACGTCCCAGCAGAGGTCCAACGTGCACGGGTCGCCGTCCTCGCAGGAAACGCCGCTGGTGCACGGCGTCCAGGTGTCAGACAGCGCGCCGTCAGCCGCATCCACGCCAACATCTGTGGTATCCGCCGCGCCAGCGTCGACATCGGCAACATCGGTCACGGCCGCATCGTCCGCCGTCGCATCGGTTCCCACCGCATCGTCGGTCACTGGCGTGGCATCAGCGGTCGCGTCAGCAGGTTCGGCGCTGTCCGCGGCGGCATCCGCATCTGACGGGGACACGTCGGCATCCGCAGCATCGTCCGCGGCGGCGTCTTCGCTGGTTTCCGCGGTCGCTGCGTCGGGCGGTAGGGTCGCGTCGGCGTCCGGCGCGGCGTCCGCGCTGTCGCCCGTGCTCGTCACGTCGCCAGCGGTTGCAGTCGCGTCGTCGGCGGTGTCGGCAGCGACCTGCACGTCGTCGGTCGACCCGCTGAAAACGTCGCTCGTCGGCTTGACGACAACGTCGTCCCCGCAGCCCGTCAGCGCCCACAAACCCGCGAAAATCACCAAGAAACGCAACGTTGACCGCATGCCCACTTCCCCACAAGAGGCGCGCAGTCTAGTCAGCCTGCAGCGGCAAAAGCAAGGCAAGACTTTGAAATTGCGGTCATCCGCGGCGCACGTGCAGGCGATGCGCGCCCACTTGCAGCCACACGTTGCCGTCGTCCGCCAGCTCCAGACCTTCAGCCAGCGCGTGCCATGCCCGCCGACCAAACCGCGCCACGTGTCCGGGCTGCGGCAGCGCGACGGTCAGGTCGTGCTCGCCGTGCAACTGCAGGTCCACCGCGGCCGGCGGGAGCGCCACCGTCGTCCCGGTGTTCAGCTCAAACGCCAGATCCGCGCCCGCGTCGCGCATCCGCTGCACCACAAACGGCGAACCGCGGCTCTGCACGTACGCCCATTGGTCGCCCACGCGCACGATCGCCTCGCCCGTCGGCTGCACGTCCAGACCCGACTGGAACAGGCGGTGCAGCCCCGGATGGCGAATCGGCTCGCCCTCGTGCAGCAGCTCGCCCTCGGCGTCCAGCGCCATGCCCGAGGCGCGGCGGATGAGTTCAAGCTGTTCCGGGGATGGCGGCATGGCCGGCACGGTACGCAGACGCCGTTGCGCGCGCAAGCGGAGCGTCGTAACTTCCAGCCCGAGGTGAGTATTATGTCGTTCTTGTGGGACATGGCGCAGGACAAGCGCATTGGCGATGTGAGCTCCAAGGCGTCGACCGCGCGCACGCAGGCGCAGACGGCGCAGGAGCAGGCGGAGCAGCTGGAGTCGCGGCTGGAGGCGCTGCAGCTGGCCAGCGCGGCGATGTGGTCGCTGCTGCGCGACCGGCTGGGCGTGACGGAAGCCGAGCTGATCGAGCGCATGCGGCAAATCGACTTGCTGGACGGCAAAGCCGACGGCAAGATGAGCGCGCGGGTGCTGGAATGCGCGGCGTGCAAGCGCACGATGTCCACCCGATTCCGCCGCTGCGTGTATTGCGGCACGCCGATTGCGGGCGGCTCACCTTTCCCTGGAGTGTAAACATGCTGACCGATGTCCAACGCCGACTTCTTCCAGTCAGACCTGTGGCATTTCGGACTGGATCCACGAGCATGCACCTCCGGTGGCACGCCGCGGATGGAAGCGGTTTGATCTCGAACTTTGGTCGGAGTGTCTAGATGGCCTCTGTGACCCTGGAAGCGCTGCACCGCGCGTGGCTCAAGCGCCTGCGCGATGAATGGCAGACGTTGAACCGCGACAAGCTCGCCAACCGCCTCAAACTGCCGGTGTTCCTGATTGACCGCGCCAACCGGCGGCTGGGCTTCTGGGACGACCGCCAGCGCACGCTGGGCATCAGTGAACAGCACATCTGGCAGCATCCGTGGCTGGACGTCGTGGAGACGCTCAAGCACGAGATGGCGCACCAGTACGTGACCGAGGCGCTGGGGATCCGCGATGAGACGTCCCACGGCGGCGCGTGGAAGGAGGCGTGCCGGCTGCTGGACATCCCCGCGCAGGCGACCGCGACGCCGGGGCACGCGCCGGAGACCGAGACGGACCGGATGCTGGCCAAGGTCAAGAAGCTGCTGGCGCTGGCGGAGAGTCCCAACGTCAACGAGGCGGAGAGCGCGATGGCGGCGGCGCACGCGCTGATTCTGCGCTACAACCTGGACGCGACCAAAGCGGTGGAAGCGCCGGATTTTGCCTGGCGGCGGATTGGCCAGACGGCGGCGGCGATTGGGCTGGACGCCAAGCTCGTGGCGTCGATCCTGTCCCGCTGGTTCTTTGTCGAATGCGTGTGGGTCAGCGTGTACGTGGCGCCCAAGGATCGGATGGAGCGGCAACTGGAAGTCCTCGGCACGCAGACCAATCTGGAATTGGCGCATTACGCCCACGATTTCCTGCACGCGGCGTGTGAGTCGCTGTGGCGGTCCCATGCGCGCGCGGGGGTGAAGGGCAGCCGGCGGGAATTTGTCGCGGGCGTGCTGACGGGCTTCTCGCAGAAATTGCAGTCGGAGCGGCAGGTGCAAGCCGGGCGCGGGCTGGTGTGGCTGGGGGATCCGGCGCTGGGCGGGTATGTGAAGTCGCGGTACCGGCATTTGCGGTCGATGACGAGCACCGGCGTGCGGCAGTCGGATGCGCACCAGGCGGGTGTGAGCGCGGGGCAGAAGCTGCGGATCCATCAGGGGATGGAGGGGAAGGGGCGCGCCGGCGGCGGGGGGCTTTTGGGGAGGGAGTAGGGCTTCTGCTGCGGGGCCGGCGCCGCAGGCGCGCCGGATGCGAGAGAAACCGCAGGTTTCTCTCGCGCTCTCTTCCGGGCCGGGCGGTTGGTGGGGTGGTTGGCTGGGCGGTGGGTGGCCTGCGCTTGCGCTGCGCGCAGTGCTCGGCCCCGCTTGGCGCCGGGTGGGTGGCACGGCTGGGCGTGGGGAG
>CAINLT010000042.1 GCA_903850505.1 uncultured Myxococcales bacterium | reverse complement strand
TGCTGGCAGAGCATCGGCATGTGCACGACTTCGGGATTGTCGGCCAGCGCCAACAGATCGTCCTTTGTCGAATCCCAATCCTGGCCGTCCACCGGCGCGGGACCGCGCTCGCTGAAGTAACGGTCAATGCGCATCCAGTGCATCTCGCGACGGAGCAGCACTTCAGACTTGCCGACGACCGGGATGTTGTTCTCGATGTTGCACGAAACGACGCAAGCGCCGCAGCCCGTGCACTTGTTCAGGTCGATCGCCATGCCCCATTTGTGGCCGGGGTATTCGTGGCGGCTCCAGATCGAGCGCGTGACGCGCGGGTCTTTCTTGCCCGGCTCGTGCAGCATCTCTTCGAGCGTCTCGTTGCCGGCCTTGGGATTTTCCGACCATTCCGCGTAGCTGGTCTCGCGGACGCTGTCGCGGTGCTCGTAGCTGTGATGCACCTGGCTGAACGCGACGGGGTCGGTCGCGCCCGTCTTGGTCACGTCGGCCTTGGCCGCGCCGCCCAGAGGCGCCAGAACGCGCACGTCCTTGCCCAGGCCGTTGCCGATCTTGCCCGCAGCAGTGCGGCCAAAGCCCAGCGGCAGACCCACTGCGTTGTCGTGCATGCCCGGGCTCAGCACCACCGGCAATTCATCCGTCGCGCCGCCAGCCTTGATGGCCACCACGTCGCTCGAGCCCACGCCCATCGCCGCCGCCGTCTTGGGCGACAGGCACGCGTAGTTGCCCCACGTCGACTTGGTGATCGGGTCCGGCATTTCGTGCAGGAACGGGTTGTTGGCCTGCTGGCCGTAGCGCAGCGCGACGGTCGGGAACAGCACCAACTCAAACTTGCCCTCACCGGCGATCTTCGCCGCGGGCGTCGCCAGCGCTTTTTTGACGCCTTCCAGCGTGTACAGCGGCGGCGGCGGCGCTTCCAGCTTCGCTTCCGCGGTCGCGGCAGCGGGCAGCGCCACAGCGGAAGCTTCAGCGGCGATCGCAACCGGGCTCGCATCCTGCGGCGGGGCGACTTCAGCCGGCCCACCGGGCATCACAACGGACTCGCGACCCACGACGACGTAGCCGTCATGCACCGATTTGTCCCAGAACTTGATGAAATCCGCCGGCTTGCCCGCGCGGATCGCCACCTGCTGCTGCCAGGTCTCCTGGAGGAACGGCAGGAACGTCGCGGGCTTGCCGCCCACCTGCACGCCGGCCCACAGGAGCAGCGAGTCTTCCGCCTGACGCGTCTCAAACAGCGGGTTGACCAGCGGCTGTTGGAGCGTGACCGTGCCGGCCACCGTCTCCAGATCGCCCCAGGACTCCAGCGCATGGTTGCTCGCGGCGACGATCTTGCACAGCTTGGCGGTTTCATCCGCGCGCTGGGAGACCGCGATGGCGACCGTCGCCTTCTTGATCGCTTCCACCCACGCGCCCGGCGTCGGGCTGTCGTAGGCCGGATTGATGCCGACCAGGATGAGGCCCGTCACCGCGCCCGACTTCACGTCAGCCAGCAGCTTCTCAATGGCCGCCGCATCCGCGAGGTTGGACTGCAAGTGCGAATTCAGGTCCAGCGTCTTGCCGTAGTTGCCAAGCTGCTCGTTGATGAACGCAACCGCGCCCTGCACAGCGAGATCCTCGGAATCGGACACAACCAGCGACTTGCCCTTGTTGGCGAGCAAATCCTTGGCCAGCTTCTCAATGACCGCGGCCTTGTCGCCCGCGTTCGCCGTCACGCCCAGATCCGCGCCGGTCGCCGCGGCGATCTTCGCCGCCAGCGTCAGCACCAGATTGCGCTGCTCGCTCGGCAGGACGCGCACGCGCTCATCGGCATTGGAGCCGGTCAGCGAGAGGCGCGTTTCGTTCTGCACCGTGCGCGACATCGTCTTCTTGTTCAGCGACACCGCGCGGGTCGCCGACCACTGCTTGGTGAACGCCGCCGGCTGCAGCCACGTACCGAGGTAGTCCGCGCCAAACGACACGACGTACTCAGCGCGATCAAAGTGCAGACCCGGCACGGCCTTGCGGCTGTGGGTCAGGGCGTGCGCCGCGGCGATCGCGCCGATGTTCTCGGCTTCGTACACCACGTGCTGGGCGCCCGGGAACTTCTTCTGCAACGCGACGATCGCAGCCTTGCTCGCCGGACCGCTCACGCTCGGCGTGACGATCGCCAGCGCCTTGCCGTTGGTGACATACGCCGCCAGCTGCTTGGCCACTTCCGCGTCGAGCGGATCCCACTTGGACGGCGCGCCGGCCAAGGTCGGACCGCGCAGGCGATCGCCGTCGTACAGATCGAGCACACCCGCCTGGCCAGCCGCGCAAACGCCGCCCTTGCTGACCGGATGCTCCGCGTTGCCTTCCACCTTGATCGGCCGACCGTCGCGGCTCTTGACCAGCAGGCCGCAGCCCGACGAGCACGTGCGGCACGCCGTGGCGTACCAGTTGGCGCGACCCGGCGTCGTCTCTTCCGGCTTCTGCACGTACGGACGCGCATAGCGCTCCGGCAGACGCGCGCAGGCGCTCACGCTGGCGGCGGCGAACGTCGCGCCGACCACTTTCATGAAGTCGCGGCGCTGCAATTCGCTGCCGTCGCCCACCACGGGCACATGGCCGAGCTCCTGCTCGCGCAGCACGTCCACGGACGGGTCGCGCGTCAGTTCCTCGACGCTGACAAAACGCCGTTTCTGGGCGTTCTTGCGCGTGGCGGAGATTGCGTTGGAGATCGCCAGCGATTGCACGGCCTTGTGGCCGGCTTCGTGGTTGTCGTGCTTGTGGTCGCGATTGCGGTCCATCGAAAGAACCTCCGGAGCTGGTAAAGTGCTTCGGCGTTGGGGCAGTAAGTCGGCGCTGCGCAGCGTCACCAGGTCAGTGGTGGCAAGCCGCGCAGTCGGTCGAGGGCTTCAAGTGCAGGTCCTTGAACTGCTCAGGCGGCGTCTGGCCAAACTGAGCGCTGTCTTTTTCACTGTATTGACGGTGGCAGTTCACGCACCAGCCCATGGCCAGCGAGCTGAACTGGTACACTTCCGGCATCTCCTGCACAGGACCGTGGCAGGTCTGGCAAGCGACGCCACGGCTGACGTGACGGCTGTGGTTGAAGCTGACAAAGTCAGGAAGATTGTGGACTTTCACCCACGGAATCGACGTGCCCTTCTCGTAGGCGTCGGCGATCTTCTTGATCTGCGGCGAGTCAGGCTTGACCGTCTTGTGGCAGTTCATGCAGACGTTGACCGGCGGGATCGAGCCGTTGCGGCTCTCCGCGGCGCCAAAGTGGCAGTACTGACATTCCATCTGCAGGTCGCCCGCATGGAGCTTGTGCGAGAACGAGATCGGCTGTACCGGCTTGTAGCCTTTTTGGTACGTCGGCACGGTCACGTCCGTGTATTCGCAACCAGCAAGCGCCATGAACAGCGCCAGGGCCGGAAGCAAACGAAGAAGTCGCGGGTTCTGAGTACGTGGGTTCATTGTCTGTGCGTTCCTTCGCACCGCGCGTTGGTGACTACCCGGCACGGGCTGACTGCAGGTTCGCAGAACGAGGTTTCGCGTTCTACGGGGCTAGGCCCCAAATCACGCAAAAAGTTCGATCACAGGCGCGAAAAGCAACAACGATGTGGCAGGCTTACCTGTCCGTCGACTCGTCCACCGGGTGAACGAGCCCAAAGACCATCAGCAAGACTGGAAAAACCGGGACCCAACGCACCCGCACCGGGCCCGGCGCGGCCGCTTTATGGACCAATCAGGGCGATTCGTCCAGTCCAACGTCTGTGTTTTTTCGGCAAAGCAGCCACCTGCACGTTCCAGCGCCACAGCGTCACGGAATCGTCACGCCCGATTATTCGGGCTCGTCGCGGCTGACGGACTGCACGCGGTGATAGCGCAAATCCGTGCCATGCGTGGCGATTCCAGAGTCGCCGCACGTTTCCGAGTACAGCAGCACCCGGCGATGCCCCGTGGTGCGCGCCACGTCCAGGGCAATCTCAGCGCGGGTGAACAGCTCCTGGCCGTCGCTCGAGTCACCCGGGAAGGTCGCCACGCCCGCGGTGAACGTCACGCGGCTCGCGGTTTCGCCCAGGCGCTCCAGCGTCTCCGGCCGCAGACCCAAGCTGCGCCACAGCTTGTACATCAGCCGGCGCGCCTCAAACGGCGTAATGTGATTGAGAATCAGGCCAAAGCGATCGTCGCCGAGGCGCGCCACCGTATCCGATCGCCGCAGCGTCGCCTGCAGGTGCTCGGACATGTCCGTGAGCAGCGCGCGCGCGACTTCACGTCCCTTGGCGTGCTCGATCGCGATGAAACCATCCATGTCGATGACTGCCACCGCGAGCGGCATGTTAGCGCGCGAGGAAAGCCGGATCGCCGGATCGAGACGCGAAAAGAACACCTGCTGCGTCGGCAAACCGGTCAGCGGATCGCGCGAGGACAACGAGTGCCGCACGCCGCGGGAACGCATGCGCCCGCGCAGCCGCAACGCCCGCTCCTGGGCATCAAACGTGCCGACCACGACGTCGTCAAAGCCCGCCGCGAGCCAATCGCCCTGTTGGGAACGACGCGCTTCCGGCAGCGCCGCAACCGAGATCGGCAGCAACTGCGCCGCGCGATCGGCCAGCGACTGCCACACTTGCGCCGGGGTCTCGTCCGCAGTCGGCGCAAGCACGCACAGCACGGCACCCTGCAGGAACGCCTGCCACGCGCACGTCGCCGGCGGCGGCCGCTGGACTTGAATGCCCTGCGCGAGGAGGGCGTCAGCGAGGGCATCCAGCAGCGGATCGCGCGCAACCATCGCCAGATCCGTGGGCGATTCCGTCGTGGCCATGGGAATGTGGGTCATGTCAGGCTCCACCTATGCGCGGCAACGCCGGGTCGCGAACTTCACCCGCCGCGGCGCTACAGGCCAAGGCAGATGTTGATGGCGCCCGGGGTGCCGCGATCCTTCAAGTGACAGGCCTGATCGCCCGCACCGATGTCTTCGCAGACTTCAGTGGCGATACAGGCGGGCAGACCAACGCCGCACTTGGCATTCGTACTCCCCGAGGTGGCAACATAAGCGCCATATGCGCACGCGCCACTCGACGCAGACTGCCAACAAGCCGCCGCGTCGTTGGCAGCCGTGTCATAGCAGCTGCCGAGCAGCATCATCGCGTAGCCTTGGCCATACGGGAAGGTGGAATCGTACACGACCTCGTCGATCAGCTTGCCCGCAGGGTTGCTGAGGATGACTTCGTCGCCGGCGTTGCTGAGCGAGAAACCGCTGCCCGCGGGGTTGTCCGCCATGCCGTACAGAACCGGCACGTCATTGTTCAGCGTCAAATCGACCTTCTGGCCGATGACCGCGTAGCTACCCGCGGGGATCGTCAACGCCGCCGCGCCAGGCGTCTTGGAACCGTTGCCGCCGACAAAGCCGTTGATGTCCTTGCAGTACGGGCCGTAGGTCGCGTTCCAGACCGTGTCGGTGGCGACGGTGGTGTTGCCCTTGGCGTCAACCGGCGCTGCACCGCTGCCGTCGTCCAACGCGATCGACACGGCGTCGCCCTTCCACGGCGCCGACCACTTCACCTGCGGACCGATCGGCCGGCGCATCGCCGCACCAAACAAGGTCGACGTCTGGAAGCTGGCGACGCTGCCCTTGAGCGGATGCAGCAGATTGCCAGTGCCGACCTCCTGCATGCCGCCGAGCGTCACCACCGCCGCGTTCTGGCCCGTGGGCCAGCCGCCGACCGAAACCTGCAGCACAAGCGCGCCGTTGAGCAGCGCGTAGAGCTTGCCGTTGTCGTACGTCAGCGCCAGATGAAACCACTGCGCTTGGGTCGCGTCCGCGATGTCAAACACCGCTTGGCCGACGAACACGCGCAGCTTGCCACCCTGGACGCGCGCGCCAAACGAGGCGTCGCCGGACTCGCCGACGCTGAACAAGTCGCTGCACGCGGAAAGGCCGACCGCGGTGGGACACATGCCGGTGCCGTACAGTTCGTCCAACAGGAACCAGCCGTGCGCGGTCAGGTTCTTGCCAAACGCGAGCGCGCTCTTGGGCGTGACGGTGACGACGCTGCTCGCGCCATTGAACTGCGCCATCGTGCAGGAACCTTCGACGTGGCACGTCGCGTCGCAGCCGTCACCCGCCTTGGTGTTGTGGTCGTCGCATTCCTCGACGCCTTCGGTCAGCCCGTCGCCGCATGCCGCCGCGATCGTGTGCAAGTCGCCCGTTGTGTCGCTCAACTTCCAGCCCGTCAGGTCAATCGCTTTGGTCGTCGGGTTGTAGAGCTCCAGCCACTCGCCCAGGACATCGTCCACCGCGTCCGGATTGACCTGGATCTCGGTAATCAGCAGCGTGCCGTCCGGCATCGGCTTGACTTCAATGTGGCACGTCGCGTCGCAGCCATCGCCGGCCTTGGTGTTGCCGTCGTCGCATTCCTCGCCAAGGCTGAGCTGCACGATCTTGTCGCCGCAGTACGGTTTGACCACGCACACGCCGGACTGACACCACTCGCTCGTCACGTCGTCGCACGGCGTGCCGTCCGCCGCGTTGAGGCACATGTTCTTGCACGTCGCGTTCAGCTTGCCCGGCGTGCCAAAATCGCCCGCGCTGCCAAGCCATTTGAACTTGCCCGGGCAATAGTTCACGGCGAGGTCGTTGTCCACGGCGGAGAAATGCTCGGGATCGAGCGACACCGCCTTGCCGTCCTGGATGTCAAAGCCCGCCGCGCTCGGCGTCTGCTTGATGTACTTGACCGCGTCGATGGCCGTGCCGTTCCAGTCCAGATCGATGGCGTCAGCGTTGTTGGCAAGCGTGAAGTCGCTGTACACGTAATCGACCGGCACGCCGCCGTTCTTGGTCTTGTCGCCGTTGATGCCGAGCACGCGGAAGCCCTTGGCCGGCACCAGCAGCGGCACGCCTGGGGAAATCGTGTGCTTCTGCGTCAGGTCGTCGTGCAGGTTCCAGCCGCTGATGTCGATCGCCTGATCCGTCGTGTTATAGATCTCCACCCACTCGCCGAGGCTGTCCGTCACCGCCGCGGGCTTGACCATGAACTCGGTGATGACGATTTGGCCCGCGCTGAACGCCTCGATCTGGCACGTCGCCGAGCAGCCATCGCCCGAGAGCTTGTTGTTGTCGTCGCAGACCTCGTACAGGTCGACCTTGCCGTTGCCGCACGTCAGCGCGTCGCAGAAGTCGCCGTAGCCGTCGCCGTCCGTGTCTTTCTGGTCGCTGTTGGCGATGAGCGGGCAGTTGTCGCACAGGTCGCCGACGCCGTCGTGGTCGCCGTCGAGCTGCGTCACGTTGGCGACCGTCGGGCAGTTGTCGCAGACGTCGCCCAAACCGTCGCTGTCGACGTCTTTTTGATCGCTGTTGCTGTCAAACGGGCAATTGTCGACCTCGTTCTTGACGCCGTCGCCGTCCTTGTCGCCGCCGGGTGCGATACACGACGTGTTGGGCTTGTCGGGCGTGCCGAGGTCGCTCGACGTTGGATCCGCGCTGTTGAACGGGCTGTCCGCCTGGCACCAGAACTTCGCGAGATCGTTGGCCTCAACCGAGTGGTACTGCGGATCCAACTGCAGCGCCTTGCCGGACACCGGCGTCGGGGTCTGCAGACCGTAGTGCACGCTGTCAATCACCGACGCGCCATGCAGCACCGCCAGCGTGTCGTCCGCGTCGTCCAGCGTAAACGTGACCGGCCACGCCCAGTCGATCTGCGCGCCGCCGTTGTACAGCGTGTCCGTTGAACCGCCGAGTGCCAGCCGCGCGCCCGGGGCGATGCTCAGCGCAGGCAGCGTCACCTGGCCGCCCTTGCCGCTCTTGAGCACCCAGCCCGTCAGGTCCAGCGTCTTGGCCGAGCCGTTGTACAGCTCCAGCCATTCGCCCGGCTGCGAGTCGGCGTTGTACGGCACCGCCATGATTTCCGTGATGACAAGCTCCACCGGCACGACAGCGGCGACCTTGCAGTCCGTGGTGCAGCCGTCATCGTTGTCCTGATTGCCGTCGTCGCACTGCTCGGCCGTCACCGTCTGGTTGGCGCAGCCCGCGCTGGGCACGCCGCCGGGGTACTTGGCGTCCAGTTCCGCGTCGCCACAGCACGCTGGGTCGCACGCGTCGCCCGCGCCATCGCCGTCGGTGTCGAGCTGGTCGGCATTGGCGACGCCCGGGCAGTTGTCGCAAACGTCGCCTTTCTTGTCGCTGTCCTGGTCGGCCTGATCGGGGTTGGCGACGGCGGGGCAGTTGTCCTTGCCGTCCACGATGCCGTCGCCGTCGGTGTCGACCGGCTTGGGGCAATCCGCGTTGACGGTGCCCGGCGTGCCGAGATCGCCGCTGCCGTACGCGCTGGCGCCGTTGCACCAGAAGTCGATGTTGTCGTTGCCCGTGGCGGTCGCGTGGCCCGGATCGAGGCTCCACGACTTGCCGTCGACCGGCAGTTGCCCCGCGTCCCACGCGACCATGTCCTGCAGCGTGGCGCCGACCCCAACCGCGTTGTGCAGGGCGAGGCCGCCGGTGGCGTTGGCCAACTTGATCTCGTCGCCGTATTCGTAGTCGCACTTCACGCCGCCGTTGGTGGCGATGTCCGCGTTCCGGCACAGCGTGGCGACGCCACCGGGCGGGACAAAGACGCCGCACGCGAAGACGGTGTGGCTGAGGCCGTCGGCAGTGCTGAGATAGAGGCCGGTCAGCGGAATCGGGCTTGTGGTGGTGTTGAGCAGTTCGATCCACTCGCCCAGCGCGTCGCCGACGGCTTTGGGATGAATCATCAGCTCATTGACGATGAGGCTGCCCGCCGCCAGCGCGACCGGAACGGGATCGCAGCCCGCGTCGATCGCCGCATCCGTGCCTTGGGCATCCGCCGCATCGACTGTGTCGGCCGCATCGGCCACGTCCTTGACCGCGGTGTCCTTGCCAACGTCCGGCGCAATGTCCGGCTCAACCGTGTCGGCCGTCGCCGTGCTGTCCGCACCGGCATCCACGGCATCGTCAGCCGCGCCGTCGCAGTCCGTGCCTTCGCAAGCGCCGGTGTCCATCGTGTTGTCGCCGCCGGACACGGGCGTCTGGCCGCAGCCGGCAGCCATGACCGCGCACAAGGCAAAAGAACTCAAGCGATTGAACATCTTCATCGGGGATTCCACTCCAGGTCACTGGCATCAGAAAGAGCCGGACCAGACTACGGCACCGGGGACGCGTGCGCAACTTGCCCGGCAGCACCGTGCAGCGTTCCCAGCCACGTCAGCTCCGCCTCACTTCGGTAGACGACGTGGAGCGCTTGGGTCGTGTCGCGCCCGTCAATCGCCGCCTTGCCGGCCTGCTGGGCAAGCGCCGCCGCCACACCGTGCGCCAGCACCAAACGCCGCGTCAGGTTGCCCAAGCCCGCGTCGAGCTCGCCGAGGATCACCTGCACCTGCAAGTCGTTCGTCACCACGTCATGCAAGTGCTGCTGCGCCTGGTCCGTCAGCGGCAGGAGAGACGCCAGCGCCGCGAGGCCGTCCGCCAGTTGCTGCAACCGCTGCCGATCGCGCGGATGGGTGTGGGTCGCCGCCGCCGCGCGCAGAACCGCCTCGGCTTGAACGCGCACGGACTCGGGCCAGAGCTGGGCGGGTGCGCGCAGGCCCGTGCGCAACCGGCGCAAGTCCGTCGACCACGCGATGTCCGGCCCCTCGGCCAGCGCGACCTGCCGCTGCTGCACGGCGGTTTCCGCCAACTCCAGCACGCGCCCAAGCCACAGCGACGGATCGCTCGTCACCGGCTCGGCCGCCAGGAACTGCGCCCGCAGCGCCTGCCAATCGGTCCAGCGGATCGGCAGGCCCGCGGCGAGCATCACCGGCAGGTGCACGGCCAGCGCCACCGCACCATCGGCCAGCAGCGCGCGGATCTCGGCGTCGCGCTCGGGCCACGGCACAGCCGCCTCCCGCGCCCGGTCGTAGCCGTCGCACGCCAACAGCAAGGAGACATGAACGCCATCGGGAGAAAGGTGCAACCGCAGCGGAAACTGCCGGCACGTCAAAGGCTTGGCCTGCGGACCGTGGGCGAGGTGGATCTCACACAGCCTGTCGTCCCCCTGTGCCACGCATTGACCCGCCGCATCGCGCGCCATGCCGCGCACTTCCTTGCCGCGAAACTGGGCGATCTCAAAACGCGCCTCGCCCGGGGCAATGCGCCGCTGGCGGCCAAAAGCCAGGGTCGTCATCTGCGCGGCTTCAGCAGGATGGATCGGCCCGAGGAACGACGCGCTGCAGCACGTCCCCGTCCCCACGCAGCCGTGCTGCGGCGGCCGCAAGCCGTCGGGCCAACGCAGCGGCACGTCCGGCGTCAGTCGAGTGAGCAACGTGCGTTCGGCCTGCAGCGCCACGCGTGCGTCACTGCGTGGACCCGCGAGCAGGTACAGCCGCGCCAAGGCCGTCAACCGCGCCTGCGCATCGTTCCCGGCGATCTGCTGGATTTCGGCAAAAGTGCGCGGCCGTTGGAGCAGGGTCGCAAGCAACTCCTTGTCGCGATCGCCCAGACGAATGGCGCGCTGCAGCGGCGGATCCAGCAGGCGATCACCGTCGAGCCGCAGCCCGGACCGCAGGCCGTAGCGCAGCGACTAGACCTTGGACTTGCTGGGAATGCCGATATCCGGCACCGGGATGTCCTCAATCGCGACATCCTCCACCGACAGCGCCTTGGCCGACGGCGCGGGCAGCATCCCCATCTTGGCCTTCAGCGCCGCGAGCGCGTCGCTCGGACCCTGCTGGCTCTCCAGCTTCTTGAACTTGTCGTCCAGCGTCGCGCCGCTCACGTCCGCCGCGATCTCCGCAGATGCCGACGCTTCCGCTTCCAGCTGGTCGACTTTCTCTGCCATGCGACCAAACGTGTCGAACGCCGAGTTGTCGTTCAGCCCCGCCATCGTGTTCTGGATCGTCTTCTGCGCATCCGCCCGCTTGGCACGCGCCACCAACAGATCCTTCTTGCGCTTGGCTTCGTCGATCTTGTTGTTCAGTTGCACGAGCGACGCGCGGAGCGACTCGGTCGCCGCCTTCTGCCCTTCCCACTGCTTCTGCCACTCGGCCGCCTGCGACGCCTCCGTCTGCTGACGCGTCAGCGCTTCCTGCGCCAGGCCATCCTCGCCGGCCTTGACCGCGATCATCGCCTTGCGCTCCCATTCCGCCGCGTTCTGCTGCGCCTGCTGCAGCTTGGCCTGCAAGCGTTTCTCGTCGGCGATGGCGACCGCTACCTGCTCTTTGGCCTTGATGAACTGGTCGCGCATGTCGATGAGCAGCTGCTCCAGGATCTTCTCCGGATCCTCCGCCTTCGACACCGCGGCGTTCACGTTCGAGCGAACCAGGAGACCAATGCGATCAAACAAGCCCATGTTATCCCTCGTCAAATAGAATCGTTTGGGTCAGGCCAATTTGGCCAGCACGCCTTGGCGATGCTCCATGATGGCCAGCGACAGCGAGTCGATGGCCGCCAGGAATTCGTTCTGGTCCAGATTCTCCGACTGCATGCACTCAACCGCCACCAGCGCATTGCCTTCCAGCGCGTAAGCGCCTTGCAGCATGTCCGATGCGTTCAGTTGCAGCAGGTGGCGAAAGAGCTTGGCGGCCTTGGCGTCGGACAGGTCCGCCGGCAGGTCCATCAGCTTCACGCGGAAAATCACCAGCGGCTCCGTGTTCTGCACCACGATCTGCGCACCGACCCAATTGGGATCGCGCAACAGCCACGTGCCCTCGCCGATATGCTCGTGGGCAATCCCGGCGTTCAACAGGAAGCTTTCCAGTTTCTCAGCGGTGTGGCTCGCGCTGCTGGAGGTGGAATCGTTGGCCATGACAACCTCGCCTGAAAGACGCAGCCAGTGTAGGCCGCAGGTCCACGCCGGTCAACGTCGGTTGCCGCGCCCCGCGCGTGTGGCACAATGCCTCAACGGCTGCCGGTGCGGCCAGAAGTGGAAGCGACGATGCAGCGATTGGGGCAGACAATGTGGGCGGTGCTGGTGCTGGCGACGGCGTGCGCAAAGCCGACGGGCGAACCGGGCGCCGACGCGGCGGAGAAGCCGATTCCGATCGAAGTGCTGGCGCACGCGGCTGAGCAGGAGTTCGGCGCGCTGCTGGAGGTGCTGGACTCGGAGCGGCCGACGCGCGTGGCGCTGGGTGCCGTGAATGCCACGCTGATCAACAGCGGTCTGGCGCGCGGCTTGCCGAGCCTGCCGGCGCCGGAGGACGCTGAAGCGTGCTTTCGCGATGCCGCCGCGAGCCGCGGTCTGGAAATCAGCAGCATCAAGTCGCAAGTGCCGGAGCTCGTGCCGCCGGTCGAATCGAAGCTGAAGCCCGGTCAACGTTGGCAGGTCAAACGCGACGACCTCCTCGGCCACGTCTCGGTCAACCTGGTGGTCAACGGCCCGCTGCCTGCCATTGCCGCGATGATTGACGAGATCGCCACGTGCAAGCGGCTCGTGGCCGTGCGGACCGCCAAGGTCCAGGGGAGCACGGTGACGCTCACCGCCGACGCCTGGTTTGAGCGCAATCTCACCGCGCCGGAGCTTGATGTGCGCTGGCGGTCGCTGGACGAACGCCTCACCGCGGCGGGCTGGCGACCCGACGATCCGGCGCTGGCCAAGGATCCGGCGTATGCGCGGTTGAAGGCCGCCGTCGACGCAGGCCGTGGGCAACTCCCGCGCGCCCGCAACCTCATGAAGACGGGCGTGGAACTGCCACGGTGGATCACCCGCGCCCGCGAGCTCATCACGCTGAAGCAGGAAGTGCTGCAGATTCACGGCGCCAAGCTGTTGGGCTTGAGTCCGGGCTAGGCGTGAAACCACGTGAATTCACTTCGCGGGGTTCTTGCGCCGATGACCCAAACACCAAGTCCTAGAAACGGATGACGAGGCCGCCCTCGCCCGTGCCGTACTTGGAGGCAACGGGCGCGGATTTGCGCGTCGCCAGCAGCACCGCAACCGTCGAACCTGCCGCGGCGACGCCAATGACCGTCCAGAACCACCACGTCTTGTAGACCGGCGTGCCGTGCACCACCGCCGGCGCCTCGTAGACCGGCAACTCCGGAATGCGGAACAGGTCGTCGACGAGCTTGTCGATCAGCTCCTTGTCGCGCTTTTGCCACTTGATCTCGCGGTGGACGCGATTGACGACCTGGCGACCGGCGAGGTTGGCCAGCGCCAATTCAACCTTCATCTTGTCGCGCGTCCCCGTCGCTCGCAGCGCCACCGCGTACGTCGCGCCGCCCAAGCCTTGCGCTTCCGTCAAGTCATTGGGTTCCACAGCGCCTTCAAAGATCTCGCCCAGGCGATCGCACACCGAGTCAAACGCCGCCTTGCGCTTGGCCGGCGGCAGCTCCTCGACCACGGCCGGTGATTCCGGCTGCGTCTGCTGCAACATCTTCGCCCGCCGCGCGCTGCCGTGCTTGGCCATTGAAATGAACTGCTCGCCCGCCGTCGTCTTCACCCACACCGGCGACAGGCCCTGGAACACGCCGTTCACGTACACGCGGGCGTTGGCCGGCGTCGTCCGGACTTCGTACTGGATCCGCTGCCGCGCCAGCACTTCCTTGCGCGCCGCGTCATAGGCGCTTTGCACTTTTGCCGGAAACTCGGTGAAGTCCTGTTCGTACTTCAGGTCCGCTTGCACGCTGCGGGCAAAGTTGGCGGCGGCCTTCTTCTCCTCGCCGTCCAGCAACTGCGCCACGCCAAGCAGGGCCATGGCGCGCGGCAACACCGCCAAGTCCGGCAGCAGCGCATACGCCTCCAGGTAGCTCTCAACCGCGGCGTCAAAGTCCTCGCTCGCAGCCGCATACTTGCCGGCCGCCAGCTTGGTCCTGCCCGACTTCACGAGGCCATCGCCGCTGCGCACGCTCGCCACGGCATTGTCTTCCGCGCCGCGGTTCAGCTCTTCATCGAGGTCGCGGTACCGCACTTGCTTGGAACGCCGCAGCGAACGCGCGACGTCAAACGCGATTTCGCGCAGCGCGGGCTCGTCGTGGCTCAGGTCAAAAAGCGTCGTGAGCGGCGCGTCCTGTGCTGACGCGGCAGGCGGCGGGGCAGCCAACGCTGGCGCCGCCGGCCAGGTCACGGCAAGCAGCGGCAGGAACAGGGCGAACGCGGTCGGTCGGTGCCATTTGGCGCGCATGGAGAGTCTCCCGGACGGCATTTGACCCGGAAGTGGAGGGCGCGTCAAATCCGCGGCAGGGGAGGGCAGCGCGCGAGGTCGGCCAAAACGCGCAAACACGGCGGTGGTTGGCCACGCGCCGTGTTTGCATGAACACTCAGACTACCGTTGCGCTGTTACTGGCAGATCACCTGGATGTCATCCATGTAGATCTTTGCCGACGTCGACCCGGCCTGCTTCACAAGGTAGAAGCTCGGCACGTTGAGGTCATACGACGCCGCGGTCGGCGACGCGCTCCACGTCAACTTCAGCCAGCCGGCAGAATTCTCACAAGCGTGCACGGCAACCGGCTCCGTGAGGTCACCAGCCAGGGCGGCCAGCGTCGTCAAGGGCGCGAGCCCCGCAGCCAACGGCGACACGCGGAACCAGAAGACCGCGCTTGACGCCACCGTCGAGCAGTTTGCAGGTGCGTTGGCAACCGTGGAGTTGACTTGCGCCATCATCGTCGCGCCGAGAACCGGCAGCTGGAAGATGGTGCCCTTGGTCGACGAGCCGGTCATGTACGTCAACTTGGTGTCGGTCGCGTTGGTGTCGTACTGCGCGAACGCGGACGTCGTGCCAGACACAGCGTAGACCGTGCTAGCGGCCCAAGCCTTGAACTTGGAAACGGAATCCGTGGTCGCAACAATCCACTTGGCCATGCCGCCTGTCTCAAAGTCGTCCGCGAGGCAGAGGTACGTGCACGTGCCGCTGACCGCGATGTCATCGATTTCGACAGTGCCCTTCGCGCCGGTGCCCGAGCCGGTGGTGACGACGATGTCGATGTCCACCGTGCTGTTGACGAACGCCGTCAGGTCATACGACTGCACCGACCAACCGCTGGTGTTGCCGCACTGCTTGTACAGCTCCACAACCGTGCCGGTCGCCGTGTTCACGCGAACCGAGACGTCGTCCGCGCCACACGTGGTGTCGCCGAAGTTCGTCTTGACCGCGAAGTACAGCATGTTGCCCGTGACCACGCTGACCTGCGGGATCGTCATCTTCGCAACCTGCGCGGTGCCGCTCGTCGGCTTGCCGGTCCACGTGGCGACAAGTTCGGACGTGCCGGTGTGACCCGCCGTCGCCGCCGCGCCCCACGTCACGTACGTCGCGTCCGTGGTGCTGGCCTTCCAGGACTGCGGCATCGTGTACGGCACATCGACTTCCCCCGTACCGCGCGCTTCAAAGTCCACGCCCACGCAAGTCGTCGAGCACATGCCCGTCACCTTGACGTTGTCGATCGTGGCCAGGAACGGCGTCGTGGTCGGCTTGTTCAGGCCCGTCGCCGACTGGAAGATCAGATCGATCGGCGCGCCAGCCCAAGCCGTGAGCGGCAGAACGATGTGGGTCTTCGTCGGCATGTCGCAGTACGACTTGAGGACGGTCTCGTTGATGAGCACATCCACCCGGCCACTGGTGCAATCCTGCGCGCCGCCCGTCAGCAACAGGTCGAACTCAAGCTGCGTCGTGCCGGTCGACTGGATGTACAGCTTGCGCGCCTCAAGACGCGTCGTCGTGTGCACGGTGTTCGGATCCTGCCACGTGGTCGCATTCCAGGTGACCTCGTAGTCGGCGTTGGTCACGTTGTACGTCCAAGCCGCCGCGGCCGGCGTGCGGCTGCGAACGACCATGTTGGCCGAGAGCGGACCGCTGCCGTCAAAGGTTTCATTCAGGCAAGCGCCGCAACCCGCGATCGCGGTGTACGTGCACGTGCCGGTCTTGGCGTCGCAGGCGTCCGTGGTGCAGGGGTTGCTGTCGTCGCACACAACCGTGCTGCCGGCGACGCAATTGCCGCCGGTGCAGTAGTCGCCCGACGTGCACGCGCTGCCGTCGTTGCAGGTGAGCATGACGGTCGACTGGCAGTTGCCCGCGGTGAGGGTCGCGTCCGGCGAGATGCACTTGTAGCCGGTGGGGCAAGTGTCGGGGCTGGCAGTCGTGACACAGGCCACAGGCGGGGTGAGCACGCCATAGCTGACCGCAGCGGTGACGGTGCAGTTGAAGGAGGCGGTGCCGGTGCTCGCGCACGCCGCAACGTTGCAGTCCTTCTGGAACGCCGCGCAGTTCTGGAGTTCGCCCGCCGCGCAGGTGCCGCCGAAGCAGGAGTCACCCTTGGTGCAGCCGTTGCCGTCGGCATCGCACGTCGTGCCGTCGGTGACCGCCAAGTCCTGACAGAGGTACTTGTCATACGCCAGGGTCGTGCACTTCTTCTGCACGCACTGGACGGACGAGGTGCCGCAGCTGACCGCCGCGCCCGCCTTGCAGGTACCGGATGCACAGGCGTCGTTCTGCGTGCAGCCGTCGTTGTCCGCGTCGCAAACCGTGCCGTTGGGCTTGGGGTTGCCGCTGCAGATGAACGTCTGCGCGCTCGTGCTCTGGCACGCGCCGGTCGCACACGCGTTGGTCAACGTGTTGCAGTCCACCGCCGGACCGGGCACGCACGCGCCAAGCGCGTTGCAGGCATCGCCCTTGGTGCAGCCCGAATTGTCCGAGTTGCAGACCGTGCCGACCGAAGCCGGAACGACGATGCAGCTGTTCTGCGAGTTGCCAAGCGACGTGCAGGTGCCGATCTGGCAGCCATCCGTCGAGGTCTGGCTTGAGCAGTCCTTGGCCGGGCCAGGGGTGCATTTGCCGGACAGGCAAGCGTCGCCAACGGTGCAGCCGTTCTGGTCCGCTTCGCAAGGCAGCTTGTCGATCTTGGGCGCGCCGACGCAGGTGAAGGTGCTCGTGCCGCCCTGTTTGCAAGCGCCGGTCGCGCAGTCCGTTGTCGCCGTGGTGCAGTCCGGCGCGGTGCCGGGCACGCAGGAGCCCTGGACGCACTTGTCGCCCTGGGTGCAACCGTTGGAGTCCGCGTCACAAGGCTGGTTGTCGTTCAACGGCGTCGGAATGCACGCGCCAAAGCCGGAGTTCGCCGTCTTGTCGCACACGCCCAACGAACACACGGTCGTCTGCTTGGAGCAGTCGTACGACTTGGTGCCCGCTTGGCATTTGCCCGCCTTGCAGAAGTCGCCAACCGAGCAGAGTTGCTGGTCGTCGCACGCCGTGTTGTCCGCGGCGGTCGCCGTCTGGCATGTGAACGAGTTGGCGCCCGTCGACTTGCAGGTGCCAACCTGACAGGTGCCCGCAACGCCGGCGCAGTTCACTGCGTCGCCCGCTACACACTTGCCCGCGGCGCAGTGGTCGTTCGAGGTGCAGCCGTTGGCATCCGAGTCGCACGCGACGGTCGCATCAAGCGGCATCGCGACGCACTTGAAGCCCTTGACCGCGTTGGGATCCTCGACGCACGCAGCGCCGTTGCAGCTGTCCTTGACGGACGCGCAGTCGTTGAGCACGCCGCCCTTGCAGACGCCGTTGTAGCACGAGTCGCTGACCGTGCAGCCCTTGCCGTCTTCGCACACCGCGCCGTTCAGGCTCTGCGTCATGCCGCACTTGCCGGACTGCGAGTCGCACGTGTTGTGCAGGCAGGGGCCATCGCCCGTCGAATCGCACTGGACGATCGTCAGGTCCTGGACGCAGATGTAGTGGCCAAGCGCGGGCTTGTTCACGCAGCGGAAGGTGCCGTCACACGCATTGCCGTTCGGGTCCAGCCACTTGCACTCGCTGTCCAGCTTGGTCGTGTCGCAGTAGGCCGGGCAGACCACGGGGTCGAGCTTGCCGCCGCCGCACGTGCCGGACTGGCAGACCGTGTTCTGCGTGCACTTCTCGCCATCGTCGCACGCTGCGCCTTCGCCGGCGTCCGTGTGGACGCAACCGGAGATCGCATTGCAGACGTCCAAGGTGCAGGCGTTGCCGTCATCGCAGTTCAGCGGCGTGCCCACGCAGGCGCCGGAGACGCAGCCGTCGGCCGTGCACACGTTGTTGTCGGTGCAGGTCGAAGCGTCCGGCAGTTCCAAGTGCGTGCAGCCCTTGGTCTTGTCGCACGTGTCCGCGGTGCAGTCGTTCTTGTCGTCGCAAACGACGGGGGTGCCGCCGACGCAGACGCCGGTGTTGCACGTCGTCTTGTCGGTGCAGGCGTCGCCGTCGTCGCAGAAGCCGCCGTCGACGTTCTGGTGCTGGCAGCCCAGGACCTGGTCGCAGGTGTCGTTCGTGCACGAGTTGCCGTCATCGCACGTGTTCTGCGAGTTCTGGCAGCCCTTGATCTTGTCGCACACGTCATTGGTGCAGATGTTCTTGTCGTCGCAGTTCAGCGTGATGCCCGAGCAGCCGCCGCCTTGGCACTTGTCGAACTGCGTGCAGGCGTCGCCGTCGTCGCAAAGCGCGTTGTCGTTCTGGACCGTGACGCAACCGGTGACCGGCGAGCACGTCAGGTTGGTCTTGCAAACGGTGCCCGTCGAGCAATCCGTGATCGCACCCGCGCAGATGCCCGCGCCGGTGCAGTAGTCCGGACCGGTGCATTCATTGGCGTCCGTGCACGGCTGGCCGGTCGCGGTCGTGAACACGCAGGTGCCGTCCTTGCAGACGTCGTTCGTGCACTGGTTGCCGTCGTCGCAGGACTTGACCTTGCCGACGCAGATCGCGTTCACGCAGACGTCCTGGATGGTGCAGGCGTTGCCGTCGTCGCAGTCCTTGCCGTTGAACACGACGTTCTTGCAGCCGCCGTTGCCGTCGCAGGCATCGATGGTGCAGGAGTTGTTGTCGTCGCAGTTCAGCGCCGAGCTCAGGCACGTGCCGTCTTTGCAGTGATCCGGCGCGGTGCACGGGTCGCCATCGGTGCACGTCAGCGTGTCGTCCAACGTGTGCGCGCAGCCGCCCTTCTTGGCGCAGGTGTCCGCGGTGCACTGGTTGTTGTCGTCGCAGTTCAGCGCCGTGCCGACGCAGCTGCCGGTCTTGCAGGAGTCGTTGGTCGTGCAGTCGTTGTTGTCATTGCAGACGCCGCCAGCCGCGAGCGGCGCGTGGTCGCAACCAAACGCCGTGTCGCAGAAGTCCGTGGTGCAGGGGTTGCCGTCGTCGCAGTTGGCCTGCGTGTTGGACTTGCAGATGCCCGTCTGGCAGGTCTCGCTCAGCGTGCAGGCGTTCGAGTCGTCGCACGCGACGTTGTCGACCTTGGCCACCGGGCTGCAGATGCCGGTCGCGGGCGTGCAGACGTTGTCCTGGCACGTGTTGGTCAGCTTGCCGCACGTCACAACGGTCGTCGCGTCCGGCTTGCAGAAAGCTTGCTGGCACGTGAGGACGCCGTTGCACAGGTTGCCGTCGTCAAAGCCGGCGCACTGGGCATTCGTCGTGCAACCGCAGGTGTTCTGGTCGCCCACGCACTTGCCGGCGAGGCAGGAATCCTTCGGCGTGCACTTGG
>CAINLT010000041.1 GCA_903850505.1 uncultured Myxococcales bacterium | reverse complement strand
GTCACGGCGGGCGGCAAGAACGTGGCGCCGCAGAACATCGAGGCGCACCTGAAGAACGCGCCGTTCATCAGCCAGGTCATGGTCTACGGCGACAACCGCAAGTTCCTCACCGCGCTCGTCACGCTGGAGGACGATGCCATCTGCAAGTGGGCAGATCAGAAAGGACTTCGCTATGCGACGACGGCGGAACTGACGCAGAACGCGGAAGTCTACAAGCTGATCGACGGCATCATGCAGGAGAAGAACCGCACGCTGGCGAGCTACGAGACGATCAAGAAATTCGCGATTCTGGAACGAGATTTGACGGTGGAGGACGGCGATCTGACGCCGTCGCTGAAGATGCGTCGCAAGGAAGTGACGCGCAAGTATCAAGATTTGCTGGACTCTTTCTACAGCGAACACTACTGAACCGACGAAACTGGAAGGCTGCGACCCGTGAAACAACTCAAAACCCTCATCTGCGTGCCCACTTACAACGAGCGCGAGAACCTCCCGCTGTTGGTCGAGGCGGTCTTCGCCGAAGTTCCGCACGTTGAAATCCTGGTCATCGACGACAACAGCCCCGATGGCACGGGCCAGCTGGCCGACGAGATCGCCAGCAAGAACCCGAAGGTCCATGTGCTGCACCGCGCGGGCAAGCAAGGCCTTGGCCGGGCGTACATCGCCGGATTCCAGTGGGCGCTCGAGCGCGACTACGAGCTGATCTTCGAGATGGACTGCGACTTTTCCCACCAGCCGCGGTTCTTGCCGGAATTCCTGAAGAAAGCCGAGAAGTATGACCTCGTGCTCGGCTCGCGCTACATCCCCGGCGGCGGCACGCAGGACTGGGACTGGCGGCGCCGCGCGATCTCCAAGGGCGGCAACACGTACGCGCGCATGATCCTCGGCCTGCCGTTCAAGGACCTGACCGGCGGCTACAAGTGCTTCCACCGCAAGGTCTTGGAAGCGCTGCCTTTGCAGGAAATCCTCAGCAACGGGTATGTGTTCCAGATCGAGCTGACGTGGCGCACGGTCCTGGCCGGCTTCAGCGTCGGCGAAGTTCCCATCCAGTTTCCGGATCGCACGCGCGGCGAGTCGAAGATGGACAGCCGCATCGTCCGCGAGGCCGTCGTCAACGTGTGGAAACTGCGCCTGGGCAAGGCACAGATGGCGCGCCCGCGGAGTTGACCTGCGATTATGGTATGGTCAGCGACGACCTTTTGCCTTAGACTGGGCCGGTCGCGCACGCCATCCCGCAAGCGCTACGCGAACCCGAACGTCAACCCGATTTTGGCAGGAATCAAGAGGCAACCATGGCAAACGAACTGAACGCGCTGTTGGGTAAAGGCAGCGATTTTCAAGGCAAACTGACGTTCGAAGGCAGCGTGCGCATCGACGGCCGCTTCACCGGCGAGATCCTCACCGACGGTCACCTGATCATCGGCGAAGGCGCGCAGGTCCAGGCTGAAATCCGCGTGGGCACGGTCCAGATCTACGGCAACGTGACGGGCAACGTGACGGCCAATGACGGCGTTGAGCTGCACGCTCCGGCGTCCCTGCGCGGCAACATCGCCTCGCCGGCGCTGCACATCGACAAGGGCGTGTTCTTTGACGGCGCTTGCCAGATGACGACCCCGAAAGACGATCGCAATGCGCCCGCGCGTCCGGCCCCCGCGCCGCGTCCGACGCCGAGCCTCGGGCAGAACCTGGGTGGCGCCGCGCCGATGGCGGCCGCGATGTCCCAGAGCCAGCCGGTCCCGACGATCAGTTCGTCCCCCGTGCGCCAGAGCGGCGTGTTCACCGGTGAGCCGACGCGCTCCTCGGGCGAACTGCCGCACAAGTTCTAGGCAAGAACGACCGGAGTTCCGATGCGGCAATTCGGCTCGGGACGCCCGCTCGTGGTCGTCGCTTTTGGCGGCAATGCCCTCCTGCAGCCGCAGGACGACGGCAGCTTCAGCCAACAACTCAAGCGCGCTGAACAGGCGGCCAAGGCGCTCCACAGCCTCGCACGTCGCGGTTTCCGTGTGCTCTGCGTGCACGGCAATGGCCCGCAGGTTGGCCAGGAGCTGATCCGCAACGAAGAGGCTTCGACCAAGCTGCCGATCGCGCCGCTGGATGCTTGCGTGGCCTCGACGCAGGGGACCATGGGGTATCTGCTGGAGTTGGCGCTGTACAACCAGAGCCACGCGCTGCGGATCGGCACGGTGCTGACGCTTGTGGAAGTCGACGCGAAAGATCCGGCGTTCGCCAAATCGACAAAGCCCGTCGGGCCGTTCTTTGCCGCGCACCGCGCCAGTGAGCTCAAGCGCAAGCAGAAATGGCAGATGGTGGAGGATTCAGGCCGCGGCTGGCGCAAGGTTGTCGCGTCGCCGATGCCGATTGGCATCCTGAACGTCGAGGCGATCGACGCCATGGTCTCGCGCATGGACGTCGTGATCGCGGGCGGTGGCGGTGGCGTGCCCGTCGTGCATGCGCCAGGCGGGCGCACCGTGGGCGTGGAAGCCGTCATCGACAAGGATCGCACGGCGGCGTTGCTGGGCCAGGTGCTGGGCGCGGCGGCGCTGCTCATCGTCACGGCGGTCGATCGCGTCTCGCTGGACTTCGGCAAACCGACGGAGCGCCGCCTCGAGCAAATGACGATCGCGCAGGCCGAGCAATACCTCGCGGAAGGTCAGTTTCCGGCTGGATCGATGGGCCCCAAAGTGCAGGCGGCGCTGCAATTCGCCCATGCGACCGGCCATCCGGCGATCATCGGCGACGTCGCGCATCTGGGCCGCATGGCGTCGGGTCGTTCGGGAACGCGGATCGTGCCTTAGGCGCCGTGCAGCAAGAACCCGTCGTGGGGGACACTTGTCGCTGGGTCGCCCAGTGCGCCCGCTGCGCGATCCGCCCAGCGACCCACGGCTGGGACTTGATCGATTTGTCCATGCACGAGCCATTAGCCCACGGTGACGCCGCTTCGGCAAAGCGTTACACTCCCGCCGTCGCCGCTTGTAGTCGACCTGGAGCCCGCCATGCCCCGCCATTTCCTATCCGTGATGGATTTCTCGCCCGCGCAAGTCCGTGATTGCCTGCTGCTCGCCAACGACATCAAGCTGCATCCGGAGAACTATCGGCAGACGCTCGCGGGCCAGACGCTGGCGATGATTTTCCAGAAGAAATCGACCCGCACGCGCGTGTCCTTTGAAGTCGGCATGTACCAGTTGGGCGGCCACGCGCTGTTCCTGAGCTCCGCTGACATCCAAATCGGCCGCGGCGAGACGATCTCAGACACCGCGCAAGTGATCAGCCGCTACTGCAACGGCATCATGGCGCGCGTCTACGGCCATGAAATCGTGGAAGAGCTCGCGCAGTTCGCGACCGTGCCGATCATCAACGGCCTGTCAGACCTGGAGCATCCGTGCCAGACGATGTGCGATGCGCAGACGCTGATCGAGCACTGGAGCCCCAAGGGCACCTACGACCCGGCGGTGCTGCGCGGCAAGACGCTGTGCTACGTCGGCGACGGCAACAACATGGCGCATTCGCTGATGGACGTGGGCGCGGCGACGGGCATGAACGTGACGATCGTGGCGCCCAAGGGCTATTGGCCGGACCCGAAGATCGTCGCGCGCTGCGAGGCGCTGGGCAAGGAGACGGGCGCGAAGATCGTCGTGACTGCGGACATCGTCAACGGCGTGCGCGGCGCGGATTGCATCTACACCGACGTCTGGGCGTCCATGGGCCAGGAAGAGGAGCACGACAAGCGCGTGCGCGACTTCGCCGGCTTCATGGTCGACGAGGCGATGATGCAGCGCGCCAACACCGGCTGCCTCTTCATGCACTGCCTGCCCGCGCACCGCGGCGAGGAAGTCAGCGCGGAAGTGTGCGACGGTCCGCGCTCCATCATCTTTGACGAGGCGGAGAACCGGCTGCACATCCAGAAGGCGATTCTCGTGACGCTGATGGCCAAGCGGTGAAGGCCATTGGCCTCGTCCTGCTGACCGCGCTGGTTGCCTGTGGCAAGGCGCCGTCGCCTCCAGCGGCTGCGGCGTCCGCGAACCTGCCGCCGCCCGCGGGCGTGGAAGCCGATCCCGTGCTGGGCAAGGTCGACGCGTTCGAGCTGCATCTCTCCCACGTGCGCGATCGCCTGTCGCGCCTGCCGCCGACGTTGAATCCCGAGGATGCCGCGCTGCAGGCAACCGTGCTGGCTGCGCAGGATCTGCTGGCGGTGCGCGAAATGTACGTACTGAAGGAGACGCCAAAGCCGGACGAGCGGCCGTGGCAATCGGCGGAGCGTTTCGCGGCGAACGTATGGCGCGGGGAGCCGAATTGCGAGGCGGACCCGGGCGAAGTCAAGCTGCTCTACATGCAGCAGCTGGCGCGCTACAAACACCCGGCGAAATTTGCGATTTGGGACGCGCAGATGCAGTGCTGCCCCGACCCGGACAAGTGTCCGCCCGCCGATCTGGCGGCTTGCCGTGGGGCGACGCTGCCGCAGATGAAGAAGCTCGCCGAGGACCTCAAAGTGCGCTGGAAGACGCTGGCGCCGCTGGGGCTGGCCGCGGACGTGACGGACGTGGCGGTGGAGCAGTCGCCAGTCAAGGGTGCGCGGACGGACGCGTTTGAAGCCGCAGTCGCGGACGGTGCGGCGCGCGACGTGCGGCTGCAACTGCGGCGCTATGACTTCTTCCGCGCAGGCGAGCCAGGGTTTGGCGGCGGGCATTTTCGCGCTGGCGAACCGAACATCGCGCAGTGGGTGGAGACGGCGCACCTGGGCGACGTGTCGCAGCCGATCGAGACCGTGTGGGGCTATTCGCTCGTGCTGCTGGCGGCGCGCGAACCGACGCGTTCGGGCAAGGCCGATCCGGCGATCATGGCGCAGTTGAACGCCGCGGCGTGCAAGCAGATGGCCGAACGGCAGCGGCAGGAGTGGCGCGATGGCCTCCTGCACGCGGCGGTGCTGCGTTGGGATCGCGAAGCGGTGGAGGCGCACTTTGGCGCCGGCGTCTACAAGCGGCTGCCCAGGAACTCGGCGCGTTTTGGCCAGCCGACGCCCCAGCAGTAGCGATCAGGCGCGGACGCGCTCGACCCGAGTCACACCGCGAATCCGCCCCAGCGACGCCAGAATTCCCTGTAGCTGCGCGAGATTGTGGACCACGACCTCAAAGTCATTGATCGCCCGGTGGCCGTCAATCACACGGCAATTCGCTGACAGGATGCTCAGCCCGGCTTCCGTGAAGCGCGCCGACATCGCCGCGAGCAGCCCGGTTTCATTCTCCGAATAGACGCGAACGGCGACCGTGGTGCCTGACTTGGAGTCGGAATTCCACTCGCAGTCCAGACGCCGCATCGGATCGGCGTCCAGCACGAAGTGGCAACCGCGGCGATGCACGGTGATGCCGCGACCGCGCGTCACGACGCCGACGATCGGCTCGCCCGGGACCGGCGCGCAGCAGTTCCCCATCCGGACCAGGACGTCGTCAAAGCCGGAGACCGAGATCGCAGGTCCACCCGCTGGCGTGGACTTGCGCACGCGCTTGGACGGCTTGGCCTCGACTTTCGTCTCCTCCACCTTGCTTTCCGGCAGGAGGTTCTCAACGACGTCCGCCGCATCCACCTTGCCGTAGCCCACCGCCACGACCAGTTCGTCCCACACCGCGATCCGGAAATGCGCGAGCATCTTGGGGAAACGCTCGTGGGCTTGTGCGCGCACGACGCTGTACTTGACCCGGCGGAAGGCCTTTTCCAGCAAGTCCGCGCCCACGAGCAGCGCGCGCTCCCGCTGCTCCGCGTGCACATAGTTGCGGATCCGCGTCTTGGCGCGCGAGGTCACGACGAATTCCAGCCAGTCCGAGGACGGATGCGCATCCGTCCGCGTCATGATCTCCACGATCGCGCCGTTGCGCAG
>CAINLT010000040.1 GCA_903850505.1 uncultured Myxococcales bacterium | reverse complement strand
CGGCGTGGATGCCCTGCGACCGGTGATCAGCGACTTCATCGACCGCGTCGTGAACGACGTGATGATCGGCTTTCACTTCAATGGCGTGGACCGCGACGTGCTGAAGCAGCGCGAGCTGGAATTCACGGCGCGCGCGCTGGGTGGCGACATGCCGTATACGGGCCGCGGGATGCGCCAAGCCCACGCGCAGCACCCAATCTTGCCCGGACAGTTCTATCGGCGCCTGACGATCCTGCGGGAGACGCTTGAAGCGCACGGCGTGCCGGATCCGGTGCGCGACGCCATCTTGCTGCACACCGAGCGGCTGCGCGGCCAGATCCTGCAGTCGATGGACACCTGTTCCCCGCCGCGCGAGCCGCCCAACGACGAGTAGTTGGCTGCCTCAGCGCGCCATCACGGTGCGCAGGACCGCGATCGCCCGCTCGATTCCCGCGTCATCCACGTCCAGATGCGTCACCGCGCGGAGCCGGTAGGGCCCGCCAGCGAGCAGCACGCCTTGCTCCCGCAGTTCGGCAATCAGCTTCGTGCGCGCCTCCAGCGGCGCCTGCATCCGCGGGTGGTCCGCGGCAATGTCGAAGAACACGAGGTTGGTCTGCACGTTTTCCAGGTTGCAGACCAAGCCGGGCGTCTCAGCAATCGCGGTTGCGAGGTGGAACGCGCGGCGGTGGTCGTCGTAAAGCCGCGCCACGTGGTGGTCCAGCGCATAGAGGCCCGCGGCGGCGAGAATGCCGACTTGGCGCATGCCGCCGCCAAACAGCTTGCGCGTCCGCCGCGCGCGGGCGATCGCGTCACGGGAGCCGACAAGGACGCTGCCAACCGGCGCGCCAAGGCCTTTGGACAGGCACAAGGAGACCGTGTCAAAGGGCGCTGCCAATTCCGCGGCTCGCGTGCCGCTGGCGACCGACGCGTTCATCAGCCGCGCGCCGTCCAGGTGCATCGCCAACCCGTGCGCTCGGGCAACAGCGGCAACCGCGAGGATGTTGGCCTGCGGGACGACCGTGCCGCCGCAAAAATTGTGCGTATTCTCAAACGCGACCATCCGCGTTACCGCCAGGTGCGGATCCGCGGAGCCATGGACGTTCAACAGCACTTCGGCTGGATCCAGCGAACCGTCGGCCGAGGCCAACGGCCGCAGTGACACCCCTGACAACGCCGCCGCCGCGCCGCCTTCGTAGTTGTAGATGTGGCAGCCCGCGTGGACAATCGCCTCCTCGCCCGGGCGCACATGCAGGCGCACGGCGATTTGATTGGCCATCACGCCTGACGGCACGAAGAGCCCCGCGTCCTTGCCGAGCAACGCGGCCACGCGCGCTTCCAGCTCGATGCCGGTCGGGTCGTCGCCAAAGACGTCGTCGCCCACGGACGCATCGGCCATGGCGGCGCGCATCGCGGGAGTCGGACGGGTCACGGTGTCGCTGCGGAGGTCGATGACGGACATAAGGCGCTCCAAGGATGCCGGACACCGGCGGCACGGAGAATACCGGGCCAGAATCGCCGCGCAAGGTGTCAGCCCGAATCGTTGCCAAATCAAACCAAGTGGCGCGCGATTCGGCCGCGAACACGATCGGGCGGGCCCCCCTTGGCATGCGCCGCGATCTTGGGCACACTCCGCCTGCGCTGACCTAACCCCCTGCGCTTTTGCCAGGATCCGAAGATGACCAAACAGACCATCATCCGTGTCTCCAACTCGTTCACCCGCAACGAGATTCGCATCCTCAAAGAGATCATCGACACGGCGACGACGCAGGAGTTCCGCGGCCGAAACCACCTGATGAAGTTCATTGAGAACCCGCACTTTTCGCAGCTGTATCGCAAATTGGCGAGCATGCAGGAGAAGGCGGATCAGCTGCACTCGCAGGCTCGCACCGGCCAGCTGAGCGAGAAAGACCGCGCCGCGATGGAGAAGGCCTAGGCCCTTCCCGCGCAGAACGCCACCGGTTTCCTTCACACGACGCGCAAGCGCCGCACCGCCAGGAGTCACCGCTTGGACAGGACGCGCGAGTCGCCGTTTCCCCTGATGCCGCGCCACGTCGCGACGCTTGCCGTGCTGTGCATGGCGCTGGCTTGTCGACGCGAGACGCCGGAGACGCCCAAGCCGCCCGAGCACGCTGCCGAGACGAGCCCTCCGGTGGAAACCCTGCGTGCGACCATTTGCGGCACGACGCAGCGCGCGGATCGCGGCGACGAAACCGGGGAATTCCTGACAGAGCTCGCCGGCGCACCGACGACGACTGCGCATTTTCTGGCGTTTGGCGATTCCGGGACGGGCGAGCCCAGTCAGTTCCGCGTTGCCGCGGCGATGATCCAGTATTGCCAGAAGCACCCGTGCCAATTTGCGCTGCACACCGGCGACATTTTCTACCCGCAGGGCATCGGCTCGATCGACGATCCGCGATTGAAGGAGCGCTTTGAGGGGCCGTACGCGCCGCTGGGCCTGCCAATCTACCTGACGTTGGGCAACCACGACTACTACCCGCCGGCCGACCCCAAGTTTGCGGTCGCGTACACGAAAGTGAGCCCGTCGCACGCGTGGCGGCTGCCGGCGCGCTGGTACACATTTCTGGAGCACGGCGTGCGCTTCCTGGCGCTGGACACCAACCAGCCGAACGCCGCGCAGGAGGCCTGGGCGCGGCAGGTGTTGGCGGAGAGTCGGCGCAACGGCGAACGGTGGGTCATCGCGTTTGGCCACCATCCGCGGCTATCGGATAGTCGGCACGGCGATGCGGATGGCGACCTCGCGCGTTGGCTGGATCGCCTGCTGTGTCATCGCGTGGACTTGCTTGTTTCCGGCCACGACCACGCGCTGGAGGTCATGAAGCCGCGCTGTGGGCTGCATCAGGTCGTGACCGGCGGCGGCGGCGCGGGGCTGTACGACATCGCGCCAACCGACAACGGCGTCTTCCTTGCCCACTCTTTTGGCTTCGTGCACATGGAGACCGAAGGGACGGCGCTGCACGCGCATTTCCTGGATGACGGCGGCCGCGAACTTTGCGAAACCGCTTGGCGCAAGGCCGGATCCGCGCGGGCGTGCGGCGCCGACAACCTGTGCAACGGCCTTTGCCCTCAGGATCCCGACTGCGCCGCCCAGAACTGCGGCACCGACGGTCGCTGCAATTTCGCCTGCACCGATGACCGCGACTGCGAGGCCCCCAACGCGTGCGCGTGCGACCGCGAGCCGTTGATTTGCGAAGTGCGCGTCCCCGGCACGACCGACGCCTGCGGCTGCGATGCCGGCTGTCAGGTCGCGGCCACCGCGTGCAGCAAGGATGGCGTTTGCGACCCCGGCTGTCCCGCCGGCCGCGATCCGGACTGTCGCTAGCGCGCCTCCGACGCGGGCGGCAACTGCAGCTGCTACTGAACGTTCCGCTTGGCGCTGAGCTGCTGGGCAAAAATACCCGGATCCGTCGTCGGTAGGTCACAAGCGCCGTCCCGGCACACATAGGCCGTGGGCTGCCCGTTGACCGCAACGCGTCCCTCCAGGATCGGCGCGATGGCCAACTGTGCGGCGATCTCGCGCTCGTCGATCGCCAGCACGACCGCGTTGGGCTGCCACGTCGCACGCAGCGCATCGAGGAACGGCTGCAGCGCCGCCATCCCCTGCCCGGTCGGCGCAACAAGCACGATTTGCCGCATGCCCGCGTGCGCCTCCACCGCCAGCAGGAGCTCAGCCAGCGCGCCTGGACGCTTCGCCAGCAGCGGCTCAAACGCCTGCAACTGCAGCTCCGCCGCTTGCCGCCACCGCGCCTGGCCGGTCAGCCCCGCCAGCCGCACGAGGTTGTGCGCCGCAACTGAATTGCCCGATGGCTCCGCGCCGTCCTGCTCCGGGCGCGCACGCGCCACGACCGTCTCCGCGTCTGCCGCCGTCGCGAGATAGCCGCGGCCATCGTCCGACAGGAACAACCGATCCTGCGCCTCCTGCCAATGCAGCGCCTGACGGAGCCACTGGAAGTCGTGCGTGACCTCGAACAGGTCCAACAGCGCCTGAATCAGCGCAGCGTGGTCGTCCAGGAACGCGGGGATCGTCGCCTCATCGCCCAGCCGCGCCCGCAACAGGCGGCCATCGCGCACGAGGTGCGTCAGCAAGTACGTCATCGCCGTCGTCGCCGCATCCAGCCACCGCGGCTCGGGCAGCGCTTGATAGCCGCGCGCCAGGGCGGAAATCGCCAGCCCGTTCCAGGCTGTCAGCACCTTGTCGTCCCGCAGGGGCGCCTCGCGCGTCACCTGCGTCGCGCGCAGTCGCTCGCGCACGCGCTTGAGCCGCGGCCACTCTTCCGCCGTCGGGAGGCGATCCAGCAGGAAGATGTTGCTCCCCTCAAACGTGCCCCGCGCCGTCGCCGCACAAATTCCGGCCGCCCAGGCGCCGTCGTCATCGCCGAGCGTCGCGTGCAACTCTTCAATCGTCCACAGGAAGTAGCGACCCTCTGCGCCCTCTGAGTCTGCATCCGTCGCGGCGCAGAACGCGCCATCGGCGTTGCGAAGCGTCCGCAGCATCCCGTCGAGCGTCTCCGCCAGCGCATCCGTCAACAGCGGCTCTGGCGCCACGCGCACGGCGTCCACAAGCGCGAGCCCAATCAGCCCCTGATCGTACAGCATCTTCTCAAAGTGCGGCGCGAACCAGCGCCCGTCCGTGCTGTACCGATGCCAGCCGCCGCCCACGTGGTCGCGGATCCCGCCCATCGCCATGCGCCGCAGCGTGTGCAGCGCCATCTCCCGGCTGCGCGTCTCGCCCGTGCGGTGCCAATGCCGCAGCAGCAGCCGAATCGGCATGGACGACGGGAATTTTGGCGCCCAATTGCGGCCACCGTGAATCGCGTCATAGCTGAGCGCGACTTCAGACACCGCAGCATCCACCGCCTGGAGTTCGGGCAACTGCAGGCCCGGTGCCACGCCCACGAGGTGCCGCCGAATCGCCTCCGCCACCTGCTCGCCGCTCTCCAGCACACGCGGGAGGTCGCGCTGGCAAACGTCTGACAGTTGCTCGAGGATGCTGAAGAAGCCGCGGCGCATCCCGCGATGGCCGTCGTGCGGCGGAAAATACGTGCCGGCAAAGTACGGCAGGCCTTCCAGCGCGCCATCGGCCGCGAAGATCGGCCACAGCCACACGCTCATCGGCCATCCGCCCTGGCCCGTCATCGCCTGCACGGCCGCCATGTAGACCGTGTCCACGTCCGGACGCTCCTCGCGATCGACCTTGACCGGCACATACAGGCTGTTCATCCGCTCCGCAATCGCCAGATCTTCAAAGCTCTCGTGCTCCATCACGTGGCACCAATGGCACGTCGCGTAGCCTACCGACAGGAACACTGGCCGGTTCAGCGCCTTCGCCTCGCGCAGCGCCTCCTGCCCCCACGGCCGCCAGTCCACGGGATTGTGGGCGTGCTGGCGCAGGTAGGGACTCGCCGCGAGCAGCAAGCGATTCGCATAGTTCGGCCTGCTCCCCGCGGGCGCGAGCGGGTGCGCGTGCTCGTGGTCACCCGGCAGTTCGCCGCCATTCACATGGCGGGTCCGTGGCGCGTAGTCGCCGGGCAGCTGCTGGACCGCCGTGTCGATGCGGGCCTGGATATCGGCCGGTCGCGGCACGCTGCCGGGCGGCGTCTGCTGGTCGCTCATTTGATTTATGTCCAGTTGATAAATAGATAGCTCGATTCAACGCTCTCCGCGGGTCGATCGCGGGAGCACGCGCACGATGCCTTTGGCCGCCAGCCGGAGCAGGCGTTCCAGCGCAGAGCGACGCCTGTAGTCCTGACCGCGAACATCGCGCGGATCGACGGACAGCGCATCGGGAAGCGGCAAATCAATCGTCAGAACGCCATGTTCGCGGGCAGGCAGCAGTTCCACGCCCACTTCGTCCAGCAGCGAGAGCATCGGCGAATTGCCGGCGAGAATATCGACGTGGAAGCGCTCCACGCCACGGGCGCGCGCCGCCTCCACCAGCCGCCGCATCAGCAGCCGACCAACGCCCAAGCCCTGCCACTCGTCGAGCACGGTCACCGCCGGTTCCGCGACGTGGGGCGAGCCGGGAATCTCCACACAGCGCGCGAGCCCGACGCCCTCCGCGGGGTCGTGGCCATGCGTCGCGACGATGGCGAAGTGGTGGACCTGATCGAGATCGACGAGGTAGTGGATTTCCGCCGGCGTCAGCGTGTCCTTCGGCTCAAAAAAACGGTGGTACTTGGCCTCCGCCGACAGCTTGGCGAATCCGCTCAGGTAGAGCTCCCGGTCCGCCGGCTGCAGCAAACGCAGCGTGATGTGCTGCCCGTTGCGCAACCGCACACGCTCGTGCCAATCCACATCGAACTTGCCGACATCCGGGGCGTGCATGGTGACGGGAACCTCCGGTCAGGGCGCGGGCGACGCCGGGGTCAGCGGCAGGCTGCCGCGCAGGAAAGCGAAGTTCAGCGCCGCCACGACGAGCGCGTGGTCAATGACGCCTGTGCGCATCAGGTCGGCGGCGCGCTCAGCGGGCTCAAGCCGCAGGACGCACTCCTCGGTCGTATCAAAATGCGTGGCCGCAACCAAGCGGCAATCGCGCGCGAGCCACGTCGCACAGCGGTTGGACTGGATCGCGGGATTGGGCAACACCTCGCCCAGCCACTGCCAATCGTCTGACGCGTAGCCCGTCTCCTCCAGCAGTTCACGGCGCGCGGCTTGCTCCGGCGTTTCGCCCGGATCCAGCATGCCGCCGGGAATCTCCAGCGTGACTGAACGCGAACCGTGCCGCCATTGCTCGACGAGGACGAGCTGGTTGTCCGCCGTGAGCGCGACAATGTTGACCCAGTCCGGCGGGTCGATGACCCAAAAATCGTGGTGCGTCCCGTCGCGGGGACTCTGGCGCCGCAGCGCGCGGACCGCAAAGACGCGGGTTTTCAGGAGAATCTCAAAGGACTGTTCCAGCCACGGCCGCGACATCAGACCTCGTTCGCAGTGTCAGCCCACGAGCACGCACAACGCGCCCGACAGGGCCAGCATCGCACCGACCCACCGCCGCTTGGGCACCGTTTCCCCGCCGACGAACCGGGACAGCAGCAGCAGGAACACTGTCGCCATCTGGTTCAGCAGCGCGGCGCGCGAGACTGGCGCGTATTTCAGCCCGCCCAGCCACAGCAACATAGATATGTAAGGACCCACGACCACCGCTGGCAACATCTTACGCCACAACGGTTGCGGTTTGAACAGCGCGAGCGAGGCGCGCAGGCGACCCGTCAAGGCCTGGATCGGGATCAGCGTCACGGCAGCCACGGCGAGGCGAACGGTCGTGGCTTCGATCAAATCGGATTTCTCCAGCACCGGCTTGGCCATCACGATGCCCACCGCGGTCGCCAGCACGCCGCCGATCGCATAGGCAACGCCCAGGCGGTCGATCGGCACGCCGCCCGGCTTGTGCCACGTCACGACAACGAGTCCCAGCGCGACAAGCGGCGCGCCCAGCAGCAGACCATGCGTCACCGGCTCGTGCAGCACGAGCACCGAGAGTCCGACGACGATGGGCGCGTAGACGCAATCCGTGATCGCCGCGAGGTTGGCGCCGATGCGCTGCAGCCCGGCAAAGAACAGCGAATCGCCGATCGTGATGCCGAGGACCGCGCTGCCGGAAAGGAGCAGCCAGTCGAGCGCGGAGCGGTTCCAGTCGATGTGCCGCCCCATGACCAGCATCGTGATCGCCAGCAACACGACCGCCGCGGCATTCTTGAACAGATTCAGGCCACGCGCGTCGATCGGCCCAATGTCGCGAAACAGCAGCACGGCGATCGCCCACGTGAGCGCGCACCCCAATGCCATGATTTCGCCCAGCCACATCATCCGCGCCACCTGCCCGACCTTGAACGGGCGGCGGAGACTGACGCAGTGCGGTTTTTTGTGCAAATGGTGGCGCGCTTGCCTCGCCCGTCGCCGCCTTGTAGACTGGCGTCGATGATTCATGGTTTTTCACATTTATTTCAATCACTTGCGAGACACAGGCGACTAGTCCTGCTTCTCCTGCTGGTGCCGGTTCTCGGTCATGCCGCGCCGTGTCCGTGGGTCGTGAGTCCGCAGGCGAGCCAGCAGCTCTATGACCAGCTCCGGGCGCTGCCGCCGGGTGATTGCGCGCTGGACGACCAAACGGTGCAGGAAGGCGTGGTCGCGGAGGTCTGGAAGCGCGGCGAGGTTGCGGTGCCGCTGCATTGGTCCCCGCGCGCGTGTGCGACGGGCGACGACGGACGTCTCACGCCGGTGGATCTGGCGGCGTTCGCTGCGCAGTGCCCGCAGACCGCGCGACAGGTGCAACAGGCGAGCGAGAGCGCAGCGTTTCCGGCAGCGACCAAGCCCGTGCCGCGCGGCAAGACGCAGGTGCTGGACGCGGAATACGACCTGGTGAAGGTCACCGCGCTGCTGGAAGTGGCGGCGCTGCTGGGGCTGTTGGCGTGGCTGGTGCTGGCCGGACGGCGGGCGCTGCGGCTGCCGGTCGAACTGCGCCGCGACGAAATGCGCTGGTGGCAAGCGGGTGTGGCGCTGCTGCTGTTGGCGCTGCTGATTCGCTTCGCCGTGCCACCGACGCTGAGCAACTGGTACACGACGGTCCTGAGCCAGGGCGCGACGCCCAAGGTCGACCGTTACGGGTCGGGCCACATCGCACTGCAGTGGCTGTTGCGTGGCGTGCTGCCGTGGGGCGACGGCACGCTGTTTGGCGCCAACCAGGTGCTGGGAGCGGCGATTGTGCCGCTGTGGCTCGTCGTGCTGCGGCAACGGGCGTTTGACCTGCGAACGGCGGTATTGGCGGCCGGGCTGCTGGCGGTGCTGCCACTGCATGTGCGGCTGACCAACTCGGCGTCTGAACACGTGCTCGCGGCGTTCCTGTGGCTGGCGGCGCTGGCGACGTGGCAATCGGCTGTGCGGGCGCGGGCGCGCACGGCCATGGGCGCGTTGGGGCTGCTCGCGGCCGCGCTGGCGCTTCTGACGGCGCTGACGCGCGTGGATGCGGCCGCGCCGCTGGCCGCGATTGCCGGCTGGACGCTGCTGGCCGATCGCTGTGAACAGCCGACGACGTGGTTGCGGCGCGCAATGGCAACGTTGCTCTGGCTCGCGGTCTGGCTGCTGGCGATCGCGTTCGTGCTCCCGCTGGTGCAGGTCGCTGTCGTCGAACAAGGCACGCCGATGCCGCACCTCGCCGAGCGCCTCGACGCCCTCCGCGCGTTCGTGCCCGGGATGCGACGGCTGATTTTTGGCCAACCCGGCTGGATCGGCCCGCTTGTCGGTACCGCGGCGCTCGTCGGGCTGCTGGTCGGCCTTCGGCAACGGCCGCTGCTGACGCTGACCGCGCTTGCGACAATCCTGACAATTCCGCTGGGCATTGGCCGGAGTCCCTACGATTTCATCATGATGCGCTACTACCTGCCGCTGTTGCCGCTGATTACGCTCTTCGCCGCGCTGGCGCTGGCGCCGCTGGTCCGGCGCCGCTGGGTGACGCCGATGCTACTTGTGGCCGTCGTGCTGCTGGCGTGGCCGGCATGGCAGCTGCGGTACACGTTCCAGGACGAGTACGCGTGGCTGCGCGGGCAGCTCCAGCAGCAACCGGCGGATTGCACCGTCGCGCAAATCGGCGTGAGCCATCACCGCAACTTCTTTCTGGATCTCGATTGCTGCCTCGACCTGCCGCGCTGTCCGCTGGTCGCAGCGCTGCCGGGCCGCCAATTTGTCCTGACGGACACCGCCGAGGAGCTGCGCGCGACGCCGGGCAAGTGCCGACTGTACTACGAAGGCGCGGTTTGCGCGCTGGAGGAGACAGCCGAGCTGAAGCAGCGCAATCCGCAAGAACTCAAGTGGTTCAAGCGGCAATGCGCCGAACTGCGGCATACGCCGGGGCTGGTGCCGGTGGCGGAAGCGATCGTCTCGCCCTACGCGCACACGGACGCATTCGCCGGCAAACCGGTGGCGGTCAAGCTGTGGCGCCTTACGCCGTGAGCGCGGCGGCTCGGTGATGGGCTACTCGTAGGACTTCTTGGCCGCAACCTTCTCTTTCTTCTTCTTCTGCTTTTCCGCAGTCGAGAGCTTGGGCTTGTTCGTCTTGGCCGCTTTCTGTTCGCCTTTGGGCATGTGAACTCCTGGATTGGGCGGGGAAGGTGTTCGCCTGCCAGCATCATGGGCCACGCATCGGGCATTGTCGATAAATGCCGCCATCCGCCGCGACGAGGACCCGCAGGCGAATTTGGCAAATTTTCGCGGGAACGCAAAAACTCGCGCGGCAAAAGTCGCCAATCCACGAATACCTAATTGCTGCGCGTGTCGGGCGCGGTGCTTCTCGTGGAACCGGGCGCGCGCTCGGCAACCACCCGAAGCCCACATTCACCAAGCCGGGCGGCGAACGGGACACAAGGACCCCGCGAACCGCCGAAGGGTGGGCGGCGCAGCGCG
>CAINLT010000039.1 GCA_903850505.1 uncultured Myxococcales bacterium | reverse complement strand
GCCCATCCGGCGGCGGATCGCCAGCGGTCGGCGCTGCTGGAGATGGCGGACGGCACGGTGCTGCGGTCCGTGCAGCCCATCGCCAACCGCGAGGCGTGTTACGAGTGCCACAAGCCGGAGAACAAGATCAACGGCATCCTCATCGTGGACGTGCCGGTCGGCGCGACAATCGCCCACATTGAGAAGTCCGTGTCGCGGCTGGCGATTGGCACGTCGATGTTTGGCCTCATCCTGATTGGCGGGATCAGCTTGGCGTTCCGGCGCTTTCTGCTGCAGCGGCTGTACCGGTTTGAGCGGGTGGCCAATGCGATTGCGGAAGGGGATCTGGCGCAGCGCGTGCCGGTGGAGGGCAATGACGCGGTGACGCGGCTGCAAATCGCGTTCAACGCGATGGTCGATTCCGGGCGGGACCTGCTGCGGCGCGTGGAGGCGCAGGGCAAGCAGCTGGAGCGGACGATGAACGCCGTGGATGACGGGATGGTGGTGCTGGACCGCAGCTTCAACGTCGTCGTGGCCAACGATGCGTTCAAGCGCCGGATGGGCGATGCCGGTCCGGCGCTGATTGGCCACAACTGCGTGCAGGTCGCAGGGCAGGCGGGCATCGGCTGCGATGTGGCGGATTGTCCGGGGGCGAATTGCCTGAAATCCGGGCAGACGATGACGGCCGTGCGCACGCGCGTGGACGAGGCGGGGCTGACGCACCACGAGGAGCTGCGCGCGTCCCCGGTTTACGCGCCGGACGGCACGTTGGACGGCGTGGTTGAAGTGTGGCGCGACATCACGGATCGGCGCAGCGCGGAGGCGCGGTTGGCCGAATACCAGCGGCTGGCGTCGGTCGGCATGCTGGCGTCTGGCATTTCCCACGAGCTGAACACGCCGCTGGGCTCGATTGGCACCTGCCTGGAGGCGATCGAGCGGCAGTGCACTTCTGAGACGACGCCGCTGGATCCGCAGCGGGTCCAGCGCTACGCGGAGCTCGCGGCGTCAGAAGTGCGGCGCTGCGGGACGATTACGCGGCAGTTCATGAATCTCGCGCGGGGCCAAACACCGGAGCGGGAGATCGTCGATGTGCGGGCGACGGCGGAGCTCGTGGCGCGGCTGGCGCGGTCGACGGCGCAGATCCGCGGCGTGACGATCGAGGTGGCGCCGACCGAGGACCTGCCGCCGGTGCTGGCGAACGGGTCCGCGGTGCAGCAAGTGCTGCTGAATTTGCTGATCAATGCGACGGAAGCGAGCGAGGCGGGCACGCGGGTGCACGTCGCGTTTGTGCGCGTGCCCGGGGACGCGACCACGCCAGAGACGCTGGAGGCGCACGTCATCGACGCTGGCTCCGGTATCTCGCCTCAGGACGCGACGCGCGTCTTTGAGCCGTTCTTCAGCCGCCGCCAACGCGGCAGCGGCCTTGGGCTTTTTGTGTCGCTCAACCTGGCGCGCGGATGGGGCGGTGACTTGCGTATCGTCCGCTCGCGCGTGGGCGAGGGCACCACCTTTGGCGTCAGCTTTCCGGTGCGCACCACCGTTGAACGCAGCGCCGCCACTTCAGGAAACAGCGTATGAAATCGCATCTGCTGCTCGTCGATGACGACGACGTCTACCGCTCGCTGCTCGCCGATGAGATGCAGCATGAAGGCTTCCGCGTCACAACGGCGACTGGCCGCGAAGATGCGTTCCGCGTGCTGGCGACGGAGGACAGTTTTGACGCGGCGGTCCTGGATCTGCACCTCGGCGATGGCGACGGGATGGATGTGCTCAAGCGGCTCCGCAGCACGAGTCCGCAGACCGAGGCGATCGTGCTGACTGGGCACGGGACCATTGACACGGCGATCGCGGCGATGCGCGCGGGTGCGTACGACTACGTGGCGAAGCCGTGCTCGATCAAGGAGCTGCGGGTCGTCATCGACAAGGCGCTGGAGCGGCGCCGGCTGGTGGAGCGCAACGCGATCCTGCGCGCCGGTCTGCAGCCGCCGCCGTCCACGAGCGTCTTCATCGGATCCAGCGCGCCGTTTGCCCAGGTGCGCGCGCTGATTGACCGCGTGGCGGCGAGCGAAGCCAGCGTGCTGATTCTGGGCGAGACCGGCGTGGGCAAGGAAGTGGTGGCGCGGCGCGTGCATGAAGGCAGCCCGCGGCACAATCAGCCGTTCGTGGTGGTGGACTGTACGACGCTGCATGACGACTTGCTGCACAGTGAGCTTTTTGGCCACGAGAAGGGCGCCTACACCGGCGCGACGGAGCGCAAGCACGGGCTGTTTGAAGTCGCCGACGGCGGCACGATGTTCCTGGATGAAATCGGTGACTTGAGCCTCGGTCTGCAGCAGAAGCTCCTGCGCGTGCTGGAGACCGGCTGCTTTCGCCACGTGGGCGGCACGCGGGAGATTCACGTGGACGCGCGGCTGGTTGCGGCGACGAACCGCAACCTGGAAGAGATGATTGCCCGCGGCCAATTCCGCAGCGATCTGTTCTACCGGCTCGGCACGCTGCACGTGGAGATGCCGCCGCTGCGCGACCGCGTGGACGACATTCCGACGCTGGCGCGGCACTTCCTGGCGCGGATTGACGCGCGCTACGGTCTGACGCGGCGCTTTTCGCCCGAGGCGCTCGCGCGGCTGCAGGCGTGGCAGTGGCCGGGCAACGTGCGGGAGTTGCTGCACGCTGTGGAAGCGGCGGCGGTGCTGGCGACGGGAGAGCTGATTGAGGTCGACGACCTGCCGCGGCACATGCGCGGTCCAAAGCGGACGGAGTCGACCGTGATGCGGACGCTGGATTCCCTGGAGCGCGAGCACATTATCTCAGTGCTGCAGGCAGTTGCGGGCAACCGTCATCAGGCCGCGAGCGTCCTGGGCATCAGCGAGCGCACCTTGTATCGCAAGCTCAGCGACTACGGTTTGGACACGGAAAGCTGACTGCCACGCGCGTCAGCGTGTCATGCGATCCAACCTATTGAAATCACGCTGAAGCGCCGAATCCAGGACAATCTGTCATGCCAAACTGTCAGGTTGACAGGCCAGTCGCAAGTGGTCGGGAATGTGTGATAACGCATTGATCGTAAACGTATCTGATGGATTTTCTGCAACTTGGCACGATTGATGCTTTGGTACTTGGGCAGCCCGCACATTGAGGGCCCGAGGATTGCCATGGCCGCCGCTGAGTCGCCAAAGAAATTTTTCTCCCTGCGGTTTGATCCGCTCCTCCGCGCGTTGCTGATGACGCCCCTGGCGATAGCGCTTGTGGGTAGTTGTCAGTCCGCGCCGGCGGGGAAGGCGGCCATCGACCTGCCCGATCCGGTGCACAGCGGTCCGGTGAATCTGCCGCCCGCGCAGCTGGGGCTGCCGCCGGATCCGATTCACGGGCAGAAGGAGGAAACCAAGGGCTTCCCGGTGCCCAAGCCGCCGCTGTCCAAGGAATACTGGCCGTGCAGCGACTGTCACAACGAGAGTCAGCCGCCCAACCGGACGCGCCGCGAGCTCAAGGACGAGCACACCAACATCAAGCTCCATCACGATGAAGCCAATCGCTGGTGCCTGGACTGCCATGACGCGGAGAACCGCGACGCCCTGCACCTCGCGAGCGGCGTGACGATCACGTTCGATGAATCGTACCGCCTGTGCGGCCAGTGCCACGGCACGCAATACCGCGATTGGAAGAGCGGCATTCACGGCAAGCGCACCGGGATGTGGAACGGCGAAAAGCAGTACCTGTTGTGCGTGCACTGCCACAACCCGCACTCGCCGCACTTCAAGCCGCTCAAGCCTGAAGCGCCGCCGGTGCGGCCGCAGTCAATTCGCTGAAACGATGGAATGCACGGAGGACGTGATGTTGACCGAGAACACTGAAATTGACTCCAGCGACGCGCCATCAGGCGAAGTTGCGGAGACGCCGGAACAGAAGCTGTCGATGAGTCGGCGCAACTTCATGAAGCACAGCGCGATTGTCGCGGGTGCGGCGACGGCGGCGGCCTGCAGCACGGAGGAACTGGAAAAGTTCACCCAGAAGCGGCTGCGCGAGCTGTCCCAGCCGGAACTCCAGGCGCTGATCAAGCGCATGGAGGCCGACTACAAGAAGAAGTTCAAGAAAGACGTGGATGTGCGCGCCACTCCGGCCGCGGAAGGCGTCAAGTTCGGCTACGCGTTGGATCTGTCGCGCTGCATTGGCTGCCGCCGCTGCGTGCACGCCTGCGTCAAGGAAAACAACCAGTCGCGCCCGACGCCTGAGGGTCCGCACAACAACCCCATCCAGTGGATCAAGGTCCTGGAGATGGAGAAAGAGAAGGGCATCGATCTGACCGATTCCAATGCCTACTACAATCCGGAAGAAGTGCCGCGCGAAGGTCACTTCTACATGCCGGTGCAGTGCCAGCAGTGCGAAAACCCTCCGTGCGTCAAGGTTTGCCCGGTGCAGGCGACGTGGAAAGAGCCGGACGGCATCGTGGTCATCGACTACGAATGGTGCATCGGCTGCCGCTACTGCATGGTCGCGTGCCCGTACGGCGCGCGCCGCTTCAACTGGGCCGAGCCGAATCTCCCGGCGGATCAGGTCAACACGAACACCCACATCCTCGGCAATCGGCCGCGGCCCAAGGGCGTCGTGGAGAAGTGCACGTTCTGCATCCAGCGGACGCGCGCGGGCCGGTATCCGGCGTGCGTGGAAATCTGCCCGGTCGGCGCCCGCAAGTTCGGCAACATGCTGGACCCGAAGAGCGAGATCCGCGCTGTGCTCGAGTCCAAGCGCGTGTTCATCCTCAAAGAGGACCTGAATACGCAGCCCAAGTTCTTCTACTTCTTTGGTATTTGACCGCACCGGAGGTCGCTCATGTTTCACCAGCTTCTGCAATTCATCGCCGGTGCCATCCGCCACGTGACGCACGGTTCGCGCACTTACTTCATCTGGATCGCATTCCTGTGCTGTCTCATCGCGTTCGGCGGCTGGGGCTACGCGCACCAGTACCAGGAAGGCCTGATCCTCACCGGGATGCGCGATCAGGTCATGTGGGGCTTCTACATCGGCAACTTCACGTTCCTGGTCGGCGTCGCTGCCGCCGCGGTCGTGCTCGTCATCCCGGCGTACATCTACCACTGGGGGCCAATCTATGAGATCGCCATCATCGGCGAGCTTCTGGCCATTGCCGCCATCATCATGTGCCTCGGATTCGTGAGCGTCGACGTCGGTCGGCCCGACCGCTTCCTGCACCTGTTTCCCTTCTTCGGTTCGCCGAACTTCCCGCGGTCGCTGCTGTCCTGGGACGTGATGGTCCTGAACCTGTACCTCATCCTCAACCTCACGATCGTCTCGTACCTGCTGTACTCGTCCTTCCACGGTCGCAAGCCCAACAACAACTTCGTCGTCCCGTTGGTGCTCCTGTCGATTCCCGCGGCCGTCAGCATCCACACCGTCACTGCGTTCCTCTACAGCGGCCTCGCCGGCCGTCCGTTCTGGAATGCCTCGATCCTCGCGCCGCGCTTCCTCGCCTCGGCGTTCTGCTCCGGTCCCGCCATCATCCTGGTCCTGCTGCAAATCCTACGTAAGACCGCGGGCCTGCAGATCAAGAACGAAGCCATCTGGAAGATCGCCGAGCTCATGGCCTACGCCATCGCGCTCAACCTCTTCTTCCTCGTCGCGGAAGTCTTCAAGGAGTACTACAGCGATACGCATCACCTCGTCCACACGCAGTACCTGTACTTTGGCTTGGGTGAGAGCGGTGGCCTCGCCATCTACGCTTGGACGAGCGTCATTTCGACGGTGATTGCGTTCGTGCTGTTCGTCGTCCCGACGACGCGCAAGAACTTCTTCACGATGAACGTCGGGTGCGTCCTGCTGTACATCGGCGTCTACATTGAGAAAGGCATCGGCCTCGTGATCCCCGGTCTCACGCCGGACACGCTGGGCGAGATCTATCCGTACCAACCGACCGCGCATGAAGTGCAGGTCGCCGCGGGCATCTTCGGCCTCGGCTTCCTCGCCTTCACGCTGATGATCAAGATTGCTATTCCAGTCGCGCTTGGCCAGCTCCAATACAAGTCCACGGGACCTGGAGCAGACGCCAGCGCGCAGAGCAGCGATGCGCACGGGGCGCACGCCGGGGCCTGAAAGTCGGCCTCTTCGTGAGGCGTTTCAGGCTATAGGGGAGGGGACGCCCGGGGGGGCGTTTCCAAGCACAATACCGCCGAGTGGGGCGGCCGCTTCGCTGCGGTGGCGAAGCCTATGAGTGGAGGGCGTCATGAACTGGAATTATCTGCAAGAGTGGGGCATGAGCATGCTCTTCTTCGCGCCGGGCATCATCATCATGGGGCTGGCAGTCCTGGTCATGCCGTTGGGCAAAGCCAAAAAGCTGAACCAGACGTCGGACGTGGTTGCACATGAAGGCCGGCGGGTTGCGTCTCTCCAGACGGAAACGGCGCGCACGCCCCCGTGAGCACTCGCCGCTGTTCCGCGGCGCCGGTGGCCAGATAAATGGGCCAAACCGCGTCGGGCAAAGCAGCGGGATTGCGTGGTGTTGATAGATGTCACGAAACGAACGGACGTTCGCGCGATAGGCCAAATTCGCCATGACGCGCAACCGTTTGCCTCCGATCTCCGGACATTTCGCTAAAATCGCGTGAGTGGGAGGTCTTGACTCTTCCTCACGGGACGCCCATTCTTTTTGAACTGGCTTCGAATAGCGCAACCAATCGGCTCCTGCGGCAGAACCCGCGGCGGTTGCCTGCTTCGTCGCTTTGGCGTGCGCGGATTGAACCGCGACGGGAGGGTGTCATGACGTACGACTACCGGGTGGATTCGGTCCGTGCAGAAGTCACGGAACGCTCGGTCCTGGACGGAACTGCCGGTGAGAAGATTGCCGCGCAAGTCGAACTCAAGGTGCGCGAGTGGGCGGCGCGCGGGTATGAACTGCAGCTGTCCGAGGTGATGTCGATGTGCGTGAAGGGAACGTGCCTCTTTGGCCTCTTGCCCAGCAAGGAAGGTGACATCCAGTTGGACACGTTCATCCTCTACTTTCGCAAGGCGATGAAGTGATAGCGTGCGTGCTCCAGTTGCTGCGCCGCTAGCGCTGCAGCGCGGCGCGCGCCGCGAGCGAACCCAGCATCAGTGCGCCGCCGGCCATCGTCGCCAGCCCCGGTCGCTCGCCAGTGCCGAGCCACACCCAGATTGGGCTGACCGCGGGTTCCAGCAGGGACAGCAGGCTCGCCGTGGACGCCGTCACCGTGCGAAGCCCGCGCAGAAACAGCAAGTAGGCAGCGCCCATCTGCATCAAGCCCAGCCACAGCAGCCCGCCACCAGATTGCAGCGTCAGGCCGTGGATCAGGTCGCCGCCCGCGAGGCTCAGCCCGAACACCGCGGCGAGCAGGTTGCCCAGCGTGATGGACGCCTGCGCGGACGCACTGCCGGCCTGCGCGTCCCGGCGCATCAGCAGCACGGCAATCGCAAAGAACACGCCGGAGATGGCGCCCAGCGCGTTGCCTTGCCAGGTGATTCCCGCCGTGTCGTCCAGGAGGCAGAGCGCCATGCCACCCAGGCAGCCGAGGACCGCGAACACGTCGATCTTCGTGACGCGCTCGCCAAACAACCGGTAGCCGGCGATGAGCACCCAGGCCGTCCCCGTATACTGGAGCAGCACCGCGCTCGCCGCGGTTGTCTGTTTGTTGGCTGCGACAAACGTCAGGATCATGCCCGCGTACGCGAGCGCCGTGGACACGCGCGCCAGACGCAGGTTGGGTCGCAGCACGAGCAGGTAGAACAGCGCTGTGACCGTCGCGCGACCACCGGCTACCGCCAACGTCGGCAGCGGAATCCATTTGATGAACAAGCCGCCGGAAGACCAGAGCAGGGCGGCCAGCAGGATCGCCGCGGAGCCTTGGATTTTCGGCATCGGCTGGCTTTACGGCGCGTCGCGGTAGATCGCCATGACCTGCTGGAGCAGCTCCACGGCTTCCGCTTCCGGGCGCTGGAACGCGTTGCGGCCCATGATCGAGCCAAACGCGCCGCCGGCTGCGATGCCGCGGATTTCTTCCAGGACCGCTTCCGTGCCCTTGGCCTCGCCGCCCGAGAAGATGACGATGCGCCGGCCGCCGAACGCCGATTGCACCACGTGCCGCACGCGGTCGCTGAGCGTGGCGATGGGGATGTTGTACTTCTCGTAGACCTTGCGCGCCGCATCCTGCTCGATGTGCGCCGTCGGCGGCTTCACCTTGATGATGTGCGAACCGAGCTGCGCGGCGATCTGCGCGGCGTACGCGGCGATGTCGATGCCGGTCTCGCCAGCCTTGGAGAGATTGCCGCCGCGCGGATACGACCACGTGACGACGACGAGGCCCTTGGCCTTGGCTTCTTCCGTCAGCTCGCGGAGGTCCTGATACATCGTGTTGCGGTTGTTGGAGCCGGGGTAGATCGTGTAGCCGATCGCCGCGCAGCCGAGGCGCAGCGCCTCATTGACCGAGCCCGTGATGGCGGAGCAAGGATCCGACGGTCCGCCGACGCTGTCCGAGTTGTTCAGCTTGAGAATCAGCGGAATCTGCCCGGCGTATTCCGCAGCGCCCGCTTCAATGAAGCCCAGCGGCGCGGCGTAGGCGTTGCAGCCGGCCTTGAGCGCGAGCTCAAAGTGGTACATCGGGTCGTAGCCCGGCGGGTTGGGCGCAAACGAGCGCGCGGGGCCGTGCTCAAAACCCTGATCCACCGGCAGAATCACCATCTTTCCGGTGCCTTTCAGCTTGCCGTGGTTGAGCATCCGCACCAGGTTGGCGCGCGTGCCGGGGTTGTCACTCTGGTACCAGGAGAGGATCTTCTTGACGCGGGGGGTGAGGGCCATGACGTGAATCTCCCTGTGGCGCGTTTGTATGCCACTTCGGCGCGCGTAGGAGACTCGATCTTGGGGCGAGGTGTCAATCCGGCGCGGCAGATTTGCCGGCGTCGATGGCGCTCCCGCGTTGCGTTTCCGTGACAAATGCCGCCGCTGGGCGATTGACCTCCCTTGGCCGGTGGTCTCTGATCGCACGCCGTCCTGCAAAGGCAAGGCGTCGTTGTCCCTTACGTCGCGCGATGGAGCGCCGGAGTCCCCATGAAGCTCACTACTTTCACTTGCGCGCTCGTCGCCGCTTCCCTTGCCTTCACCGGTTGCGCGGAGGCCAAGAAGCAGGCCGAGTGCAAGTCCTTGATCGAAGCAATCAACCCGCACACGACCAAGGTCCGCAAGCTGTCTGACGACATGCCTGCCGATGCCTCGCTGGAGGTCGCCGCCAAGGCGTTCACCGCGATGTCAGCTGAAGTGGAAGCGGGCGCATCCGAGGTCAAGAAGCTGGCCGTGGAGACCCCGGAACTCAAGAAATTCGCAGAGGACTACCAGACGATGTGCGCCGGATCGTCCAAGGCGTTCAAGGACATGGTCGCCGTGACGCAGAAGATTGCCGCGGCGCAAAAGGCGGCGGAGACCAATCCGGAAGCGGCGCAGGCAGACGTGGCCAAGGCGCAGACGGATGCGGCGACGGCGGAAGCTGAAATCAAGAAAGCGACCGCGCCCGAGGACGGAATTGTCGATGGCATCAACAAATTCTGCGGCGCGACGAAGTAGCTGCCCGGCGCCAAGGACGCGTGCGTCTTGTCCGCGCGTCCTTGGCCGTCAGACGACCGTCATTCCCCAGCGCACGACGCCCAGCGGCAGGCGCTCAAAGGCATCGGCGGCGCGCGCCAGGATCGCCAGCAACAGCGCTTCAGGCGCATCGTGGCCGCCCGGTCGCAGCGGCAGCGCCACCAGGTGCGCGGGCGCACCAACAGCCAGCGTGCCCAGCCCGGCGAGCATCGGGTCAAACTGCGCCAACCACGCGCCCGGAATCGCCGTCGCCCGCGCCAGCGCCTCGGTCGCGCGCGCATCCGCGTGACCCGCGTGCGTCGCCAGGAAGCGCTGCATCACGTGCAGTTGGCTGAGGCTCGGCCCCGCGCCCACGTCCGTCGCCAGCACCCACGGCACCTCCGCGCGCTGCAGTCGCGCCAGCGGCATGCGCCCCGAACCAAGCGCCTCGTTGCTCGTCGGGCAATGGGCAATCAGCGTCTGCGTCGCCGCTAGCCGAGCAAGTTCCCGGTCGGACAGGTGAATCCCGTGCGCCATCACCGTGCGCGGCCCCAGCAGCCCGGCGCGGTCGTAGACGTCCGTGTAGTCGCGCGCATCCGGGAACAGCGCGTGCACCCAAGTCAGCTCGTCGACGTTCTCCGCCAGATGGCTCTGCACCGGCCATCCGGTCGCCTGGGCCGCCTCCCCGCAAGCAGCCAGCCCCGCGACGTCGACGTTCGGGGCGAAGCGCGGCGCAATCGCCACGCGCGGATTTTGCAGCGCCCGCAGCAGGTCGAGTGTTGCCTCCGCCGGCCGCAGCAGCAACTCCGGCGCGTTCTGGCTCATGATGGCCGGACCCTCAAAAAAGCCGTCCGGCGTCGCGTCCAGAAAGACCGCGGTCGCTTCCGCAAACGGCGCGCCAAAGAAGAGCCCCGCGCACGTGCCCGCGCGTGTCACGTCTGCGAGGAAGGCGTCCGCACGCTGCCGCGCCAGCGCGAGATCGCGAAACGCCGCTTCAGCCGGCCAAATCGACTCCCGCAGCCACGGCAGCAGTTGCCCGGAAAACTGCCCCCGCACGTGCGATTGCGGCCAGTGGCAGTGCAGATCGACAAAACCCGGCAGCAGCAGCGGCGCGTCCATCGCTCGCGGCGTCGGCAAAGCGCGGATTTCAGTAAACCGGCCGTCGCGCCACGCGATTTCGGCGTGCGGCAGGAATTCGACCGCACCATCGGGCTGCGGCAACACCGCCGCGCCGCGCAGCGTGCCGTGGGCTGGCGTGTGTTGGGCGGTCATGCGCGCTTACTTTCCTGATTTCTTTGATTTCTTGGCGTGCTTGGCCGGCGCCGGCTTGTGCACCCGCGTCATCAGCGCCTTGGGCACCGCCGGTCGATGGATGGTCCGATCCAGCTTCTTGCCCGCGTGCTTGGCCTTGGCCGGCTCGGGCGGCGGCGGCGGCGGCGGCGCGACGGGCTCCTCGGGCGGCGGCGGCGGCGGTTCCATCTCCGCCAACTGCTGGCTCAGCGCTGGCAGCGGCTTCACGCCCGGGTCCACGGCCATGCGGATCTGCTGCTGCCACTCGCCGCGGCGCCGCAGCATAAAGCGGTAGAGGTCCGCGTTGGGATCCTCGCCCGGCGTCTTGCGCAGGACGGGCAGGTTGAGCATGGCGCGCGCCTGCATGAACTCGCCGCGCAAGATGACGACCTCCGCCAATGCCTTGAGCGCGCCCGGATGGCCCGGCTTCCTCGCCAGGATCGCGCGGAGCACCTTGTCGGCGTCCGTGAGGCGGTTGTCGCGCAGCCATAGCTCGGCTTGCACCAGTTCGGCGACGATGCCTTTCTCAGGACCGGAACGCCAAAGCGGCAGCAGCTGCCGCGCCAGCACGTCGTCGCCGTCCACCAGCGCCTGCAGCACGGCCATGCGGATCGAGCGGCCCGCCGGTATCATCGGCACGGCCGTTCCACTCTTGCCGCGATTGCGCACCCACTCCGCCAGCATCGGCCGGGTCTTGAGCGCGCCCGCGTGCTTGGGATCGCGCGCCAGCGTCTGATCCACCGCCACGAGCGCCGCCAGCAGGTCGCCTGCACCCAAGCGCGCCATTGCCAGCCGCCAGGAACGCTCCGCCGTTGGCGCCGCTTCTGACGACAGGCCAAACCACGCCGCCGCGTCGCCGTACTTTCCCGCGGCAAAAAATGCTTCGCCTTGCGCGTCCATGGCTTCAGGCGAGTCGGAGTCCGCGCGCTGCGGTGTGTCGTCGGCTGCCTTGGGGAGCGACTTGACCGGAACTGCCGCCGTCGCACGCGTGGCTGGCGCGACCTGCGCCAAGGACGCGAGCTCCGCCGCCGCCCACTCGCCCAGCGCGTCGCGTTGGCCATCTTTTGCCGGATGCCGCGCCGCCACGTCCTGGACAATCCGCAGCGCCGTGTCGTTCTGGTTCAGGGCGCGCAGACAGCCCACTTCACCGCGGCGCGCGTCGTCATCGGCACCCGACGATTGCAGCAATTGGTACTGCGTCAGCGCGTCCTGGCAGCGGTCAACGCGGCGCAGGGAATCGGCCAGGAGCCGCCGCGCAGCGCGGTCATCGGGATCGGCGTGGACGGCGAGGCGAAACGCCGCAACGGCCGCGCTGTTGTCGCCCCGCGTCAACGCTTCCAGGCCGGCGTCAATGGATTCTGCCGCTGTTGGCGCCTTGGCCGCCGTCGTTGTTGCAGCCGCTGGCAGGCCGGCGGCAAGCGCAGGCGCGGCAAGGAAGGTCAGACCCAAGGTCAGCACATGCGCGACTTTCACGGGCAACTCCCCTTCAACTTGGCGAAACGCAGCGGTTACAGGTCATCCGGGGAAGCAATGTACCCCTTCACCGCTGAAGCCGCTACCACCAATGGGCTGGCGAGGTAGACCTTGCCGGGGCCCGAACGGCCGGGGAAGTTGCGGTTGATCGCGCTGACCGTGACCTGATCGGGCCGCGTCGACACGCCCGGTCCGGCGTTGATGCACGCGCCGCAGCTCGGGTCGATGACCTTGGCGCCGGCCTTGGCAAAAATCGCCGGGTAGCCTTGCGTGATCGCGTATTCCTTGATCTTCTGGCTGCCGTACTGGATGTACAAATCGACGCCGTCCGCGACGTGCAGGCCCTTGTCTACGGCGTGACGCAGCACGGACGCGTACATGTCCATATCGGCCATCTTGCCGCCCGTGCACGAGCCGCCGTACGCGACCTGGATCGCCACGCGCTCGCCCAAATCCTTGAGCGGCACGCCGTTGCGCGGATCGCCCGGTGTCGCGACCATGAGGTCCAGGTGATCGAGGTCGATTTCAAAGCTCGCCAGGTACGCAGCATCGGCGTCGCTGCGCAGGAATTCCACGCCTGACGTGTCGACGCCCGGGCGGCTGCGCTTCAGGTACTGGATGACCGTGTCGTCCGCGGCGATGACGCCTGTCGTCGCGCCCGCTTCAACCGCCATGTTGGCCAAGGTCGCGCGCTCGTCCATGGACAGCGCTTCCACGCCCGGGCCGCAGAACTCGAGCACTTTGCCGATGGCCTTGCCGTCCTTGATGAACGGCGTCGCCATGATCCGCAACATGATGTCCTTGGCGGCGATGCCGGACTTCAGCGTGCCGGTGACGTGAAACCGCACGCTCTCGGGGACGGAGACGCGGATGTCCTTTGTGTACCAAGTGTTGGCCATGTCCGTGCTGCCGACGCCGAACGCGAACGTGCCGAGCGCGCCCGCGGTGCAGGTGTGGCTGTCGGTGCCGACGACGATGTCGCCGGGCATCGCGATGTCTTCCAGCACGGCGTTGTGGCAGATGGCTTCGCTGCCCGAACCGTCGGCGGTTTCGTCGTACAGCCGGATGCCTTGCTCGGCGCAAAACTGCCGCTGGATCAACGGCAGCAGCGCGGCTTGCTCGTCCAGACGCATCGCTTTGTGTTTCTCCGACATGACCTGCGAGAGGAAAGTCAGGTGATCGCGAAACGCGAAAATGCTCTTGGCATCCGTGACCTTGGCCGTTGCGCCGACGCCCTGCTTGAACGCGACCTGCGCCATCGCCGTCGTATAATCGTGGCTGAAGCGCACATCCGTCCGCACAAAAACCGCGTCGCCGGGCTTGACCGCGGGCACGCCGAGCTTGGCCGTCTTGGCGTCCACGATCGTCTTGCGCGCGATGATCTTCTCGACGAGCGTCATGGGCCGCGGCGCGGTCGTCACGGGCGGCGTCGCGATTTCACCCTTCAGGCGCGCGGTGTTGTAGGCAAAAAGCCCGCCGCGCTTGACGATTTCGCTGGCCACGGGATCCAGGCCGGTGACGAATTCTTCCAGCGCAATCGCCTCGCCCGCCTGGATGCGGTGGATGAGGCCAAAGTCGTTGGACGTCAGCAGGCCGATGTTCTGGCTGTTCTGGCCGTAGATCTTCTCAATCGTCTGGGCGATGACGAGGCGCACGCCCGCGGCCTGTTCGGAGAACGGCGCGGTCTCGCGCGACGATCCGCAGCCCTTGGATTTGCCGCTGACGATGACCGCGAAGTCGCCGTTCTTGATGCTGTTGCGCTCAATGGCGCCGCCGCGCAGGCCGACGAGGCTGTAGTCGCCCAGCGTCTCGTCAAAGTAGAAGCAGACCCACGCCGGCGTGATTTCGTCCGTCGAGATGTTGTCGATGAGCGGCAGGGTCGGATCCCACGGCACGTTCTCGCCCGCCAACTGCCGGCGAATCAGCTCGATGTCCTCATAGAGGAACAGGAAGCGGCCGGTGAAGCGGACGGCCGGACGGCCGTCGGCAAGCGTGGTGAACTGGATGTGCTGGTCGGTCATGGCGAACTCGCAAGAAGGCAGAAGGGGCCCGTCGCGCGGGCGGGCGGACTTTACCACGCGCCGCGCCAGTGTCACCTCTTGGCGGTCTGGTGTAGGCTGCCGCTCATGAATCGCGCTTGCACTCGCCTGCTGCTCCTCGTCGCTCTTGTCGCCCTCGGAGCGTGCAGCGGCGCCACGCGGCGGGAAATCTTCAGCGAAGTCGACGTCGCGCCCTACCGACTCGCCGGGACCGGCACGATTGAGGGCGACGCCATCATGGAGACCGTGCGCGGTGAGCCACACCTGCCGATTGGCGCCCGCGTGTGGCTGTTTCCCGCGACGCCGTACAACGTCGAATTTCTGGACGCGCTCAATGACAACGACGTCTTCTTCCTGCCGGATGAACACGAGCTTGTCTTCTGGCGCGCGGACGTCGATCCGCAGGGCCATTTCGCCTTCAACGATCGCCCGGCTGGCCGCTACCTCGTCGCCGCGCCATTTGAATGGCTGGAGGCCAGTTGGAACGACGCGGTGCCGACGCGCAGCATCCCGGTCCATCAGGTCGTCGACGTTCACCACCGCAACGACGTCCGGCTTGTGGACTTGGCCGATGGCGCGACGGTGACGGTCCACCTGCACTGATCGCCGCGTCAGTGTCCCGTCCGCGCGCTTTGGCGTACGCTCCTGCCGATGAAGCTCGTGCGCGCAATCCTGCTGCTCCTCGTCCTCTGGCCCGCGCGGCTGCACGCGCTGGATCCCGCCGCGCTCCCGCGGTGCCAGGCGCGCACGTGTCTCGCGCTCGATCTTTGGCTGCCGTCGGATTTTGCTGACGCTGACTGGCTGACGACGCAGCTTGAGGTCGCCAACGATCGGCTCGCGGTCATCCAGACGGGCGTCCAGGTCGCCGCGATTCACCTGCTGCCCGGCGAGCTTGGCCAAATTGACACCGTGGCGCAGCGCAATCGCTTGGGGCAATTGGGGCGGCAAACGCCGCTGCGCTGGTTCGTGGTGCGGCATCTTGCGGATGCGGAGGACCCGGCGGCGATCCGCAAGGGCGTGACATGGCGCGACGGCGATGCGTTCTGGGTGATCGAGTCGCAGACCGGCATGCGCTGGGTGCTCGCGCACGAGCTTGGCCACGTGCTGGGGTTGGCGCACAGCAAGGAAGCGGCGTCGATCATGAACAAGACGCCGCGCGTTTGGCCGCCGCCGTGGCAGATCGGCTTCACCGCGCGCGAGCGGCCGATCCTGCAGCGGACGTTGCAGCGCCTCGTGCGGGCAGGGCGGCTACAGCTCCGCAAGGAATAACCGCCGCGGCCTCGCAGTTGCACCGAAGCGGCTTATGTTTACGTCGCTTGAACGCTGCGATTTCGTCAGCTTGCGCGGTGTGCGCTTGTCAGGCGGAGTAGCGTTCACACACTGCGAAGGCGCAATGGCCAGTTCCGGCCGAATTCGCCGTTGGAGGTTCTGATGCCCGTGCGCCAAATGGCCCTGTGTCTGATGGTTCTTGTTGCGGCGTGTCAGCAAACGCCGTCGGCGGCTGCGGCGTCTCCCGATTCATCGCGCCAGGGCGGACCGCAGAGCCCCTACGTGCACCGCAAAATCAGCGCATCAGGCTACGACGTCACGCCGCTTTCCGCTGGGGAAGTCGCCAAGCTCGCGCGCAATCTGACGACGGAACAGCGCAACGTCCTCCTCAAAGCCGGCACCGAGCCGCCCTTTTGCGGCGGCCAGTTGGAGAACAAGAAATCCGGCATCTACATCTCCGCGCTGGGCGGCCTGCCGCTCTTTCGCTCCAACACCAAGTTTGAATCCGGCACCGGCTGGCCGAGCTTCTTCGCGCCTTTTGACCCGGAGCACGTGATCGAACGCGTCGACAATTCCGGCGGCATGGAGCGCGTGGAGATCCTGGATGCGCGGTCCGGTGGCCATCTGGGCCACGTTTTTGACGACGGTCCGCGGCCGACGGGCAAGCGCTATTGCCTCAATTCCGCGGCGCTCATCTTCGTCCCGGATGGCCAGCCGCTGCCGCCGCAATCGCAGCCGGTGAACCTGCAGAAGGCGTATTTCGCCGGCGGCTGCTTCTGGGGCGTGGAGGACATCATGCAGCGCACGCCGGGCGTCATCGAGGCAACGTCAGGCTACATGGGCGGGCGCAAGGCGCGGCCGGGCTATCACGAGGTGAGCTCGGGCGACACGGGCCACGCGGAATCCGTGGAAGTGCAGTTTGACGCCGATCGCGTGAGCTACCGCCACCTGCTGGAAGTCCTGTTCGCCAAGATTGACCCGACGACGCTGAACCAGCAGGGGCCGGACGTTGGCACGCAGTACCGCAGCGTGGTTTTTGCCGCCGATGCCGACCAGAAGCGCGTGGCGGAGGGTTTCCTGCGCGAACTGAGCAAGCAGCCGCGTTTCGCGGGGCGGTCGATCGTGACGGCGGTGGAGACGGCCAAGCCGTTCTGGCCCGCGGAGGACTACCACCAGGATTACCACGAGAAGCGTCAAGATGGGAACACTTGCGGTGTTCCGCAGTGATCCTGCCCCGCCCGCCGTCCTTGCTGGACGATCTGCCGTGCCTGTGCTGAACTTCGCCCCCGGTCAGGCAACTACGACCGAGGCGAACCCCGATGGCGACGATCAAGCGTAAGTACCGTGTAACATTGGACTTTGAGCTAGACCTAGGCGAAGTGACGGATGACGTTGTCAACGATGTCGTTGACACGTTCACCAACGCAGCCGAGGTACGCAAGTTCCCGTGGTTTCACGAAGGCATTGCCCGCAATCGCCGTATGATGGCGATCCTCAAGGCAGATCCCGAGTTGATCGATCGTCTG
>CAINLT010000038.1 GCA_903850505.1 uncultured Myxococcales bacterium | reverse complement strand
CCGCTGCCGCACCGCCGCGCGCGCCGATTTGTCCGACCACTGCCCCGCCGCCAGCACTTCACCCTGCACCGCGATGATTTCCGGGCTGAAGATCAGCGCCAGCGCCTCACCCTTGTGCACAAACACGCCGGTTTCCTGCACCAGCACCTTTTCCACGAACGACGGCGCGCGCACGTGCACCTCCGATCGCCCGTTCTCTGCGGCCTGCACGAGCCCCGTGACAAGCACAGTCGGCGACACGTGCTGGCTCAGCGCCACGGCTGTCCGCACGCCGATCGCCTGCACGCGGTCCAGCGTCAGTTGCAGCGGCTGCGTGCCTTTGGGCGTATCCGCCGGTGCCTCCTCGTCCGCGCTTTTGCGGTCAAACGGCACGAGATCCATGTGGCAGATCGGGCATGTGCCCGGCTGGTCGGAGACGATCTGCGGGTGCATCGGACACACATACGTGTGCCCCGCGGCGTGGGCGTGGGCGGCTTCCTTGCTGTGCACAATCCGCGGCCACCAAGCCCAGAGCGCCACCAGCCCAACGGCGACAACCATCACCCAGCGCAGCCCCGCCATGAACCGCTCAGCCCGCGACGGCGGCGGCATTCCCTGTTGTTGTTGTGAAGACATGACACGCTCCGGCAAATGCGAAGTCGCGCCCCACGACACGTGCCCATGCACGCGCGCAAGCCGCGACGCGACGCACTGGCGCAAAGGCCAGCGCTGCGGAGACGCCTAGATTTGCAGGGAAAGGTGGCGGAGGTAGATTGGCACCGGCGGCGGACCGCGGGCCACGAAGCGCCGGGACGACGGCAGCGAAGAGGCCCTGACGCGCGGCGCGACCGGCGGCTGGATCGCCCACACGAGCGGCGCATTATGCAGCAGCGGAGCATGGTTGTCGGGCGTCAGCGCAGTCGCGGGGCGCCAAACGTGGTCATCGCCGCAGCAGGATTGCCCTGCGACGGTTGGCACGGCTGCGTCGACGGCAGGCTCAGCGGCGGCGTGATGGCAGCAGGCGTGCGTCTCCGGTTCCGGCGCCGCAGCCACGGGGATCAGGATGTGGCTGGCGGGGCAATAGCCGCAGAAACACAGCACATTCAAGCCAAGCAACTGCATGAGAAGCGGCAACGCGAGCGCGGCGGTCAGGAGGCGGACGCGGGTTGTCGGCGGCGAAAGCTTCACAAATACACGGTATGCCGAGTTGGCAGCGGGCGCAAGCGGCGATCGCCGCGGCGGACTGAACGGCATCAACCCAAGACAACACGCTGAAATCACAGGAACTACGCAGCTTGACAGGGTCTCGCGCGGCGTCGTACGCTCGTCAGAGCGGCCGCAGTGAGCCGGAGGCGACGCCGAACGTGCAGGGTCCATCGGCGCAAGACGCAGCAGAAAACAACCCAGCGCGTGCAGTCTGGTCGCGGTACGGATATGCCGCCGCCGTCGCGGTCCTCGCCGTTGCCGTCGCGACGCTGTTCCGCGGCTACGTCAAAGACGACGCTTACATCTCCTTTCGCTATGCCTACAACCTCACGGCCGGCCGCGGCCTCGTCTTCAACCCGGGCGAGCCGCTGGAGGGCTACACCAACTTCCTCTGGGTGATGCTCGCCGCCCTGGCGCACGTGCTGGGCGCGTCGCCAACCAACGCGATCGCGCTGTGGGTCGTGCGCATCGTCGCGCTCGCCTCGCTTGCGTCGCTGCCGTTCGCGATCCAGAACCTCGCGGGCCACCTTGGCGTCACGTCGCAGCGCGGCCGAATCGTCGCGGCGGGCTGTGCGCTGGCCACGGCGATTCACCCGGCGGTTGGCCTCTACGCAATGAGCGGCATGGAAGCCGTACCGCTGGTTGCCTTGACGATTTGGACGGTGGAGCGCGTGTTTGCGGGCCGCATCGGAATGGCGCTAACGCTGGCGACGACTGCGGCGCTCCTGCGGCCCGAGGGGCACGTCCTCTGGCTCATCGCCGCGGCGGCAGCGCTCTCCACCCGTCGCTGGCGGCCGCTTCTCGCGACGTCAGGCGTTCTCGCCAGCTACCACGCCTTCCGCTGGGTCTACTTTGGCGCGCTCCTGCCCAACACGTTCCGCGTCAAAAGCGGCGGCGGCTGGTTTCCCTGGCGCGGGACGGAAGTTGCGGTTGACACCCTGCTCTACGGTTCCGGGCCGCTTTTGCTGGCCGGTGCGGCGCTTGGGCTCCTGCTCGTCCGCACGCGCCGCGTCGCTGCCACGTTCGCGTTCGCCGCGTTTTTCGTCGCGTACCTGATCTGGGTCGGCGGCGACACGATGCGCTGGGGTCGGCTGGAACTACCCGCGCTGCCCTTGCTGGCTGCCGTCGCGACCGTGGGATTTGATGCCGTGCTGCGCGCGTTCGAGTCGCCCGCGCCGCGTCTTGCCGGCTGGCTGGCGTTCCTCCCGCTCGCGCTCGCGCCCCTGCTCGATGCCCGCGACCTGCAGGATCGCATCGCTGGCGCGTCGCCCGTGCATGAAGCGATGTGGGCCAACCAGTATCGCGCCGGTCGCGACCTCGCCGCGTGGCTGCCAGCGGGCTCGTGGGTCGTCGGCCAGGACATGGGCCTCATGCCCTACACCACGCCGGAACTGCGCTTCATCGACAGCGTAGGTCTTGTGAGCGGCGAGGTCGCGGAGATCCTGGCGCGCTATCGCATCACACCGTACGGCGTGAAAGTCGCCGATCCGGTGCTCGCCGAGGCCAACACGGAATTGGCGTATGCGGAGATCCGCGACCGCATCTTTGCCCACAATCCGGCCGCCTTCATCCTCGTCGCGCACGTGCCGACCGCGACTCCGGCGCTGGCCGCCGCCGCACAGACCGTTGGGCCCCTGCGCGCCTACCGCGGCTATTTTGGCACGTTCGCCCGCCGCCTCGACCGCGATCCGCGTCTGGAGGAAGGCTTCGTGCTGGTCAAACAGTACGCCCGCGCGGCGGACTACGTGCTGCTGGTGTTTGTGCGCAAGGATCTGGCGGCGCGCATTCCGGCCAATCGCTAGACGCGGACGACGAACGGCAGTGCCGACAGGCCCGCGCCGATGACGATGCTGAGCGGAATCGAATCGACAAAATACGGGAAGATCATCAGCAGCGCGCCGGAGACGAGGAACAGCGGCTTGGTCATCTTGCGGCCGAACGACCAGTACACGTAGCCAATGCTCCCAGTGACCAACGACGTGAGGAAGGCTGCCGGGGTGAAGTTCATGCCCCGACGATAGCACAGCCGCGCCATCGATGCGCTGCGAAGCCGGCGGTTGCGACCCCTTCCGCAGGCGTGTACCCTGCTCGGGCTCCGCCAGCCGCGGCGCCAACCGTTGAGGAAGAGACCGCCATGATCCACCGCATTGCCGTTGCTGCAACCGTTCTGCTCGCCCTGCCGGCCTTTGCGGTTGCGCCAGGCAGCGCACCGGCTGAGGGGCCTCCGGGCGCCGACAACATCCAGATGCGCATCCGCGCCGAGCAGCCCAACGGGCAGTTGTTGCGGTTGAATGCGATCCGCGCGCTGAACAATTTCCCGCCGTCTGCCGTCGCCCAGCAGGCTCAGGCGCAGCCAGTGAACATCGCGACGGAAGTGACGCCGACGGCGCCGACTCTCTCCGCCGACACGATGGCGACCGCGCCCAAACCCGAGGGCTTTGCCTACGCGATTGTGCGCGACGCGATCGTCGATGAACTCAGCGAGACGCTGCTGTACGTCAAGGCGAGCAAGGACGCCAAGACCATGACCGCCGTGCCGGTGCCCAAGGATCGCGCGCTGCTGGCGCAGTGCCTGGCGGGCGGCAAAGTCGAAGATCTGGTGCGTGGGACGGTGCTGACTGCGCGCTACGATCCGCGCGGCGTGGTGCGGCCGGAGATCATCATCAACTCGACGCCGGTGATTGAAGTGCTCGACGACGTGAAGATCGTTGACCGCGCAGGGTCCAAGCTGTTCGTGATGACCGCTGACAAGCAGACCCGCGCGTTCTCGATTGAAGGCGGCGCGCCGGCGTGGGCGACCGTGGTGCAGAACGGCAAGGCCGACGATTTGGTGAACGGCGCGATGGTCAAGATCGAATACGACCCGTCAGGCCGCGAAGGCATCAAGATCACGCTGAAGAACCCGCCGGTACAGGCGGCGCCGGCGGAGGACAAGGGCTGCGGGTGCTCCGTGTATGGCGGCCAGCGGTCGCTGCCTTGGGCGAGCCTGCTGTTTGCCCTGGGTGCGGTCGCGCTGCTGGTGCGCCGTCGCTCGCGCTAGTCCGCGCCATCCGCTAAGCTACCGTCCGGAGAGACCCACATGGCCCACGATCCGCAGTTTGAACAACTGGTCCAGACCATCGCCGACCGCGTGCGGCTGGAAATGACCCGTCAGGCCTCGGGTACGCCCGCTCCCGCCGCGCATACGCACACGCATGACCACCCGCCGCATCCGGGTCAGCCGTGCAAAGCCGGCAAGGGCGAGTGCACGGGCTGCGGCTGGTCGATTTCGCGCCGCCCGGACGACGTCAAGAAGCTCATGGACATGGGCGCCAATCGCGTGTCGGCGTCGCCGGGCGTCGTGGATGGCGTGGTGCGCGCGGATCTGGCGCACTTCATCGATCACACGCTGCTCAAAGCCAATGTGACGCGCGACGAATTGAAGAAGCTGTGCGAGGAAGCCCGCCAGTACAAATTCGCGTCCGTGTGCGTCAACGCCACCAATGTCAGCTATTGCGCACGGGAATTGCGCGGCTCCGGCGTGCCGGTTGTCGCGGTCGTCGGCTTTCCGCTGGGCGCCACGACGCCCGCCGCGAAGGCATTTGAGACCAAGGAAGCGATCCGCGACGGCGCTGAAGAGATCGACATGGTGCTCAACATTGGCGCGCTGAAATCCAAGGATTACGCGCTGGTGCAGCAGGACGTCCAGGCTGTCGTGCAGGCCGCGGGCACGCGCAAGGTCAAGGTCATCCTCGAGACTGGCGAGTTGAACCGCGACGAGAAGATCATCGCCTGCGTGCTGTCCAAGATCGCGGGCGCCGCGTTCGTCAAGACGTCGACCGGCTTTGGCCCGGGCGGCGCGACGGCGGAAGACGTTGCCCTGATGAAGGAAATCGTCGGCGAAGGCGTGGAAGTCAAGGCTTCTGGCGGCGTGCGCACGACCGAAGACGCTGACCGGATGATCCAGGCCGGCGCAACCCGCATCGGCGCATCGGCGTCCGTGGCGATTGTCCGCGGCACGCCCTCCAAGACGCCTGATACCAAGAACGTGCGCCGCATTGGCGGCTATTGAGGTCGCGATGATTCGCCTGCTTGCGTTGCCCGTGCTCCTTTTGGCCCTGGCGCTCGCAGGCTGCGATACGTCGACAGCCGCGCCCGCAGATGGGATCGTCGTCCAGACCGCAGACCCAAACCGCGATCCATGGGAAGGCGAAGCGACCGGCGCGACGGCGCGCTATGAGCTGACCGCAGGCGATTGGCACGCCGCGCCCTTTCCAACCAACACGCGCATGGCGGCGGACGGCGCGCTGGATCTCTCAGGTTTCCCGACGCCGCGCGAGGGCGATCCGCCAGACATCCTGACGGGTTACCTGACCTACGCGGGCACGCACCTGCATGGGTGGAGCATTCAGCCGACGATCTACGCGCAGTTTGACCAGCCGCTGGATCCAGCGGATTTTGGCCCGCCGACCGCGCAGCCGACGCAGGACAAGCTGTTCCTGATGGATGTGACGCCAGCGAGCCCGGAGTACGGCACGCTGATCCCGCTGACGACGCAGGTTTCCGGCCCCCAGCGCAGTGTGTACTTGGCGGCGAACCTGCTGATGGCGCAGCCGATTTGGGGCCGACCGCTGCTGCCGAATACGACGTACGCCTTTGTGTTGCGGCGCGGGTTCATGGACAAGGCGGGCAAGCCGCTGGGCCGCCCGGCGGCGTTGGCAGCCGTGATCGACGCGCGCTTCCACCTCACGAGCGCCTTGGGTCTCACCCCTGATCCCAAGTGGACGGCGGCGCTGGAGCCCCTGTTCCAAGCGATGGACGCGCGCAAGATCACCTTTGCGCCCAAGGACATCGCCGCGGCAACCGTGTTCACGACCGGCAATCCGACTGGCGAACTGGAGAAAATGGCGGCATGGGTGCGGACGAGCGCGACGACGGAGCCGGCTTTTGGCTTTGATCGCCTCGACACCAAGGATCCGGACTTTGTGCTGGCGTCCGCGCACTACCACGCGCCGAATTTCCAGCAGGGTACCTGCCCGTACACGACCCAGGGCGAAGGCGGCTTTCAGCTCGCAGCCGATGGTTCGCCGACGGTGCAGCGCACCGAAGACATCCGGATTTCGCTGGTCCTGCCCAAGCAGCCGCTGATGATTGGCGGCAAAGTGCCGGTCGTCGAGTCCGCGCACGGCACCGGCGGCGACTGGTTGAGCGACGTCGACGGCGGCAAATTCCGGATCGCGACGCTGCTGGCGCAGCAAGGTCTGGCGGTGGTGAGCATCGACCAGCCGATGCACGGGACGCGCTGTGCGCCGGTGACGCTGACGACGGACGCGCTGGACATCGACACGTTCAATTTCTTCAACATCACCGCGGGCCTGTCCGGTTTCCGGCAGTCGGCACTGGACACCGTCTTTCTGACGCGGTTGCTGCGCGAGGGCAAGCTGGACGTGCCGGTTGGCATCGGCCCCAACGGCGGCGGCATGGCGTTCCTGACCGACAACATCGGCTTCATCGGGCACAGCCAGGGCGGACTTTCCGGCGCTTTGGCAGCCGGCGTGGAGCCCAACATCCGCGCTTTTGTGCTCTCGGGCGCGGGCGCGGGCCTGTCACTGACCGTCGTGGAGCGCGTTTTCCCCGTCGACTTTCCCAAGATGTTGACCGGCTTGCTGTCCCTGGACGACGGCGAACTGTCGGAATTCCATCCCGTCGTTTCGCTGGTACAGCTGATGGCTGACATCACCGATCCGCTGGCCTACGCCAACAAGACTTGGCAGCGCCCCGCGGGTGTGCGCCCGCCCGACGTGTTGCTGACCGCCGGCCTGCTTGACCAGGACACGCCGCATCTGACTGCCGAGGCGCTGGCAGCGTCCCTGGGTCTGGATATCCTGGCGCCGTCGGTGCATTTGGACGAGGCGCTGCAGCTGGGCAGGTCGCAGCTCGTGGCGAGTCCGGTGGTGGGCAATCGCCACGCCAATGGCTTTGACGTCACGGCCGTGGTGACGCAGTGGGCGAACCGCGACCACTTCGCGATCTTCAACGAACCGAAGCTCGCGGGGATGTATCCGACCTTCCTGTTGACAGCACTGACCCAGAGCGCGGGCGACGTGAAGTTGCCGTGAGTGCGTGACGTCGGCGGGATCCGGCGCGGTTCGTCGAGACCGCACAAATGTCACACTGCAGGACACGTCGATCCGGGAGCGGGACAGCGTGTCTCAATCCGCTGCGTGAAGGGGCGCGCTGCTTGTCGCGCCCGGGCGTGGCTGCGATCCCGCCAGTTCGCGCGCCAAAGTCAGTGTTTTCACAATTGCCGGTGTGCGCGAGACGTGGCAGAGTTTGCCCGGATCAGTGGGAAACCATACAAGTGGACAACGACAGCCCCAATGTGATGCGGACATGCCCGCAATGCGGCGAGACAACGTCGCTTGCCGTATGTCCGCAGGATGCGAGCGCGACGGTCCAGCTCCGGTCGCAGCCGCTGCCTTGGACAACCGGCGCGATCATCGATCACCGCTACCGACTCGAGACGCTGCTGGGGCGCGGGGGCTACGGCGCCGTCTTTGCCGCGCTGGACCTTGAGAACGGCGAGTTGCGGGCGCTGAAGATGCTCTCGCCGACGGACCGACTGGACGACGTCCGCCGCTTCCACCGCGAGGCGGATATTCTGGCGCGACTGCGCAGCCCGCACACGGTCCGGGTGCTGGGGCGCGGGCCAACGGCGGATGGTTCGCTGTATCTGGCGATGGAGCTGCTGCGCGGTATCTCGCTCAATCAATGGCTGCGCGATCGGACGGACGCGGGCTCGGCGCTGACTGAGGCCGAGGCGACGGTCGTCGGTATTCAGGTCCTGCTCAGCCTGGAGGAGGCGCACGCGCAAGGGCTGGTGCACCGCGATCTCAAGCCGAGCAACGTGATGGTGAGCCAGGAGGCGACCGGGACGGTGGTGCGCGTCGTCGATTTTGGGATCGCGCACGTGCGCGACATGTCCGTGGGCGATGATGACCCGGCGACGATGCTCGACCGCGTGACGGCGACCGGCAAAGTGATGGGAACGCCGAGCTTCATGAGTCCCGAACAGTGCATGGGCAGCGCGCTGGATGGCCGGAGCGACTTGTATTCGTTGGGCGTGCTGCTCTATCGCTGCGTGGCGGGCGAACTGCCGTTTGACGACCCCAACCCCTTGACGCTCATGTACAATCACGTCCACGCGCCGCCGCGCGATCTGCTGACAGTGGCGAGAACGCCCGTTTCCGTGGCTTTTTCTGAGATTGTCCTGCGCGCGCTCGCCAAGTCGCCAGCTGATCGCTTCGCGGACGCCCGCGCGATGCGCCTTGCGCTGGAGTCAGGTTCGGGCGCGAGGCTCGCACGCCGCGCGGAATCGACGACGGCGGACTACGCGGAGTACGTGGAGGCGCCGAGCGCGCCCCCAAAACGCGGGACAACGAGGCACTGGGCGATGGCGGCTACCGCGTTGATTCTCGCAGCGACAGGCGCGTTCGCGGCGCGCCGCACGCCGGAGCCGGATGCAAAGATGCCTCCGAGGCAGGTCGCAGCCGTTCCAGCCCCGCTGCAAGTTCCAACGCCACCGCCAGCCGTTCTTGCCCCACCGCCGGCGCCGCAAGTTGCCACGCTCGAAGCGCCGCCGCTGCCGGTGGAGGCCCCGGTCGTGGCATCGGCGGTGCCGCCCGGGCATTCGGGCGCGCACGTCACCCGTTCCCGTTTCCACCCACGCCCGCAACGCCGAGACGCCGCCACCGTCTTGCCACCGGATTGAGCCGTGCCGCTGACGCATCGCCCACCGCCGCAGAAGTTTGCCGCGCGCCTGCTGCTGTGGCTCGCGCTGGCCTGCGGTGTGGCAGCACCCCACTTTGCGACCGCGCGGCCGCCCATCAAGGCCGACAAACGTCACAACGAAGCAATGGCGATTGGCCAGCGCGCGCTGGAATTCTACCTGCGGCAGGAATATCGCACTGCGGCGGAGCTTTACCGCCGCGCCGCGCAGGTGGAACCCGATGAGTTTGCGTTCATGATCGGCGTGGGCAAGTCGGAGCGCTCGGACGGACGACTGCGCGAGGCGATCGCTGCGTACGAGGAGGTCGTCGCGCGTGCGCCTATCCACCATCCGCTGCGCCAGAAAGCGGAGACAGCCCTGTTGGAGCTGCGCGCGGCGTTGGCGCTCGTCCCAGCCGCGGCTACGGCTCCCGTCGCGCCGCCGATGATTGCGGTCACGCCCGCGGCGGTGGAGGCGCCTCCGCCCATCGCTCTGCCCGCGCCGGCAACCGCCACTGTAATCGCGGCGCCGCTTGCCGCAGTCGAACCGCCGCAAGCTGCGCAGGCAGTCGCTCCCCCAGACGACACGACTGGGCTCCGTGTTGCCGGTTGGATACTCGTGGCCACAGGTGCCGCCGCCGCCGCGACCGGGATCTGGCTGACTGTGAACGCGACGACCGATCAGCGCCAGCTCGATACGCTGCACCTGCCCGATGGCCGTTACGACTTGAGCCGCGTCAGCTATCAGGAAGCGCTGGACCGGCAACTCTCCATCAACCACCGTTTGACCGGCGCGAGCGTCCTGGGGATTGCGTTTCTGGCAACTGAAATCACGGGAATTTGGCTGCTGGTGCGCGAAACGCGCGCGCCCACGACCGTCACCGCCGGCCCGGGCAACGTCATGCTCACGCACCGGTTCTGAGAGGAATGGCCATGGAATCGACGACGCCGACCGCGGCGGAAACCTTGTGGGCGGCCAAGCCGCCTGAGATTCGCTGGCAGCTCCACGTGCTGAGCAGCCCGGACCGCCACTGGCAAGGCCGCATCGTGCCGATTGGCCCGCGCGGCGTCGTGCTGGGGCGCGCGACGGAGATGGTGGAAGCGCATGACATCGGCGATCCGCTGCTGTCCCGCCGCCATCTGGAACTCCGTCCGGGACCGCGGGCGGATGTGCTCGACCTGCGCGATCTGGGCAGCAAGAACGGCACGTGGCGCGGCGCGCAGCGGGTTGCGAACGTGACGCTGGGCCACGATGGCATCATCCGATTTGGCTCCTCGCTCGCGATTGTTGAAGGCGATCTGGCCACCGCGATGGAATACGCGCATCCGACGCAGTGCATTCCGGGGCGCTCCGGCAGGGCGCGGCAGTTGCGCGCAGACATCCAGCAAGCGGCCAACGGCATCGCGCCTGTGCTGCTCTTGGGACCGACAGGCGCGGGCAAGGAGTTCGTGGTCCGGGAACTGCACGCGCGGTCTGGCCGTGAGGGGCCGCTGGTCTTCGTCGGTGCGCCGACGTTGTCCGAGAGCGCGTTTGAGGCCGAGTTCTTCGGCGCAATCGGCACGACCGGCAGCAAAGGCCTGCTGGACGAGGCGGCCGAGGGGACGCTCGTGCTGGACGAGATCGCCGAACTGCCGCTCACGCTCCAGGCCAAGCTGCTGCGCTTCCTGGAGTCGGGGTGCTATCGGCCTGTTGGCGCGCCGCAGGAAGTTGCCTCGCGCACGCGCATCGTCGCAACGACCAACGCGGATCTGGAAGCGCTGGCGGGACAAGGCAAATTCCGGCGCGATCTGCTGGCGCGCCTGCGAAGCCATGTCGTGACCGTGCCGGCGCTGGCCGAACGGCGGAGCGACTTTCTGGAGTGCGCCGACGTCGTGGCGCCACTATCGGCGGACAATAGCCAGCGTTGGGCGCAAGTCCTGTCACCGGACGCACTGGAAGCGCTGCTCCACTATGGCTGGCCGGAAAACCTGCGCGAGCTGGCGACTGTCCTGCAGGCGCTGGCCCCGAAGGCGGGTCCGCGACCGCTGGCGCGCGACGACCTGCCCGGCTGGCTCCTGCAGGCGACGGGACCGACGGGGCGCACGGGGCATCCGGTTGGGCCGCTGGCGCTCACGCCGGATGCCACCGTTTTGCGGCGTTTGCTGCAGCGTCACTATGGCAACATCGCCAAGGTCGCCGCGCACTATAGCCGCGACCGCCGACAGATTTACCGGTGGCTGGAGCAGGCGGGCGTGACGGATGCGGAAGTGGCGCAATTCCGGCGAGGGCCATGAAGCAACTGGCGGCAAACGTGTTGCTGTTGATGGCGATCGCGTGCCGCGACCTGCCAGCGCGCGACCGTTTTGGCTGGCCCGACGACACAGCGACTGCCGCCGATGTGGCGGACATCGCGCCGGACGTGGCGGACAGCGTGGACGTGGCACCCAGCCTCTGCGGCAACCACACTTGCGACGACGACGAGACCGTCGCAACTTGCCCCGGCGACTGCTCCGGCCTGTTCCCGCACTTGGCCGGCGCCTGCACGCATCCGGGCTTCGCGGACGGCTGCAACGCGGGCTACGCGTGTGTGCACCGCACGCCCGGCGCAGGCGGGGACGTCTGCGTGGCGAACTTTCCCACATGGTTGCCGCTCGACGTCAGCCGCAGCGCCAGCGATTTCACTTGGGACGATGAGACCGTTACCGACACGCGCACTGGCCTGATGTGGTCGCAGAAGTCGCTGTTTGACGTGAATTTCGCCACCGCCATGGAGGCGTGCCCCAGCCAGATTTGGGGCGGCTTTGCCGACTGGCGCTTGCCGACCCGGGCGGAAATTCGCTCGCTGCTCGATTACACCAAGCAGCAACCGGCCAACTCGGCCGCGCATCTCGATTGGGATCCGCAGCGGATGAGATACCTCACCGCGATCGCCTCGCCGGACTCGCCAAGCGACGTCATCACGCTCGATTGGGGACGCGGCGACGGCGGACAGGATCCAATGGCGGCACCGCGGGCCGTGCGCTGCGTGCGCGGCGGCACTTCGGGGACCCAAACGGTGCCCCGTTTCATCGCGAGTCCCGATGGCGCAACGCTGCTGGACCGCGCGCTGGGCCGCACGTGGCAGGCGACACCGGCGATCGCGCCGAAGAACTGGTCCAAGGCCAACGCCGCGTGTCTCCAAAATGCCGCCCAGTCCGCGGGGGCTGGCTGGCGGCTGCCGACCGTCCGCGAGATGGACGCGCTTGTGGAGGATCGCCTCGGCGCGAATTTGCCCGACGGCTTCGCGCCGACGCAGACATACGAGTGGACTGGCACCTTCCTGCAAGGGCTGCCGAATACGCCGTGGATGGCGTCCTTCCAGGACAACACACCCGCCGGCGCGATGGGCAATTCCGCCACCTTGCAAGGCGTACGGTGCATCCGATGAGCCGCAAGCTCCTGCTCGCTTTGCTGGGCGCGGCGCTCGCCTGCCGGACGCTGCCCCAGCCGGACGATTTTGGCCGCGCGGCTGACGCGGAGACTACGCCGGCGGACGTGCTTGTCGCCGATGTGCCCGATGCGCCGACGCCGGTGGTCTGCCCGGACCAGGGCTGGCAAACGCTGCAGGTCGATGTGGACGGCGTGCCCCGCAAGACCTGTGCCCCGGACTCGCCGGTGTGGGGCATTTTGCCGCTCAAGCCGCAGCAGTTGGCGGATCGCGGCGATGGCACGGTCGGAGACCTGGCGACGCAGCTGACCTGGCAAGAACACGCGGCGCCCGAACCGTTGACGTGGCAGGCCGCGCAGACGCACTGCGACAAGCTCACGCTCGGCGGATTTGCCGATTGGCGGATGCCGACGTTTACGGAACTGCAGTCGATCGTCGATTTTGAGGTCAGCAATCCGTCCATCGATCCGCCGCTTGACGCCACGCCTGGCGACGTCTTCTGGAGCGCAACGACGAGCGCGTTCTTCGTGCCTGCGAAGGTCGGCGGCGCGGCGTGGCCGATCAGCTTCGACAACGGCCTGACGCAGCCAGAACCGCGCAGCAACGCCCACCGGGTGCGCTGCGTCCGCAGCGATGCGCCGCCGGTGCCGCCCCCTTCGCCGCGTTTTGTCCAGGAGACCGCCAACGCGGTCGTCGATCGGCTGACGCGGCTTGAATGGATCCTCGGCGACGCGGTCGACGATTATACGCCGCTCAAGGCGTTCGGGTGGTGCCAGCACTTGAACAGCGACGGCGACGGCGGCTGGCACTTGAGCAACATCCGCGAACTGTCCAGCCTGATTGACCGCGGCCACTCGTACTTCGCGGCAGATCCGTCCGCTGGACTCGTCGGCGGCGCGCTGGTGCAAGCGGGCAACTTTCCGACCGACCCGGTCTACACGCATTGGGTCATCGACTTCAACACCGGCAGCATCACCATCGCCGACAACGACCTCGGCGCCCACGTCCGCTGCGTCCGGTCCTCCTGCGGCAACGGCACGTGCGGCCTGGACGAGACCGCGGCGCTCTGCCCCATGGACTGCGCGTTGCCCGTCGAGGTCACGCCCGCCACCTTCTGGATGGGTTGCGATCCCGCGACGGATCCCGCGTGCGAGGGCGACGCGCTGCCCGCGCACAAAGTCGCGCTGGGACGGTTCTGGATCCAGCAATCTGAAGTGATGGTGCAGGAGTGGCGCGCGTGCGCATTGGCGTCCGTTTGCCCGTTCTACCCGGACGAACAGCCGACCGCACACACGTGGCCGGTGCTGGCGAAGCGTCCGCTGAACTACGTGTCGTGGGCCGACGCGCAAGGGTATTGCCAGAAGTGGCTCGGCGCGGGCTGGGACCTGCCGACCGAGGCGCAGTGGGAACGGGCGGCGCGCGGATCGTGTCCAAGCGACGATGCGACGTGTGCGGGGCAGGAGCGCGCATATCCATGGGGCAACGCGCCGCCGGATTGCGACCACGCGCGGTTTACCCCAAGCGGCGACGTGCTGGACCTGGTGAAGAAATGCACGGAGGCGGCGCAATGTGGCTGCGGCATGCAAATGCCGGGGCTTGTGGCGCAGTTCCCGCTGGGTGACACGCCAGAAGGGGTCCACGATTTGGCCGGAAACGTCGGAGAATGGACGCGGCCTGAGCCCGGAAGCCCCGCGGGACCGCCATTTGTCGTGCGCGGCGGGAGTTTTGCCGATGGCCCCGCGTGGCTGCGCGCGACTGCGCGGCGGATCCTTGCGGATGGCGCGGCGCGTCCAGGCGTGGGTTTCAGATGCGTGAAGGTTGCGCCCGAGTAGCCGTCGGCCGCGCGTATGGCAAAAATGCCCTGCCGCGCCCCCAGCGTGAAACGCCAATCCACCTTCCCCAAACGTCCAGTTCCCGCAGCATGACGACGTGAAAATCGCCGCGCAACCCGTCAAATTCAATCACAACAAGATGTTGCAATGCGGGACACGGTGCGACAGTCAGCGCGCACCCTGTCCCGATCGGACGTCCGTGAGGGATCCAGTCGACGCGCCAATGGCGGCAATCCAAGCCAGTGTCACGCCGTCAGCGGCGCGATCGCCTGTGGGAGCGTGAGGTGGCAGTTGGACGTGGGTTACTTCATCCGCCGCAAACGCCACGGACGGACGGGATCAGCCATGCCCTTCAGCCGCATTTCGTCCATCTCGTCGGCAACGACAAGGTTCTGCACCGTTTCGTACGTCGACGGTGCCATCACCACTTCGCCCGCTTTGGCCGCCGAGCACAGCCGCGCCGCCAGGTTCACGCCGCGACCGAACACCGTGTAGCTCATCGTGCGCGACGAACCGACATAGCCCGCGATGACTTGCGCCGTCGCGATGCCGATGCCTACACCAATCGGTTCATGACCCGCAGCGACGCGTTCGCGGTTGAACTCGCGCACCGCCAGCTGCATTTCATACGCCGCCTTGACCGCGAGCAGCTCATCGTCTTCCGTGCCCAGCGGGGCGCCCCAGAGCGCCATCACCGCGTCGCCGATGTACTTGTCCAGCGTGCCGTCGTGGGAAAAAACGATATTGGACACGCGCTCGAAGTACTCGTTCATCAGCGCGACCATGTCAGCCGGCGCGAGCCGCTCCGTCAGCGCCGTGAACCCGCGAATGTCCGCGAACATGACTGTCACGCGCTTGGTCGCGCCGCCTTTTTCAATCGCCAAATCGCCCGCGACGATTCGGTCCACGAGGTTCGGCGACCGCATGCGCGAGAGCGACGACCGCAGCGCCGCCTCTTCCATCACGCGGCGTTGCAGCAGCACGTTGTCGATGGAAATCGACGCTTGGCGCGACACCGCGACCAGCACCGCCAGGTCCTTTTCCGTGTACAGGCCCGAACTGATGAGGGAATCCACGTGCAAAATACCCAGCGTGCGGTCCTGAGTCAGCAGCGGCACCGTCATCGACGACTTGATGCCTTGCAGCACCACGGATTGCGCGTTGCCAAAGCGCGCGTCCAGACGCGCATCCGTGGACAGCACCGCCTCCCGCTTCAGCAGCACCTGATTGATGATGGACCGCGGAACTTTGACTTCCTTTTCTTCCGGGTCAATTGGCGCGCCGGGGCGAATACGCATCGCCGCTTGCACGAGTTGGTCGGCCGGATCGCCGCCCTTCTTGTCGTCCACGAGCAGCACGACGCCGCGGTCGATCTGCAGCCACTCAAAGATGCGCTTCAGCAAGATGTCGAGCAGCGTGTCGACATCCGTCGCGGCGTGCAGGTCGCGCGAGAGCGTGTACGCGAGGCGCAGCTTCTCGTAGTCGGCGCGGAGCACGCGCTCATCGAGCACGAGGTCTGCGCGCATGAAATCCGCGGCGAGGTCGACGCGCATCGTGGCGTGGATGCTCGCGGCGCCCATCTCCTCCATCGGCAGGTCTTCCACGGGGGCGGGATGGCCTGGAGGCGGCGGCGGCAGGGCTCCGCCACCCATCGGTCCCGTAGAAGCGCGCGGTGGCGGTGGCGTCGGTGGTGGCGGCGGAATATCGTCGGGTGCAAGGAAGCGCCAGCTCGTGCTGCCAATGCGCACGACGTCGCCGTGGCGCAGAGCCAGCGTGTTTTCCACGAGCCGGTCATTGCAGTACGTGCCGTTGCGGCTGTCCAGGTCGGACAACATGTACGTGGAACCGCCTGGCCGACGCTGGATGACGGCGTGCTCCTTGGACACCAGGCGATCGACGATTTGCAGCGTATTGGTCGGCTGACGACCGATGGTCGTGATGTCAGCAAGCAGGATTTCCTGCTCGCTATTGCCAGTGCTCACGCGTACGAGCTTGCAGGGACGCATCGTCGTCTCACTTGCACATGGGAAAACGCTGACACACGACGCGTCAGACAGCCGGTGGTTGAGCGTACACTGACGTCGGGCGCAAGACCAGTGTGCGATCCGCCGTGACAGAACACCTCACTTCGGCGACCCTTTGGCCCATGAAGCGCGTGCGCGACCTCCAACATGAACTGCCCCTGCTGCTGCCGACGCTTCTCGCGGTCGCGCTGCTGGCCTCGCCGACGTGGGGCGCGCTCGATTACCACGCCTCGCTCGCGCTGGCGCCCGTGATTGGCCTGTGCGCGCTCGCGCTGGCGCTGCAACTTCGGCCGCTGTGGCGCCGCTGGCTGCTGCTGGTCGCGTCGCCGCTGGTGGTCCTGCTCGCGGGCAGCCTGTTCGTGCCCAACTGCAACCGCGTCTATGGCCTGAAGTTCTATGCGCTTGGCCCCGTCTGCTCGGCGTTCGTCGGCGTCGCTTGGGCGCGGCTTGGGCAACTGGTCCTGCCGTCCCACGCGCGCACGGCCGCGTGGCTGGGCGCCCTGCTCTCCGCACTGCCGCCGCTGCTGCATTTCCTGACGATGCCGCAGGTGTTCGCGTACCACGATCTGGTCGGCTACGTCGCCGGCGCGCTCTATGAAGACGCCGTGACGATCCAGGCGCCCTACCTGACGTTTCGCCTCTTTGACCTGCTGCTCTGGCTGCCGGTCGTCGCAGTGCCGCGGCCGCGCTGGACGCGGGGTCTGGTGCTGGCGCAGGGCGCGCTGGCGGTGACGCTGCTGCTGTCGGCCGGTCCGCTGGAGTGGCGCATTCGCAACATTGAGCAGACCTTGACGCAGGAAACGCGCGTTGACGGTCAGTTCCAGATCCACTTGCCGGACACGCTCGCGGTCGATCAGAACCTGGACTTGTGGCGCACAGACGTGGCCTTTCGCTTCGGCGAGCTGGCACAGGCTTTTGGCACGCAGCCGGATCAGCCCATCCAGTTGTTCTTCTACCAGAACGCCGGCCAGAAGCAGCGGCTGATGGGCGCCAACCGCGTGGACATGGCCAAGCCGTGGCTGCACCAAGTGCACATGGTGCTGCCGGACATCGGCTCGACGACGCTGACGCACGAGTTGGCCCACGTTTTTGCCGCCGAGTGGGCGCAGTCGCCGCTGGGGATTCCGCTGCGCTACGGCGTGATTCCAGACGCGGTGGCGATTGAAGGGCTGGCAGTGGCGATGGAGTGGCCGATTCGCGGCAACCTGGACCCGCACCAATGGACGCGCGCCATGCGGCAAGCCAAGCTGGCACCGGACATTGCGCAACTGTGGTCGCTGACGGGTTTTCTGGGCCAACAGAGCGATCGGGCGTACACGGTCGCGGGGTCGTTTCTGCGGTGGCTGGGCGAGACGCGCGGGTGGCCGGTCGTGCGGCGCGTGTACGCGGGCGAGGCGCTGGAGACCGTCACGGGCCAGTCGCTGGCGGCGCTGGCGACTGCGTGGGGGCAATTCGTCGACGATCCGCTGCTGCACCCGCTGACCGACGAGGACCTGATGCGGGCGCGCCTGCGCTTCGCCCGTCCGGGGCTGTTTGAGAAGCCGTGCGCGCTCGAGACTGGGCGCGCCTGCCAACGCGCAGATCGGCTGGCGGCGCTGAATCAGCCGCGGCGCGCCGTGGCCGTGCGGCGCAAGCTGCTGGCGGCGATCGACAAGTGGGTGGCGCGCGGCATGGATGATCCAGAGCTGCACCTCGATTTGGCCGACGATCTGGCGCAGGCGGGGGAGATTCACGCGGCGATCGCGGAGCTTGAGGCGCTGGGCCAACGGTCAGGCACGCTGAAGCTGCATCCGCTGCTGCTGGCTGTCGTCGATGCGGCGCGCGGGGATTTGCTGTGGCGCCAAGGTCAGAACCAAGCGGCGGAGGCGTTGTGGCGCGACGTGGGGACGCGGCCGGTCGCCGAGCCGATGCTGCGGACCCTTGAGGTCAAGTTGCACCTCGCCCACGAGCCAGCGGCGCAAGAAGCGCTGGATTCCCTGTGGCTGACGGGCGCGCACCCGGTGGCGGGCGGCGCGGACGCGGTGCTGGAGCGGCTGTTCATCGCGCTGCCCGACGACCCGGTGGCGCAATCGCTGTGGGCGCGGCGGCTGCTGATGCACGGCCAGACGGCGCGCGCGTTGCCGCTGCTGGATCAGGTCGCGACGCGATCGCTTGTCGCGTTGCCGTACACGGCGCGGGAATCGGCGCGGCAGGTGATGTGGCGCTATGCGATCGATGCAGAAGTGCCGCAGGTGGCGCTGCTGACGCGGCTGATCGCGGAGGCGTCCGTGCCGCCGTCGCTCGTGGCGGAGTGGGAGCGGCGCGAAGGGTTGCGGCTGCCGCGCGTACACATGCCGCGATCGCTGCCCGCCGGGTCGGTCAGTCAGTCAAAATCGGGCAAGTGATTGAACAGCGGCGCCAGCGCGGCGCCCAGCTTCGCGCCGAGATCACCTGCGGCCATCGCAAAGAACATCCCGAGCACGGGCATCCCCTGCGGTTCGCCGTGCCGGCTCTGCCAGTCAGAGAGCGCGTCGTCGTCGGCCAGGAACACGCCCGCCGCCATCACTTGCGTCGGCCGCTGCCCCGGCTGCCACGCCGGCAGGAACAGCGCCACGCTGGCAGGATCGCGCGAATGCACGCCTTCCTCGTCGGCCAACAGCTGGAATGCGATGTCGGGGGACTGGGCACACCGACCGCGAATTTCACCCGCGTGCTGGAGCGCGATCGGCGCGGCGAGCGCAGCCAGTGGCCCGAGGAGATCGACGGCGTGCTTCTCATCGAGCGCGAGCGTCAGCCCGGTCTTGCGTGTCGCGAACAGGCAGCCAAGCGACAGGACGCGGTTGTCGGCGATCTCCAGAAGGCCCGTTTCTTGCAACCACGGCAGTTCAGCGCGCAGATCGGCGGGGGCAATGTCGAGGCTATGGGACGTGGTCTCAATCAGCGAATCGACCGATGGCAACCAACCGCGTCCCAACAAACCGGACGTGGCTGTGCTGATCAAGCCGCGCGCTGCGGGAGATGCGGCCGCGGCGACACGACAGAGGTGGTCGAGCAACTCAAGCCCGACAGGCACCGCTGCGGCACTTGCAGACATGGCAAATTCCTGTGATGCGGATCGGTGGCGTGGGGCGAATTCGCCCGAATTTCACACCGATCAGCACCGTGGCCGGGGATGAGCCCCAGACCTACTTGGCGGCGGCGTGCAACGCTTTGGCGAGACGGCCGATCTTGCGAGCCGCGCGCTTCTTGGGGATGACGCCCTTGGCGGCGCTGCCCGCGAGCTGCGAAGCGGTGGCGGAGAACAATTCAGCGCCCTTGCCTTCGCCGATGGCGAGGGTGAGCTTCTTGACGGCAGTGCGGTTGGTCGCACGGGCGGCGCGGTTGCGGTCGCGGCGCTTGATGTTCTGCTTGGCGCGCTTTTCAGCGGACGGATGGTTGGCCACAGGTTCCTCGCTCACATAAGGCAGTCAATTCACAGGTGAATCAACGGGTTTGTTCTGCCCGCACAGGCGACAAAGCGCACACACGGGGCCGGAAACTTACGGTATTTTGGCCACGCCGTCAAGGTGATCCCGCATCGGCTGGGCCAATCAGTGGGACGTCGTCGCCCGAATAGGCGTCATCCGTCGCTGACGGCGCGGGCGACAGCGTGCATGCGCCGCGATCGCACGCGAGCGCGTGGCCGTTGAGCGCCGGACAGGCCGGATCGCCCGCGCATGCGAACGTCGCGCATTGCCCGCTCGCGCACACGCCGGCGCTGCACGCGTCCGCGATCGTGCCCGTGCATGCGTCCGCGAGATCGGCGACCACGTCGATCGCTGAATCCACGCTGCTCTGTCGGCCCAGATCGTCGGTTACGACAAGGCGCAGCGCGTAGTGACCCGGCGCGGCAAAGGTCCAGGCGAGCGTTGGCGCGCTGCGCTCAACCGCGGCGAAGGTCGCAATTTCAAATCGAAAGCCGATGACGCGCGTGCCGGCGATACCCGGATCGCTGTCCGGCGCCTTGCCGATCGCCGTCGAACTCGCGTCCAACACGACTTCCTGACCCGGCCGCACCGCCGCGGGATGCCACAGTCCGGCGATCGGCGGCGGTGTCTCCGTCGCTGACGTCTTGGCGCAGCCGGCCGCCAGCAGCAGAAGCAGTGCGATGGGTTGTCTCAGGACGTGATTCACGCTTCTCCTAACCCGCTGCCGTCGCTGTCAGTCTGTGCGGCGCTGCCGGGCGTGTCAAACCACGTGACCGACGAGATCGTGTTCGCTCGCCTGCGTGATGCACACACGGCGGATCTGCCCGCGGCCCACGTCCGCCGGCGCGTCGTTGATGTAGACAACGCCGTCGATCTCGGGCGCCTGCCCCGCCGTCCGGCCCTGCAGCAGCAGGTCGGTCTCGTCGCTCAGGCCCTCGATCAGCACGTCCAGCTCCTGGCCGATCATCCCGGCCAGCAGCTTCTTGGAGATGCCCGCCTGCACCTTCATCATCTTGCCGACGCGCGACTTCTTGACCGCCGTCGGCACCTGGTCGCCCAGTCGGGCGCTCAGCGTCCCATCCTCGCGGCTGTAGGCAAAGCAACCGGCGCGGTGAAAGCGCTGTTCCTTGACGAATTCCAGCAGTTCCTGGAAATCCGCCTCGCCTTCGCCCGGATGGCCGACAAGGAACGTCGTACGCAGCGTCAGCCCGGGAATCCGCCGCCGCATGTTGGCCAGCAACGCCTCGATCTCCGCGCGCGATGTCTTGCGCTTCATGGCCGTCAGCACGCGATCGCTGGCGTGCTGCAGCGGCATATCGATGTACTTGACGCAGTTTTCCGTCTCGCCAATCGCGTCCAGCAGCGCGTCCGACACGTTGTGCGGATACGCGTACATCAGCCGCACCCAGCGCAGACCATCGACGTGCCCCAGCGCGCGAATCAGCTTGGTCAACGCCTCCGGATCCTGAAAATCCTCGCCGTAGTGCGTCAGGTCCTGCGCCACGAGGTTGATTTCCACCACGCCGCGCTCGACCAACTGCCGCGCTTCCGCCACGCAATCCGCGACGGTCCGTGAACGCTGCACGCCGCGCAGCTTGGGAATGATGCAGAAGGAACATGCCTGATCGCAGCCTTCCGCGATCTTCAGGTACGTCGAGAAGCTCTCGGGCGCGATCCAGCGCGGCTCCAGGTGATCGGCGATGTATTCCGGCCGCGGCTTGCGCGCCGACTGCGGCACGGCGATGCCGGTGTCCAGCCCGAGCCGCTGCGCCAGATGGTCGTATTCGCCCGTGCCGAGGAAAACGTCGACTTCCGGCAGTTCCAGCGCCAGCTCTTCCGCGTGGCGCTGCGCGAGGCAGCCCGCCACGACAAGCCGCGTTCCCGGCCGCAGCGCTTTGACTTCGGCGAGATCGAGGATCGCGCCGACGCTCTCCTTCTTGGAATCCTCAATAAATGCGCAGGTATTGACGATGAGGAGGTCGGCCTCGCTGGCGTCGCCCGTCAATTGGTAGCCCGCGGCGGCCGCTTGGCCAAGCATGATTTCACTGTCCACGCGGTTCTTCGGGCAGCCGAGAGACACCATGTGCACGCGTTTTTCGAGTGGTTGCATCGTCACGGTAAGCTAAAACTCCTCAGATTCAGTCCCGAACCAATCGTTCAAGGCATTGGCATCGTCGCCGTCGACGAGACCATCGACCGTCAGATCGTAAAGCTCGTTCCAGGCGGTGTCCGGAAAAAAGAAAGTTTTGCCGCTGCCATAGGTGTGTACGACGCCGCGGCCCTGGCGATAGGCCATGTCGATGAGGTCCGCGCCGTCCACCAAGCCGCTCAAGTTGACGTCACCCGGCGTGCCGACGACGAACTTGCGGAGCAATTGGCGCTGCCAGTCGCACTTGACCCGCAGCGGCGCGGACGGCACCGGAAATTCCTGCACTTGCGGATCATCGACGATCGCCTGCACGTCCATGACGACGTCGATCGGCGCGTTGCCGACAGTCTCGATGTGCACGGGCAAATGGAAACGGTACGGCTTGATCTTGGGATCCGCCGGCTGCACGACGCGGACGCGCACGCTCCACGTGCCATCGTCGTGGTGAATCGAGCGCGCCGACACCTGCGCGTGGATGAGACCCACGCGGCTGAACCACTGCGTGAAGAACCACGTCAGGTCCTTGCCGTAGGCCTTCTCGACGACCGCCCGCAACTGCGCCAATGACGCGTAATCACGTCCGTACTTTGCGGCGTAGTCGCCCAGCGCTTGGGTCATCACGGCGTCGCCGACCTCCCGCCGAAGCATGTCGAAGACGACCGAGCCCTTGTGGTAGATGATGTCGACGTATTTGGCCGCAGAATAGACGCTGGGCGAGTTGACCGCTTTGTCGTCCGTGATCGCGACGGTATAGGCGAAGCTGAGGTTATTGGTCAGGATCTGCGAGCGGTTGGCCAACGCGATCTCGGTGTACCAGCAGCTCGAGAACTCGGCCATCGACTCCGACAAGCAGACGTCACCCGCACCTTGCGGCGCCACGGCGTTGCCCCACCACTGGTGGGCGATCTCATGGGAAAGCAGCGAGTTGGTCTCCTGCCAGCCGTTGTTGTCCGGCGCCCCGTCAAACACGCTCTGGATGGCGAAGATGCCCATCAGGAACGACTCGCCGCCGCCGAAGTTGTCCGACAGCTGGATCATGTTCAAGTCCGTCCACGGGAACTTGGCCATGTGCGAGCCGTAGAACGCGAGAACATCGCTGACGAACTTGGCGATCGTGCTGGCGTTGTTGGCGTAATTGCTCGTCGTGTAGATGCGGATCGGCTGGTTGTCCTCGCTCTTGCCCTCGAACATCTTGTAGGCCGCGACGGCAAACGCGTCGTTGTGTTCACTGCGCTCCGGCTGGTCAAAATGCCACAGCTTCCGGCCATCGGGCAGGATGTCCACGCCCGAGGGCAGCCCCGTCGCTGCCGCCACTTCGGTGGCCGCGGTCTTGATGTGCAGCTTGGACGTGAACGGCGTATGGCCATCGTTGTACGGATTGGCGCCGACAGAGCCGGCCATCCACTTGTAAGTGCCGGACGTGTTGCACTGCAAGAAGCCCTGAAAGCCCTGACCACACGCCAGCTTGACGACGCGGTGCAGCTTCAACTGCAGATCCGTGTTCGGCGTCGCCGCGGCGGGCAACTCCACCGTGTAGGAGGAATTGGCGGTCCCCAGCGTGCCCACGCTGGTGTTCAGCGCAACGTTCGCCGCGCTCATGACGGTCCAGATCTCGCCGTTGTCGCCGTAGAACATCAGCTGGTTTACGCCGGCGTCGGAGACGTGCACCGTCAGGACCGAATCCGTCGTCACGTTCCCGGTCGCCGTGTTGAGGTCAACCGTGATGTCCTGATCCAGCACAGTCCACGCCGACGCGCCAAGATTGGCGAAGTTGGCAGCGCCCAGCGCGGCCGTCGCGTCCGTCAAACCCGGCAACGGTCGATGCGCCTGCGCCGCCTCGCGCTCGTGCCATGCGCGCAGGTGGGCGAATGGCGTGCCGGGCAGCACCGGCATGTCCGCGCCATCCAGGAAGGCCGGCAGCTTGACGTTGCCCGGCGCCGCGAACGCGGGCGGCGCGAGGAGGCAAAAACCGAGGATGAGGTGCTGAATCTTGCTCATGGTGCGCCTCATTTCCCGGTCCAGGTGATCTGCAACTGGCCCCAATCGGTCGGCACGTCGGTGTAAGCGCCGTTGCGCACGACCAGCGTGTTCGGGTCAAAGGCGAGCGTCGTCGGCACTTTCTGCAACACCGTGAATTCCAGAACGAGCCACACTTCCCGGCCCACCGCGACGCCGGCGGGCGTATCAAACGGCGAGGGAATGTTGGAAAAGCGCGCACCGCCCAACAGGATTCGTCCGGTCGGCGCTTCCTTGGCCACGGCGCGCGGCGTGTAGTCGCTCGTGTCCTTCTTGGTGCCCATCGGCACTGCGTTCGCTTGCAGCAAGGTCATCTGCAGGACCGCCGGGTCGTAGTGAAAGTGGCCGGAGATGCCAAAGAGATCGGTGAAGTTGTTGATCGCAACCTCCACGTGCACGCGCTTCGTGTCGGTCCAACTGCCGGCGATCGAGACCGCGCCCGTTGTCGCCGTTCCACCCGTCGGGAGAAAGACTGGACCGTCGTTCGCGGTCGCGACTTGCGCATCCGCATCCGCGCCGACGGATTCAACGTCCGCCGCGCCTTGGGTCGGCGTATCTTCGCCACAGGCCGTCAGCGTCAGCGCCAACAGCACCGCGGCGGCAACATTTTGAACTTGCATGGAAAGTCCTCTCGCGCTACAGGTGTCCGGGCGGCGATACAGCCGGACGGCGCACGCAAAGTAGCGGAATGGCTCGCCAGTCGCAACGACTATCCGCGGACGGCCGTTTGATCCTTTCAGTGGGCACCGGCAACAGAACTGACGAATCCGGGCGCCGTGCCCGGGCGTTGGGCGCAAGTGGCACAGGTAACGAACATGGCGATAGTTCCCGATCGCGACGAGCGCCTGGAATCCGATGCGCAGGATCAGGCGCTCGTTCTGGCCTACCAGCGCGGCAATGGCCACGCGTTGAGCGACCTGTACCGGCGTCACAGTCGGCGCGTGGAATCCGTGGCGCGCAACCTGCTTGGCGCATCGAGCGAGTTGGAAGACGTTGTGCAGGACGTGTTCATCGAACTGCAGCGGGCGCTGTACCGGTTTCGCGGCGACTCGCGCTTCACGACGTGGCTGCACCGCATCACGGTGAACGTCGCGCTCCAGTACCTGCGGCGCGGGCGGCGCAAAGGCTGGCTCCGCTGGGTCGGGCTCGACAACGTGATGGAGTCGCAAAGCCGCGCCACGCATACGGAAGGTCGCATCGAAGCGCGCGACACATGCCGTGCGCTGTACGAGGTCCTCGGCGACATCTCCGAGAAGAAATATGTGGTCTTCGCCCTCTACGAGTTGGAGGGCATGTCGCTTGAGGAAATCGCCACAACGCTCGACATCGGCGTCAACACCGTGAAATCGCGGCTATTTCATGCCAGACAGGAAGTTTTTGAAGCGGCGCGCGCCAAGGGCGTCCTGCCCAGCCACGCGCTACAGGTGATCAAATGAGCACGATGAATCAGAACCCGTGTCCGGACGCGACCGTATGGCTCGATCTGCTCGACGCGCGGCATCGCGAGACGCAGGCGGATGCCCCGCTGCATGCGCATCTGGATGCGTGCACGAGCTGCCGCGCGGTCGCCGATGACGTCCGCCGCTATCAAACGCTCCTGCTGCGCGGCCGGGCGCCGGGCTTGACTGCTGAGCAACGCCAGAGCCTGGACGAGCGCGTGCACTTGATGTCCGGTCGCTGGCAGAAGCCGCCGCGGGTTTCCCCGGGCTTTGTCTGGGGGCTGGCGCTCGCGACTGCGGCCGCGCTCGTGTTCACCGTTGCGCTCCCTTTCCTCGAGAAGTCGCACCGGAATCAGGTCGCGTTTCAACAGCTTGTGGTCGAAGCGACGGCGCCGTCAGTCGACAATCCCGGTCCGGGCGTGGTGACGAGCCTGGTCGAGGGCAACGTGGAAGTGGCCGCGCAGGACGGACGTTGGCGCAAGCTGACGGGCGGGGACACCATTCGCTTTGGCCACCGCTTGCGGACGCCCGCGGCGCACGGCCCGATGGCCCGCGTGGTGGTGCCGGGGCGCTTTGAGCTGCAATTGGCGCCGGACACGGAGCTGGACGTGTTGGCGATGGCCGATCGCGACGCGTTCCTGCGGCTGCGTCACGGCGAAGTCGAATGCCAGGTCGACAAATTGAAGCCGGGCCAGCGCTATGGCGTGATGTTTGCGGGCTTCCGCGCATCGGTCGTCGGCACGCGCTTTGTGATCCGCCACGACGAGAACGATTCCGGCGTCGTGGTTCAGGTGACGGAAGGTGCCGTGCGCGTCGATCAGGCTGACGATCCGTATGCGGCGCCGGGCGATACCCTGACGATGGTGCGGGCGGGCAACCGTTGGCAGTACGCGGGTGGCCGTATGGCGCTGGAGCCGATTCCGGCGACCGTGCCCGTTGCGGTGCCGGCGATGCCCGCGCCTCAGGCAGAGCCAGTTGCGCCGACCGCAGCTCCGGCCGAGGCCGCAGCGTTGCCGCCTGAGATCGCCGCACCCGTCGTTGCGAATGGCCGTCCCGCGCTGCGGCAGGCGGAGCGGGCGAGTACGCCGGCGCATGGCGAATCGCCGACCCGCACTTTCAACTTCCCTGCGGCGACGGCCCTGCAGCCGCACGCGATCGTGATCGAAGTGCCGCCGCAGCAGATGCCGCCGCCAGAGCAGATGCCGGTGCAGACTTCGCCGCAGCCGCGCGCCGAGACGCCGCAGTTTGACCGCTAGCGGCGGACGACTCCTACAAGCTCACGTCGTTTCCGTCGCCAGCAGCCGCTCAAACCCTCGGCTGACGTTGAAGTGCGCGGAAAGCATCCGGAGCACGACCATCAGCGGCGTCGACAGGAACATCCCGGGAATCCCCCAAATCAGGCCCCAGAAGATGAGCCCCAGGAGGATCGCGATCGGCTTGAGCGCGAGGCGGGTGCCCATGAGCTTGGGCTCCAGCACCTGCCCCATGAGCTGCAGCAGTACGATGAGGTTGAGCGCGAAGAGCGCGATCAGGCCCCAGGAGTCGATCTCGACAACCGCGAAGAGAATCAGCGGCAACGTGGCCGCGATGGAGCCCACCGTCGGAATGTAGTTCAGGAGCAGCGCCAGGAGGCCCCAGAAGATCGCGAAGTCGATGCCGAAGATCAGACACTCCACGCCGACGAGTACGCCAGTGAGGAGCGACATGAGGGACTTGATGAAGATGTAGCCGCCGATTTTCTCTTTGATTTCCGCGACGATTCCCGTGAACTCGGCGTCAGAGAAGACCATGAAACCGGTGAAGATGCAGATCAGCACGAAGTTGCCGACCATGCCGGCCAACGTCTGGGCCAATCCGGTCAGGATGTCGGCGACCGGCACGTGCGACATCAGGTCACCCACGCCGTGCGCGCGCAGCCAGGCGAGCCCGCTCTGGAGCAGCGACGCGTTGTGCAGGACCGTCGCAAATTTCTGCTGATAGAAACCAAAGCGATGGGCGATGTCCGTCCCGGAAGCGACGGCAGCGAGGACCAGCGCGAAGCCCGCCGCAAGAATCAGCAGTGTGGAGCCAAGACGCGTGAGCCAGCGGAAGCGCCGGATCGCGAGTTTCTCGGTGATGAAGCTCTCGACGCGGTAGATGATCATCGTCATGAGGATGGCGATCACCAGCGGGACGACGACCGACCGCGCGAGATAGAGGATGGCGCAGCCTGCCAGCACACCGATCTCCGCGAGGATGCTGTCGTTGAGGCTGAAGACGGATTGGATCATCGCGTCCGCCTCCGTATCTTCGATGCCGATCGTGCCGGCGATGTCGAGGAGGCGGTCGTACTCCGGGCCGCTGAGCTTGCCCTTGGACTCGAACAACTGCGCGAGGTTGTAGATGAAGCGCCGCTTCTCGCCGGGCGACAACTCGCGCGCTGCCCGCTCCGTGACCTGCTGAAGCGCCGCGGCGTCGACGTGGCCGACCGCGATGATCTCATCCATGCGCTGATAGAGTTGCGGCTTGCCGCGATTGGCGAGGAAACGCCGGATCCAGACGCGCTCATGCCGTTCAAGCGCGCGGTGGCTGAGCCCAATATCGAGGAACGTGTAGAGGTAGAGTAGGTCGCGCCAGTCTTCGCCATCCGCGCCGAGCGCCCTGTTGTCCTTGCTCACCATCGACCTCCCTCCCATCGAATCGTTGGGAATTGCGCGTTGCTTGCGTCGCGTCGGGAGCCGAAGTTGACCGGAACGCGACCACCGCCGGTGGGAACGCGTCGCTGGCAGGCGCACCGCCATTGCGCAACCGCACTATCTCCAAGCTTCCCAGCGGAGCGAGGCGCGATTCCCCGCTCCGCGTGCTTGTTGCCATCGAGCTAGACACTCCGACCGAAGTTCGCGATCCAACATTCCCGATCCGAGGCGTGCCACCGGGCGTGCACGCTCGCGATCCCAGTCCGAACTGCAACAGGTCTGACCGAAAGAAATTGGGTGTCCGACCCAGGCCAGCCTGTTTAGCGGCCCACGCTCTTGAGCTTCTCGCCCGCGTGCACGACCTTGGCGCCAGCGGCATGAACCGCGTGCTCCGCCTTGGCACCGACGGCTTGCACCGCGTGCTCCGCCTTGTGGGCGGCCTTGGTGCCCTCATGTTTGGCGTCAGCAGTCGCTTTCACCGTCGCATCGGAGGCCTTTGCCGCCGTGTGACTGATGGCATGCTCGCCTTTGTGCAGCGCTTCCGTCGCCGCGTGCACGACCTTGGTGGCCGTCTCGGACACAACGTCTTTCAGGTGTTCAGCGGCTTCAGCAACCTTGTCGATCAGATCTGGCATGTCAATTCTCCGGGGCAATGTCGTAACCACGACGACGTGAAGTGGACAAAAAAAAGCGCGCGGCGGGCATTCCGATGAATACCGAATAGACCCCCACTCGTTGCCCAACTGTTGGCAAGGTAGGCGACTTCTCGCGACGCGCCACAGTCCGTGGAAAAAAGAAACCGGGCGCGGGGAGCGCAACAATCGTTTGGGCCGCGCGCCTTGACAGTCCCGCGCTCGCGGCTACCTTGGGTCGGGTGGATCTGTCTCCAGCACTTCCCCTGTCGCGGTGACCACTGCGTTTTGCCACCACAGACAAACGTGCACTTTGCGGTTCTCTACCTGTCCGCGCGGTCGCGGAGAGGGTCATGGGACTTGCCCTGATGCGTTGCCGACGTCCCCTCGCGATTCTCCAGTCGCTTCTGCTTTGCGGTCTCCTCACGCTGGCTGCGCTGCCCGCACACGCGGCGCGCCGACACGCGAAGCCGCCTGTGCACGAGTCCAGCTCCGTGGGACTGCCCGTCGTCGTGGACGCCATTGAAATCGTCGGCCTGACCCGCACGCACCCCGACGTGGTGTTTCGCGACCTGCCGTTCAACGCCGGTGAGCGCGTCGTCCAGGAGACTTGGGATTTTGCCCTGACGCGTCTCTGGAACCTCGACATCTTCAGCCACGTCTCGGGCGACATCATCCGCCGCGACGGCAAAGTGATCGCGATCTTCACGTTGGAGGAGCGCTGGACGCTCAACCCGCTCTTTGCCTTTGGCGCGGGCAGTGGCGTCGCGTGGATTCGCGCCGGCGCGACGGACACCAACCTCGCTGGTCGCTTCCTCGAGTACGGCGCGCAATACCAGCGCTTCACCCACTTCAACGGCTTTCAGGCGTGGTTCCGCGACCCGCGATTCCTCGGCACGCATTTCGACTGGCTGGTCCTCGCCGACCAACTCGTCCGCCCGCGCGGTGACTTTGCTGACCGACGCCTGCGCTTCACGACTGACCTCTCCTGGTTGGGCTGGCACGACGCCTTCCGCATCGGCGGCCGCGTGGACGTGATGCGCACCACCTTCATCCCGCCAGACGGCAGCGACCCGGGCCCAGACGCCCCGCAGGCGTGGGCCGCCTCCTACAGCCTCGCCAGCATGATTGGCCGCGTGGACACCGAGGGCATCCGGCAGGAGGGCGTGTCACTTGAAATCCGCGCCTCCCTGATCGCGACCGCGCCGCCCAGCCTGGCGTTCGCGACCGACTTTGGCCGCCTGTGGGTGGAAAGCGTCGGCTTCCTCACCGCTGGCGAGCGCTGGAATTTCGCCGGTCGCGTCCAAGCCGGCGTCCAAGGCGACGCGCCGCGGCAGTTGCGCTTCTACATCGGCGGTCTGGACGAAGTCCGCGGCTACACGGACAACTTCGCCAGCACGTCGCGCTATGCCATTGCCAACCTCGAAACGCGCTTCATCGCATTGGAATCGACCTGGATCGCGCTCCAGCCCGCGGTGTTCGTCGACGGCGGCGTCGCAGCCACCGATACCCGCAGCGTGCGGCCCATGCTGTCAGCCGGCACCGGCGTGCGCATCCTGTTCCCGTGGATGGTCGACTCCGGTCTGCGGATCGACGTGGCCGTGCCAATGGCCAACGGCTGCACCGGCGGCAAGTCGTTCTGCCCGGACGTGAGCATCGGCGTCTACCAGTACTTTGACGGAAAATGGCAGCCCGCATCGCGGTAGTTGGCCAGCCGACGCGACCGTGGTTCGCGCGTCAGGGGCGATTCACCCGCAAATACATCCAAAGTCCCAGACCGACGCCGCCGACAAAGCCGAGCAGGTGGTCCATCTCGTGAATCACAAGCGGGGAGAGCGCGATGATGACGCCCGCGACGCGCTGCGGCGTTTCCTGCCGCCTCTGCCCTTGCCAGAACACGACGAGGCCAGCGACCGCCGTCGCCAGCGCCACCGCGAGACGCAGCGGATCGGCGAGCAGTCCGTTCATTTCGTCAGCCAATCCTGGACAGCGTAGCGTTCCATGCCGCCCGTGCGCGCGCGCTGCATGGCTTCCACGGCCGCTTCCGCCGCCGACAGGGTCGTCATGCACGGCACGCCATGGGCAGACGCTGCGACGCGAATCGCCTTGTCGTCAAAGAAGCTGACGTCGCCCAGCGGCGTATTGATCACCATCTGGATGCCGCCGTCGCGGATCAGATCCGCCACGTTCGGCCGCCCCTGGTTGACCTTGAACACAAGCTGCGCGGGCAGCCCAGCGTCAAACAGCGCCAACGCCGTGCCCCGCGTGCCGATCAGGCCAAAGCCCATCTCGTGCAGCGCCCGCGCCACGTCGATAACGCCGGCCTTGTCGCGGTCGTTCACGGAGATGAAGACGCAGCCCTTGGTCGGCAGGTTGATCCCGGCGCCCTGCAGCGCTTTGAGGAACGCCTCGCCCGGCGTCGCGCCCACGCCCATCACTTCGCCCGTCGAGCGCATCTCCGGCCCGAGCAGCACGTCCACGCCCGGGAACTTCTTGAACGGGAACACCGGCGCTTTGGCAAACCAGTGCTTCGGCTGCGGGTCTTCCGTCAGGCCGATCTCCGCCAGCGTCTTGCCCAGCATCAGCAGCGTCGCCTGTTGCGCCAGCGGCAGCCCCATCGCCTTGGCGAGGAACGGCACCGTGCGGCTCGCGCGCGGATTGACTTCCAGCACGTAGAGATCGCCGTCTTTTTCGGCAAACTGCACGTTCATCAGCCCGCGAACGCCGATGGCCTTGCCCAGCCGCCGCGTCACGTCCTTCATTTCCTGCAAGATGTGCGGCTTGACCTTGAACGGCGGCAGCAGCGCGGTGGAATCGCCCGAGTGCACGCCCGCTTCTTCCACGTGCTCCAGGATGCCGGCGATGACGGTGTCCTCGCCATCGCACAGCGCGTCCACGTCGTACTCGAACGCGTCTTCCAGGTAGCGATCAATCAGCACCGGGCGGTCAGGCGTCGCTTCCGTCGCCACTTCCAGCCAGTTCGACAGCGCGTCGGGCGTGTAGACAATCCGCATGGATTGGCCACCCAGCACGTAGGACGGCCGCACCAGCACGGGATAGCCGATGCGATCCGCGACCTGCAGCGCTTCCGCTTCCGACCGCGCCATGCCCGCTTCCGGCTGCCGCACGCCCAGCGTGTCCATCAGCGCACCAAAACGCTCGCGGTCTTCCGCCAGGTCGATCGCGTTGGGCGACGTCCCCAGGATCTTCACGCCCGCCTGCTCCAAGCCGTGCGCCAACTTCAGCGGCGTCTGCCCGCCCAGCTGCACAATCGCGCCAATCGGCTGTTCCAGCCGCGCCACTTCCAGCACGTGCTCCAGCGTCACCGGCTCAAAGTACAGGCGATCGGCGGTGTCGTAGTCGGTCGAGACCGTCTCCGGATTGCAGTTCACCAGAATCGTCTCGTAGCCCGCTTCCTTGAGCGCGTAGACCGCGTGGCAGCACGAGTAGTCAAACTCGATGCCCTGTCCGATGCGATTCGGCCCCGATCCGAGGATCATCACTTTCTTGCGCGCGCTCGGCTTGGCTTCGCACGCGGACTCATAGCTCGAATACAGGTACGGCGTGTGCGATTCAAACTCGCCCGCGCACGTGTCCACGCGCAGGAAGGACGCGACGACGTTCTTGCTGTGGCGATCCTCGCGCACGTCCTTCTCCGTGCGCTGCAACAGCGTCCCCAGTTCGGCGTCGGTCATGCCCTCGCGCTTGTAGCGCAGCCAGTCATGCGCGCTCACGTTCTGGTTCGTGTGCGCCAGCACGCGCGCGCCGACCTCCGCCTCCATCCTGGCCATCAGCGTGAACTGCTGGAGGAACCACGGATCGATGCGCGACAGATCAAAGATCTCCTGCAGGCTGCGGCCATTGCGCACCGCCGCCAGCACCGCGTAGATCCGCTGCGGCGTCGGCGTGCTCAGGTCCGTATCCAGCCACTTCTTGTCCACCGGCGGCAGCTTGGCCTCCAGGGACGCCAAGCCCTTGCGCATCGCCTCGCGGAACGTACGGCCAATCGCCATCACTTCGCCAACCGACTTCATCTGCGGGCCAAGGCTATCCTTGGCGCCCGGGAACTTGGCGAAGTCAAAGCGCGGAATCTTCACGACCACGTAGTCGATCGATGGCTCAAAGCACGCCGGCGTTGTCTGGGTGATGTCGTTGGAGATCTGATCCAGCGTGTAGCCCAGCGCGAGCTTCGCGGCGATCTTGGCGATCGGAAAGCCCGTGGCCTTGGACGCCAGCGCTGAACTCCGGCTGACGCGCGGATTCATCTCGATAATCGCCAGCTGGCCATCGACCGGATTGACCGCGAACTGGATGTTCGACCCGCCCGTCTCCACGCCAACTTTGCGGATGATGAGCAGCGCGGCGTTGCGCATGATCTGGTATTCGCGATCGGTCAGCGTCTGCGCCGGCGCCACGGTGATCGAGTCGCCCGTGTGGACGCCCATCGGATCGAGGTTCTCAATCGAGCAGATGATGACCACGTTGTCGGCGCGGTCGCGCATCACTTCCAGCTCGTATTCTTTCCAGCCGGCGATCGACTGTTCCACGAGGATCTGGTTCGTCGGGCTCTCGTCCAAGCCTTTGGCGATGGCCGCGCGGAACTCGTCGACCGTGTACGCCATGCCGCCGCCGGTGCCGCCCAGCGTGAACGACGGCCGGATGATCGCCGGCAAGCCGACGCGCTCCAGCGCTTCGCCAACCTGCTCCATCGTCGTCACGATGATGGACCGCGGCGTCATGAGGCCAATTTCCGCCATCGCGTGGGCAAAACGCTGGCGATCTTCCGCCAACTCAATCGCATCCACGCTCGCGCCGATCAGCTTGCAGCCATAGCGCGCCAACACGCCGGCCTTGTGCAGCGCCAGGCCGAGGTTCAAGCCGGTTTGGCCACCAACGGTCGGCAGGACGCTGTCCGGGCGCTCCTTGGCGATGATGTCCGTCAGCGCCTCGACCGTCAGCGGCTCGATGTACGTGCGATCCGCCACGGACGGATCGGTCATGATCGTCGCCGGGTTGGAGTTCACGAGGATGACCGTTGCGCCTTCTGAACGCAGCGCGCGGCAGGCCTGGGTGCCCGAGTAGTCAAACTCGCAGGCCTGACCGATGACGATCGGCCCGGAGCCAATCACCAGAATCTTGCGTCCGTGACCTTTCATGACTTGGTTCCTGGGCTAAGGGGACGCTCCATCAACTCAGCGAAACGCTTGAACAAGTGGTGACTGTCGTGCGGACCTGGCGACGCTTCCGGGTGGAATTGCACGGAGAACGCCGGGAAGCGCTTGTGGCGCAGCCCTTCGACCGTGTCGTCATTCAGGTTGGTGTGCGTGACGACCACTTCGCGGCCGTTGAGCGACGACGCAGCGACGGCGAAACCATGATTCTGCGCGGTGATTTCCACGCGGCCGGTATCGAGATCGCGCACAGGATGGTTGCCGCCACGGTGGCCAAAGCCCAACTTGTACGTCTTGCCGCCGCACGCGATGCCGAGCAGCTGGTGGCCCAGACAGATGCCGAAGATCGGCACTTTGCCGAGCAGGTAGCGAATCGTGTCGACTGCGTAGGTCACCGGCTCCGGATCGCCCGGACCGTTGGAAAGCAGCACGCCATCGGGCTGCAGCGCCATGATTTCCAGCGCCGTCGTCGTTGCCGGCACCACCGTCACGCGACAACCGAGCGCCACGAGCTGGTGCACGATGTTCAGCTTGATGCCGAAGTCCATCGCGACCACGTGCTTGCGGGCGTTGGCCGGCCCGAGGGTCCAGGCCTGCTTGCACGTCACGCGGCTCGCGAGGTCGAGTCCCGCCATCGACGGATGCACCTGCGCCTCACGCGCCAGCAGGGCGACGCGCGGATCCTCGATGTCGCCGGGCCGTAGCTCGTCGAGTCGCACGCGACCGGCGATCGGCAGATCGTCGCCATCCGGAAACGCGCGGATCACGCCGCGGAGCGCTCCCACGTCGCGAATCAAGAGCACCAGCCGCCGCGTGTCGACGCCGCACAGCGCCGGAACGTTGGCCAGCGCGAGGTAGTCGCCCAACGAGCGCTCCGATCGCCAGTTCGACGGCACCGGATGATAGTCGCGGCAGATGAGACCCGCCGCGCGCAGCCCGGAAGACTCGGAATCTTCCGGATTGACGCCATAGTTGCCGATGTGCGGATACGTCAGCGTGACGATCTGCCCTTCGTAGCTCGGATCCGTCAGGATTTCCTGATAACCGGTCAACGAAGTGTTGAAGACCACTTCACCCGCGCCATGCGTTCCCGATCCGGCGAATTCTCCGCCGAATCGCTTGCCGCGGAAGAAATGGCCGTCCTCAAGTACCAGGATGCCGTCCATCGCGACTCCAATCCCCCGTCATTGGGCGGGGCGGGCGGACGGTAGGGGAGCGCCGCCGCAGGGTCAAGGGCTTTGGAGTGAACGTTTGGTGAACCCGCGAAGAGAGTGGTACAAGTTGCGCCCCTCGTCTGTCAGGCCCGGCAAAAGCAATGCTCAGCACCTCTCCCTCCACTGTCCTTGTCACCGGCGCCGCTGGCTACATCGGCACAACGTTGTTGCGTCGCCTGCTTGCGGACGGCGCGCGCGTGATCGCATTGGACAGTTTGGATCGCGGCCACGCCGAACAGATGCCGCGCGAAGTGCCGCTCATCGTAGGCGATGTGCGCGATCCGGATGCGGTGCGCCAAGCGCTGCGCCTGTTCGATCGGCCGCCGGACGCGTGCATTCATCTTGCCGGCCTGATCCAGGTCGGCGAGTCGACCCTGTTTCCGCAGCTGTACCGCGACGTGAACGCCGTGGGCACGCAAGTCGTTGCCGATCTGTGCCTGGAAGCGGGCGTGCCGGCGCTGGTGATGGCGTCGTCGGCGGCGGTGCTGCGGCCGCTGACGGGCGTGGACAAGCGGCTGGACGAAGACGCGCCGGTTGGACCGGAGAGCCCGTACGGGTCAAGCAAGCTCAGCGGTGAATACACGCTGCGCGCCGCCGCGGATCTCGGCAGGATGGCGACTGTTGCGCTGCGGCTGTTCAACGTTGCCGGTGCGGCCTACGGCTTGGCCGAGCGACACGATCCCGAGACGCACCTGATTCCGCTTGCCCTGCGCGCCGCGGCCGGCGAACTGCCGCCACTGCACGTCTTTGGCGACGATTTCCCGACCCCCGATGGCACCTGCCTGCGCGACTACGTGCACGTGCGCGACGTCGTCGAGGCGTTCGTGCGATCGGCGCGGCTGGCGATGCAGCAGGCTGTGAGCGGCGAGGCGGAGTTTCAAGTGCTGCACGTCGGCACTGGCCACGGCCGCAGCGTCAAGGAAGTGATCGACGCGTGCGAACTGGTGCTGGGCAAGCCCGTGCCGCGGCAGGTGCATGGACGGCGTCCCGGTGACGTGGCGGCGCTTGTCGCTGATCCGACGCGGCTCGCGACGGTGCTGGACATCCATCCGGACGCCGATCTGCATCGGATGGTGCGCGATGCGGCAGAAACGCTCGGGCTGCTCGACGCCTGACGGCCGCTACCAGGGCAAGCGCGGCGGCGCCGCCAGAATCCAGCGCGCCCGTGATTCCACGTACGGCGTGCGCGGCGTCCACTTGCGCGGCGACGGCAGCAACGCCAGCAGGTGCGCCGACTCCATCGGCTTCAGCTTGTCCGCCGGCTTGTGGTACCAATACTCCGCGCCCGCTTGCACGCCAAACGTCATCGGCCCCATCTCCGCAATATTGACGTAGATTTCCAGGATCCGCCGCTTGGGCACCAACATCTCCAGCCAGATCGTGTACCAGGCCTCCAGGCCTTTACGCACCCACGAGCGGTGCTGCCAGAGGAAGACGTTGCGGGCGACTTGCTGGGAGATCGTGCTCCCGCCGATGAGCTTGCCCGACTCGTGGCCGTTGTAGGCGCGCCAGGCGCGGCGGATCGCCGGCATGTCAAAGCCGTTGTGGGTGAAGAACTTGCGGTCCTCGCTGGCGATCGCAGACGTCAGCACGGACCGCGGCATCTCGCCGAGCGCCATGAACTCGTACGCCGGCATGTGCCATTCGCCGGTCGCCCACGCGGTCTCGACGGCGCGCGCCAACATCGTTTCAGTAAACGGCGGATCAATGACGTTCAGCAACGCGCACTGACACGCGGGAACGCCGCATGCCAGCCCGGCGAACACGAGCAGGCGAGCCCACCAGCGGCTGAGCATGGGACGTTTGCGGGCAAAGACTTGCGGCGGATCGACCAACACGTTGTGTCACCGCACCTGTTGGCGCAGGACGGCCTGCAGAACCCGACGCGCGCGCTGGCCAGTCGCCGCTTCCTCAGGCTTCTGGAGCGCGACGGCGGCAATCACCCGGGCCTGCTCCAGATCGCCGCGCGCCAGCAGAAATTCGGCGTAGCGCACCAGCGGGAGGGAAATGCCGGCGTCCGGATCGCGCGGGCCCGCAGCAACCGAGGCCAGCGCCCGAAGCTGCGCCTCGAGGGCACCCGGCGCGTCGCCCAGCGCCCAGCGCAGGCTCGCCACCGTGTCGAGCGTCGCGTACGCCGCATCGCCGCCCGTCTGGAGCGCGGCCTGCGAGGCCAACTGCAGCGACGTTTCCCGCGGCGCACCGGCGAGAAACTGCGAATACGCCAGATTGTTGCGCTCGCTCCGCGCCCCAGGATCGCGCTGCCACACGCGTTCTTCCAGCGCGACGCCCAACTCGCCCATTCCAAGCGCCGCCAGTTCGTCCAACTGCACGACAATGATGGATTCCCGCTCGGGCTGCGGCAGGCTGTCGAGCCAGCGCCGAAGCGCCTCGCGCAACTGGTTGAGCTCCAGGGGCGAGAGCGCCCAGATGCGGCCCGCCGCCGCCGCGAGAAACTGCCCCTGCGTCTGATGCTGCGCGCCAACCAGCCGCTGCAGGAAGTTGTTGCCTTCCGTCTTGTCGACCGCCATCGCGAGGCCAGCGGCGAGATCGGCAAGTTCGTCAGCGCGCAGGGCATCGGGCGAACGGCCACGCAGGCAACCGGCCAACGTGCCGCTGCGCTCCAGCCACAGGCGCGGACACGCTTGCATGCCCGCGGGCGCGCCCATTGCGGCCGCCTGACGGAGCGCGGTCTGCGCCAAATCACGCTCGGCAAAGTCCTCGGCGACTTCCAGCAGCTCCTGCCAGACGCGCCACGGCTCGGCGTCCAACTTGGCCCGTGCGCGGGTCCAACGCAGCGCCAATGCCGGATCCGCAGCGACCGCCACCGGCAGCAGCGCGCGCGCGGTTTCATCGTTGAACTCCGCCGGACTGCGCTTCAGGTGCGCCAACGCTTCTGGCCGGAACGCCCGGGCCTGCGCCAGCACGCTCGGCGGTTCGCGATCGGTCGGCGACGCCGTGTCAGCCAATTGCAGCGGCAGGACGCCCGGCTCGGCTTCATGCAGCGACCGCGCGAGGATCGCCGCCGCCTTGACGCGACCGGCCCGCAGCAGGCCAAGGACCGCTTCATCCGCCGTATCCAGCGAAGCGCGCTGACCGCGAATCGAACGAAGCCATTGCGCCGCCAGCACGCCATCATCCGCCAGCCCGAGCGCCACGAGCGCCCGCCGCTTCTGCACTGCGGCATTGGCGTACAACCCGGCCGGCGCCGACTCGTCTGGCATCGGCAGCGCCGCAAGCGCCAGGGGAAGCTGCCCCTGCCGCACGAGGTCCTGCGCCACCGCCGACTGGGTATCGATGCCGCGACCGCGCGCGAGCCACTGCTGCAGACGCGGCAGCGGATCGCCGTGCGCCACCGCGCTGATCGCCGTCGCTGCCACGGCCTTGATCGCATCCGCCATTTGGCCATCGCCCACGCTCAGCGGCGCCTGACCAAGCGCGGCAATCGCGTCTTCACTCCGGCCGCGCGACGACCACTGCAGCGCCATCTCCATGCGCAGCGCCGGCAGTGCCGGAGCCAGGGCCCGCAACGCCGCGCGCACGTTCGGCGCATCGGCAACCAGCTGGGTCGTCGCGGCCATTTCCTGCACCGGCGCGCCCGGCCCCGTCATCAGCGCCGCCTTCAGTTGGCCCGGCAGCGCGCCCTGATCCAGCGGATTCGCCGTCTGGCTCGCTACAACCGCCGCCGAGAACGCGAGGAACCACGGCTCCGTCCGCAGCGCGTCGCCCTGCTCCATCAGCCACGTCAGCAGGAACGGCCCGCCGCCGTCGCGCAGCATCCGCTCGCAGGGCCGCTGCCAGTCCAGTTCCTTCAGCTCCGTCAGCGTCTGCGCCGCGTCGCGCAACTCCGCCAGAGCCGCCGGCACATCGCCGCGCAGCAGGTGGACGTGGAACAGCCGTGACCGCAGCGTCGAGGAATCCGGCGCCATCACCAGCAAATCGTGCAGCCACGCCGCCAGCGCGGTGTATTCGTGGGACTCGGTCAGGCCCGCCATGACGCACTGGAGCTCCAGCGCGACCTCGTCGCCATCGCCTTCCCGCGTCTGCGCGACGCCCATCCGCAGGTAATCGCGCAGCCGCGTGTCCAGCAGCGCCGCCGCCATCGACTTGCGCCACAGTTCCATGGCCTTGTCGTGGTGACCGGCGTCGTGCTCAAAAGTCGCGAGCATGCACGTGCGCAGGGGATGATCGCCCGGATTCGCCACCGTCGCCACCGCGCGCGCCGGATCCGACAGGCCCGCCCGCGCCAATTCCACCGCCGCTTCCATCGCCGCCCGCTGGCTGTCGAGCGCCCGACCCACGTAGAAACGCGTCAGGGCAATCGCCTCGTCGTCCGAGGTCGGATCCCGCCGTTCCGCCAGCGCCAAGCGCAGGGTCAGCGGCCGATCCTGCGGCGCGCCCGTCGGATCCGGGGACGACAGCACGTCTTCCGCAACCTCGCGCGCCGTCCGCCGATCGCCCACCGCCAGCAGCCACTGCGGCACTTGCGCCGACTGCGCCGAACGCTTGGCGCGCAGCCGCCGCACGCCCGCCTCCACGGCATCACGCAGGCCCAGCCGCGCAGCCAGACTCATTCGCACGCGTTCCGTATCGCGATCCGCATCGGGGATCGTCGCCAGCGCGTCGTAGATCAGCCGCGACTGGCCGGTCTTTGCCGCGAGCACCAGCAGTTGGTCCAGCAGCTCCGGTCCTGGCCCGGCGCGGAACATCGCCAGCAGGTTTTCCGCCACGTCGGTCGTCTGCCCGAGCCGCAGCGTGTTCGCGATGAGCCGGTAGCGCGGCAGCGGATTGTCCGGCTCAATGGTCACCGCGCCGTGCCAGAAGCCGCTCGCCGCTTGCAGGTCGCCAAAATCCTCCAGCATCTCCGCTGCGCGTTGGTGCAGCATGCTCGTGCGGCCGCGCATCGCCAGCGTGGCGCGGTTCAGCACTTCCATCGCCTCCGCGACGCGGCCCAAATGCAAAAGCGACTTGGCCCACTGGCTCAGCGCATCGGGTGCCATCGGCCGAATCTTCTCCAGCGTCTCAAACGTCGCCGCGGAGCGATCGTGAAAGCCGAAGTTGCCCAACTCGCGCGCCAAGCCCTCGATCCGGTTGGGATCCGGCTGCGGCAGCTTGCTCGCCTGCACGACAACTTCCAGCCAATCCAGACGCCCCTGCCGCCGCGCGCAGTCCAGACCGCGCTGCACGCCGGTCCGCCAAGTGTAGAGGTCGTCGCGCTCGCCCAACAGGCGCGGCACGGCCAGCAGCACGACCTCGCACAGCCCGTGTTCCCACGCCAGATCCACCGCCGGCCGCACCTGCCGCGGCGGCAAATCCGTTCGCTGCACGAGCGCTTTCAGCCGCGCCTCCGCGTCGTCCATCCGGTCCAGCGCCATCAGCGCGTTCACCTCAGCGATCGTCCACGGTAGCTCCTGCGCCGGTTCGAGCGGCGTGCGCTTCGCCAGCAGCTCCAGTGTCAGATCCGCCGCGCCGCCCGCCGTCAGCGTCGTCACCAGCGGAATCGTCAGATCCGGTGCCTGACCATTCAGCAGCGCGCGTTCCGCCCAAGTGCGACCCAGGAAGGTAAAAGGCCCGCGAATCAGGCTGTTGACCACCTTCCACGCGGCGACCGGCGCATTGGCGTCCAGCACGCCGCTGTCCCGCAGCCAGCGCGCCAGCACCGGACTCGGCTTCCCGGACAGTTCGTTCAGCACGCGATCGTCCGCCAGCGGTTGCCCCGCCGCGAGCGCCTGCGCCCGCGCCTTCGCATCCAGCGCGGCAAAGACGCCCACGTCGTCGTCGCGCACCGCCCGCAAGGCCAACTCGCGCAGCATCCAGGGGGCCGCCACCTGCCCATCGGCAAAGATCCGCAGCGTCGCGACGAACGCATCGCTCCAGCGCGGCTGCAGGTTCTCCAGTTGCCGGGCCAGCTGCTCGCGGGCACGCGCCGCCGGGGGCTGCCATTCGTCAGAGAGCGGCGAGGGCGGCGGCACGTCGCGCGTCAGCGTTCGGGCGTATTCCGTCACCCGCGCGGTCAGTTCGCGCGCCGGCAGCTTCAACGGCATGTTGATCGCGTCCAGCGCCCGCGTCCGCGCGGCTGTCGACTGGCCAATTCCCGGCTGGTTCGCCGCAGCCAACAGCGCAGCCTCTGCCGAATCGCCGGTCTTGCGCAGCAACTGCGCTGAGATCAGCGACAGCTCCGAGCGATCCGCGGCCTTCTGCACCGCCTGGACGCGCATCGCCGCCGCCGCCGCCAGTTGCCCTGTTTGCCGCAGCGTTTCGGCCTGCAGCAACTGCGTCCACGCGTCGTCCTGCTGCAGCCCCGCGAGCAGCGGCTGGGCGAGCGCGGGCTTCTTGGCGCCCAGCAGCGCCCGCGCCAGCACCAGTTGGCCGCGCGGCGTCTGGAAATGCTGCGCCTGCGCGGCCACGAGGTTCTGCAGGCCATCGACGTCATCGGCGCGCAGCAGCGCCATCGGCAGTTGCAGCCACATGTTTTCGTCGGCGTCCGGGCGCTGCGTCGCCAGTTGCACGAGCCGCGCGGCGGTGAAGCGGTCAACCGGGTCAGTCTGCGCCAATTGCAGCAGCTGTACTGCGGTGAACGGGCGCGCCGCGACAACCTGCAGCCACGCGTTGCGCGCTTCTGGCGTCGGCACTTTGCGATCGGGCAGGAGCCACGCGGCCCACAGCGTCAGGTCGTCGGGTTGCCGCAGGCGGGCGGTGTCCAGCAGGAGGCGGGCATCCGTCAGGAGTCCGGCTTCCGCCACGCGCTCGGCCAGCGCGATGAGCCACTCCGCGCGATTGCCCCGGGGCGCGCCGTCAAAGGCCAGCGTCGGCAGCTCCGGCGGATGCCAACCCAGCAGCACCGCCGCGTGCAGTTGGCAGGTCACACCGTCCCGACAGCCATCCCGCCGCAGCGGCTCCAGCACATGCCATGCCGCCGACCAAGCGTTGCGCCCCACATGCCAGCGCGCGTGCTCCAGTATCAGGCGCGCGTCACCCGTCACGTCCATGTGCAGGCGCGCAAGCCACAGGTTCTCCTGCGCCGCCGCCTCCGGCCGCCCAAGCTGCCACAGCGCCCGCACTTCCGCCGCCTGCAGCTGCAGCGCGTGTTGGCCCGGCACGCGGTTGGCAAGCGCGCGCATCGCGTCGTACTGGCCTTGCCGTTCCAGCGGCGCCATTTGGTCCAAAGCCTGCTGCGTCGTCAGCGGGGATTGCGGTGCTGTGGGCGCAATCTGAGCGCTACCGCACGCGGTCAGCGTCAGCCAGAGCAGCCATGTCGCGCGCGCACGTTTCACCTGCTCTCCAACCCGTCGCGTCAGCCGCGCATTCCTTGTGCGGTTCACCGCGGACGTTGTCAATCAATCAGCGTGGTTCACGTACGTCCAGGGCTCGCCGCGAAAGTTCGTGATGTGCAGCATGTCGCGGTCCATCTGCTCCACGTACGCCGGCCACAGCGGAATCTTGCCGCCGCCTTCCAGATCAATCACATACTTGGGCACTGCCATGCCAGACGTATGGCCGATCAACTGCCGCATCAGCTCCAGCCCTTCATCGACCGACGTGCGCAGGTGCGCCGAGCCGCGAATCGGGTCGCAGTGGAACAGATAGTAAGGCCGGACGCGCGAGGAAAGCAGCGCGTAGAACGTCTCCTGCAATACCGGCATCGCGTCGTTGATGCCGCGAAGCAGCACGGTCTGCCCGCCCAGCGAGATGCCGCCGTCGGCCAGGCGCGCCAGCGCTTCGCGCACCGGTTCAGCCAGTTCAGCAAAGTGATTGCAGTGCACGTTCACGAACAGCGGAATCCGCCGCGGGCGCAGCGCATGTACCAGTTCAGCATCGATGCGCTGCGGCAGGAAGATCGGCACGCGCGTGCCCAGCCGGATGAAGCGGAGATGCGGAATCGCCGCCAGCCGCTCCAGGATCGCCTCGAGCTTCGGCGTGGACAGCAGCAGCGGATCGCCGCCGGAGATCAGCACGTCGCGGATGGTCGGCGTCTGCGCGATGTAGGCGATGCCAGCGTCCAACTCAGCGGAACCGAGAGAGTCCGAACCGGAAGCGACCCAGCGCGCGCGCGTGCAATAGCGGCAGTAGGCGGCGCAGGTGTCCGTGACGAGAAAGAGCACGCGATCCGGGTACTTGTGAACGATGCCAGGCGCTTTGCGGTGCGGATCTTCGCCCAGCGGGTCGGCGCGTTCAAAAGTCCGCACGGTCGCTTCCGCGACGTCCGGCAGCACCTGCCGCGTCAACGGGCAAGTGGGATCAAACGCGCGGCAGAGCGAGGCGAAGAACGGCGTGATCGCGACTTCAAAGCCGCTGCCTGCCTCAAGAAAGGCCCGCAATTCCGGGGAGATGACAAAGCGTTGGGCGAGTTCGTCGGCAGTGCGCAGACGGTGGCGCAACTGCCAACGCCAATCGCGCCAATCCGCCGCGGGCACATCGCGCCACGGACTATCCGCCGGGGCAGCGAGGGCTGCCGACACAGGCGGAACAACATGGTGAACCGGCGTCGGCGCGCGCTCGCTCATGTGGATAAAATGGTGCCCCGTAGGAGAATTGAACTCCTGTTTCAGCCTTGAGAGGGCCGCGTCCTGACCGCTAGACGAACGGGGCGGTTTGG
>CAINLT010000037.1 GCA_903850505.1 uncultured Myxococcales bacterium | reverse complement strand
TTCCTCGACGCGATCGTAGTACTTGACCGCGGTGTCGAATTGGCCGATCGAGTAGAACAGCCGACCCAGCGACATCGACGCCAGGTCTTTGTACTGCTTGTAGTATTTCGGGCTGCCAACCTGCTCTTCAAAGCGCAGCAGATCCTTGAACGCTTCCAGCGCCGGCTGCGCCTGGTTCAGGTACACAAACGTCACGCCCAGCAGGTGTTTGGCCTTCAGGTAGGTCTCGCCCGCCGCCGGCCGCAGCGCGGTCAGCTGGCCAATCGCCTTGCCAAACGAGTCCTTGCACTGCTCGTTGCACTGGCCATGGCCCAGCGCGTAGCTCTGCTCGCCAATCGAGAAATAATAGCGGCCGACCAGGAAGCGCACTTCGTCCGCGTCGTCTTTGCGCAACGTGCCTTCAGGCGCGTCGATCAGGCGCTCGACCGTCGCCAGGTCGCCCGGCACGCTGCGCTGGATCTGCAGGTAATACCGCATCTTTTCGCGGTACAGCGGATGCTCGGGCGTGACCTGCACGGCGTCAAAAGCGCGCAGCGCCGACTGGTACAGGTTCAGGCCAAACAGCGCGCGCGCCAGCAGGAACTGGCCCAGCGCCTTGTCCGGATCGTCGGGTGCCATCGTCGGCACCAGATCGGCGAGCTTGGAAAACGCGTCGTAGTAGCGCTCATCCGTGACCAATTCCTTGGCCGCAGCAACGTCAGGGTTCTGGATCGCCGGTCCGCGGGCCGCCTGCGCGAACGCGGGTGAGGCAAGAGCCGGGAGAAGGGCCACGCCGAGCACGACGGCAAGCAGGCACAGTGTCGCCGGCCGCAGCGAGCGGCGGAGCGAATTCACAGGCTGCCCCATCGCATTCATACGCTGGCTGGTCAGGTTCACAAGCTGGCTGGTCACGAACGGCACCTCGCGCAGGGTCTCAGAGGCGGGAGTATAGCTTGGCTGGGGCCAGTGGGGAAGTGCGCGAATCCGACCTCGGCGGCGCCCTCAAGGCGACGCGGCGAATGGCGCGACTCGGGCGAGGACAAGCGCCAGATCGGCGGCCACATCGAGGCGCTTGTCGCGCGAGGATTCGCCTGCGCCCAGCGTCACGGCGCGCTTTGGCACCCCCAGCCACTCGGCGACGAAAGCGCACAGTGCAGCATTGGCCTTGCCATCCACCGGCGGCGCATGAATGGCAATCCTCAAGCGATCGCCATGCATACCGATCACCTGACTGACCTTCGCGCCCGGCTGGGCGCGCACGGCCAGGCGCACATCGCCATCCTTGCCGCTGACCGCAGGGTGGTGGGCCATCAGAACAGGTTGCCTTGACCGGGGTCGTCGTCTTTCTTGTGCGGCACGGGCAAGCCCAGGTGCAGCCACGCCGCCGCCAGCGCCACGCGTCCACGCGGCGTCCGCGCCACGTAGCCCTGCTGCACCAGGTACGGCTCGTAGACATCCTCCAGCGTATCGCGCTGTTCACCCAGCGCCGCCGCCAGCGTCTCCACGCCCACTGGCCCGCCGCCAAACAACTGCGTGAGCTTCTGCAGGTACGACCGGTCCATTGGGTCAAAGCCCGCCTCGTCGATCTCCAGCATCTGCAGGGCGGCGGCCGCAACCTCGCGGGTAATCCGCGGCGTGGCATTGACCTCGGCAAAATCGCGCAGGCGCCGCAGCAGCCGGTTGGCAATGCGCGGCGTGCCCCGCGAACGCCGCGCGATCTCCGCCGCGCCGCCCGGCTCCAGGTGAATGCCCAGCAGCAGCGCCGATCGCTTGAGCACGATCGCCAGCTCTTCGGGCGAATAGAAATTCAGCCGCGCCACGTAGCCAAAGCGATCGCGCAACGGTCCGGTCAGCAGTCCCGTGCGCGTCGTCGCGCCGAGCAGCGTAAACCGCGGCAACGGCAGCTTCACCGTGCGCGCGTGCGGGCCATCGCCGACGACGATGTCAAAACGGAAGTCCTCCATCGCCGGATACAGATTCTCCTCCACGACAGCCGACAGCCGGTGGATTTCATCGATGAACAGCACGTCGCCTTCCTGCAGACCCGTGAGGATGCCTGCCAGGTCGCCTTTTTTCTCCACCGCCGGCCCGGACGTCACGACCAGATTGGCGCGCATCTCGCTGGCGATGATGTTGGCCAGCGTCGTCTTGCCCAGACCCGGCGGCCCGGAAAACAGCATGTGATCCAGCGGTTCACCGCGCGCCTTGGCGGCCGCGAGGAAGACCTGCAGGTTGTCCAGCACCGCCTTCTGGCCCACGTAATCGGCAAAAGCCCGCGGCCGCAGCGCGCGATCGGCGGTATCCGTCACTTGCGGCAGGGGAGTCAGGACGTCTTCATCATCGCGCATCGACAATCTTCCTTACGCTCAGGAAACGGGGCGACGCAGGGACGCCAGCGCCACCCGCAGCAAGGCATCAAAGTTGGCCGCCGGCTGGAGCGCGCGGGCTTGCGTCACCGCTTCCTGTGCCACGTTGGGCCGATAGCCGAGGTTCTGCAGCGCGCTCAGCACTTCACTCGCCACCGCGTCGTCGCTCGCCCGCGGCTTGGCCGTGATCGCGATGATGTCTTCCAGCGCCACCGGCAACTTGTCTTTCAGCTTCAGGAGGATCAGCTCCGCGAGCTTCTTGCCCACGCCCTTGGCCTTGGTCAAATCCGCGGCGTTCTGGCGGTGGATCGCGCTCGCCAGCTGCCCCGGCGTGTAGGTCGACAGCAGCGCCATCGCCGCCTTGGGTCCAACGCCCGGCACTGCGGTCAAGGCGTCATAGACCTCCCGATCGGCCGGATTGCTGAAACCGTAGAGCGTCAGTGCATCTTCCCGCACCGTCATGCGAATGTGCAGGACCAGCGGCGCATTGAGGCGCGCGGTTTCCGCGTCGCGCTCGTGGACAAAGACCTGGTAGCCCACGCCCTGCACGTCCAGCACCACGTGATCGCCGCCCAGCCAGCGGGTGATTCCTGAGAGCCATGCAATCATGCGGATTTCCGTTTGCTGGCTTGGGTCGCCGCCAGCCAGGCTTTTTGCGCGTCGGTCAGATCATTGCCCGCGGCCATCGGCAGCGGCTGGCGGTGATAGGTAATCGCCACGGCGAGCGCGTCCGCCTCGTCTTCCTGCGGCACCGTGGCGAGCTGGAGCGTCAGCTTGACCATCTCCTGCACCTGATGCTTCTCCGCCCGGCCTGAGCCCACGACCATCCGCTTCACCGTCGCCGGCGGAAACTCCGCGACCGGCAACCCGCGCGCCGCGGCCAGGGCGATCGGCAGCCCGCGCGCCTGACCGAGCACCAGCGCCGTGTGGGGATTCTCGTGGACAAAGGCCGACTCAATCGCCAGCGCGTCGGGCTTGTACAGGTCAAAGAGCTTGGTCAATTCCGTCAGGATCACGCCCAGCCGTTCCGGCACGCTCGCCTTCACGTCCATCCGCAGCGTACCGCTCGCCAGCCGCTCCAGCGTTTGACCGCGGCGCAGCACGACCGCCCAGCCCAGCTTGCGCGAGCCCGGATCAATCGCCAGCACTGTATGGGTTGTCGCCACGCCCGCCTCCAGCCGCTGAGCCTACACCGCGCCCGCCGCGTTGCACAGAACGGTCGCCGATCGTACCTTCGCGCCATGATTCACCGCCTCGCGCTGTTGCTCTTTCTTGGCTCGTTGGGTTGTCAGCGCCAGCCGGCGCCGGTGGCCAAGCCAGCAGCGCCGGTCGCCAAGCCGGTTGCGCCCCCGAGCGTCGCGCTGCCCTGGGCGGCGACGCAGACCGAGCCGCAGGCGCTGGAGCCGTTGGGGCAAGTGGTCGCGGCCTTGCGCGCGCGGGCGACACCGACGGGCATGGCGACGATTGCGGACCTGCTCACGCCCGCGTCGGTCAGCCGCTTGCGCCAGACTAACGGCACGCTCGCGGTGTTGCCGGTCACGCTGCAGTCGCAGATCGCCGGGCCGTTTGAGCGCGTGCAGCTGGACGGCGGGCGCGTTGGCCTGATCAGCCAAAAGCGGGGCTACGCGCGGACGGCGTGGTTCTACCTGCAGGACGGCCACTGGCGGCTGGACGCGGCCAATACCGCAACGTGGCACGCCGCCGATACCGGTCCGGCCGATCCGCAGAATCAGCCGCTGACGCTCGCGGCGGCGACGACCGAACTGCAGGGCGACGGCGCGCTCTACGCAGTGCTGCACACCAGCCAGGGCGCGGTCCATTGCTTGCTGCTGGAGCGGGAAGTACCTGAACTCGTGGCGCACTTTGTCGGTCTGGCGCGCGGCAAGCGGGCATGGCGCGCGCAGGACGGCGCGTGGCAGCACAAGCCGCTGTACGACGGTCTGCCGTTTCAACGCGCGCTTCCGGGCATCTGGGCGGTGACCGGCGATCCGACCCAGAAAGGCCCTGGCGGTGCCGGGTTTCACATCGCGGACGTGCTGCGTCTCAACGTGCGGCACGACAAGCCCGGCACGCTGTCGTTCGTCTCGCTGGGCCAGGCGAATACCGCGTCGTCGCAGATTGCGCTGTTTGCCAAGCCGGCACCGTGGGCGGACGACCAGCACCTGCCGTTTGGCCTGTGTCAGGAGTTGGACGTGATCGAGGCGCTCAGTCAGCAGCCCGCGCGATCGCAGGTGCTGCAGCAGGTGACGTTCCAGCGCGGCCTGAAGTAGCGGATTCGTCGCTGTCGTCCGTTTTGCGGCGCGCGGGCAGCATCGCCACGACCGCGCCAAAAAGCATCGTGATCGCGCCCAGCCACAGGAACGACACGAACGGGAACACCACGGCCAGCAGGTGGATGAATTTTTGGCCCTGCGCCGGCCGCATCGCCAGGTACAGGTCGTGCGAAAACGCCGACTGGATGGCCACTTCCGTGGTCGGCGAGGCGTGCTTCTTGTAAAAACGGACTTCGGGCTCCAGCACTTCGCCCACGCCCATCGGCACGCAGTCCACCCGCACGCCGCCTGGCACCGCGACGTGGGTGTTCACGCCGACGTAGCGCATCCCGGGCCACGGTCCAGCGTGCCAGTCCGCGAGGAACGCCTGGAGGCCCGCTGGCGTCGCAAACGCCAGGTCAAAGTTCATCTGGCCCTTGTTGGTGCGCACGTCGACGGTCTCCGGTGCCTCCTCCTTGGCCCAATCGCGCATCTCGCCGAGGAACGCCATCACCACCTGCGGCGAGATCGCCGCGACGTCCAGCAGGTTCTTGCCCAGCTGCAGGTGCAGCACGCGCGGATCGGCTTTGTCCGCGCCGAGGATACCGATCGCCTTGCCCAGCGTGCCGACAAACTGCCGCGACGCGAACTTCTTGCCGGCCGCGACGTCGGCAAACGTCACCGCGACGCGCGGCTGGCCCGGAAACGTCTCGACCTTGGTCCCCGGCGGCAACAGCGCTTCCACGGCGCGGATGGCCTGCTCAGGCACCGCTTCATCGCGCGTCATCACCAGCATCGTCGCCCGGTGCGCGGCGTACGCGCCGTCCGCCTCGTAGTAGTCGCTCGCCGCGGCGAACGTCAGGGTGTAGTCGCCGACCTCCGCCTTGTCGCCCGGATGCAGTGCGATCTCCGGCTGGTAGGTGCGGAACGCATTGCCGGCGAACGCCAGGAAGCAGAACACCACGCCCAGGTGCACGATGTAGCCGCCGTAGCGGCGCTTGTTGCGCAGCGTCAGCAGCACGAGCGCGATGGGATAGCTCTGGCCGTGGAGCCGCTGGCGCGCGCGCGTGCCCACGTGGAATTCGACGGCGATCGCCCAGAATACAAAAGCCGCGAACCAGATCGTCGCCGCGCCGTACCACTCGCGGGTACCCAGGTCCGCGAGCACTTCCTGCACCGCCGGGCCAAACGCCAGCGCGCCCGCGCCCATCGCGATCCACGTCGCCCGCCCGAGGTACCACAGCGCCACGGCCAGCGTGATCAGCGCGGACGTGACGAGAGGCCGGGCCATGTTCTTCTCGAAATTTTTGCGCGTCGCCCGCCGCCAGGAAATCAGCGGCCCCACGCCGGTCAGCAGCAGGATGATCAGGCCCAAAGGCGTCATGACCTGATTGAACCACGGCTCGCCCAGCTGCACTTTCTGGGTCAGCGGTTGCAGGTGGATGCCCACGTGGCCGACCAGCCCGGCGAACCCGTTGTACAGCTGCTGCACCGCCTTGGCGTCCGAGATCTGGCCGAACAGCGTGCCCCACAGCACAACGAACGCGCAGCCGACCAGCAACACGTTGTTGAACACGAAGAACGCCTCGCGGCTCATGACGGAATCGAGCTCAGCGTCCGCCCGCAAGGCGCGCCACCTCACGCCGATCGCGATCGCGGAGACGACGGTGATGACGGCCATGTACCAGAGGAAATAGCCGGCGAGGGTCGAATCGGCAAACGCGTGGACGGAGTCGATGAGCTGGCTGCGCGTCAGGAACGTGCCAAAGATCGTCAGCAGGAACGTCAGGCAGACCAGCACCGTGTTCCACCGCTTGAGCATGTTGCGGCGCTCCTGGATCATCACGCTGTGCAGGAACGCGGTCGCGGTGAACCACGGAATGAGCCCGGCGTTCTCGACGGGATCCCACATCCAGAAGCCGCCCCAGCCAAGCTCCTCGTACGCCCACGCGCCGCCGAGAATGAGCCCGAGCGACAGGAACAGCCACGAGACCAGCGTCCACTTGCGGGTGTCGCGCAGCCATTGACTGTCCAACTGCCCGGTGATGAGCGCCGCCATGCCAAAGGCGTAGGGCACGGTGAAGCTGATGTAGCCGGTCAGGAGGCTTGGCGGGTGGATCGCCATCAGCGGATTCTGCAGCAGCGGGTTCATGCCCTTGCCGTCATCAGGACCCGCGCCGGCCTGAAAAATCTCAAACGGATTGGATTCAAAAACCATCAGCACGGCAAAAAACAAGATGGAGGTCGCCAGAATACCTGTGACCCAGCCCAGGAAGACCTGCGATTGCGTGCGGTTGCGCAAGACAGCGACGGCGGAAAACGTGGTGAGCGCGATCGTCCAGAAGAGGAGCGCGCCTTTCTCACCGCCCCAGAAGCCGGCCAGCAGGTACGCGAGCGGCATGTCCTGATAGGTGTACGCGGCGATGTACTTGTTGGAGAAGTCGTGGCTCAGCAGGCCGTAGAACAGGCACGCGCCCATGGCGAGCCAAAGGAGCCACGTCGTCAATAGACCGTGACGGCTGGCCGCGAGCATGCCGGGCGAGCGCAACGCCGCGCCGCCGTAGGCCAGGACGCCGGTGGCGAGTGTCGCGAAGAAGGCGCAGTAGAGTAGCGCGGTGCCGAGGTCGTGCATGCCGATCCGAAGGCGGGAGTCGCCGGACGCGCAGTTTACGGTTTCCGCGCGATGCGGTCACGAACCGACCATCAAGCGTGCGAAATTGCGGCTATCCGCCGGACGGCTACAGCCCTTTCTGGCACGCCTGGGCTTTGGTCTTCAGCGCCTCGGGCATGTCGGCGGAGTCAATCGCGTCCTTCAGGTACGTGCGCTTGGCCTTGGCCGACTCGCCCGGGTCGATGCCACAGAGCGCGTCGATCGCCTTCTCGCGCACGGCCATGTCGTTGTCGGAGAAGAAGTTGGCGATCGGGTCCATCACTTCCGGGCGCTTGGTCGACAGCAGCGCCGTGATCGCCGCGATCTTGACGTCCTTGGACGGATCAAACGCCGCCTGTCGCAACGCCTCGATGTCATCCAGCGTGACCTTATCCGACAGCGCCTGCACGCACGTCGCACGCACCTGGGAATCCTTGAACTCCATGCCCTTGCGGAAGATCGGCCGCAGCTGATCGGCGTTGGAAGCGTCGCGCAGGTTGAGCAACGCGTTGAACACGGCGCGCTTCACTTCCGGATCGGGCTGCTGCACCAAGCCAATGAGGCCACGAACCGCCGCCATCGCTTTGCGCTTGGACAGGCCGTTGATCGCCTCGATGCGCACCTTCTTGTCGGTGTCCTTGACCATCTCGGCCAGGAAATCGTCGGCTTCCGTGAACTTGTTGCTCGCCGCGCCGAGCGCCATCGCGACCTGCAGGCGAATCTCCGCGTCCGGATCCTTCTTCATTTCCGCCAGATCGCGGGCGATCCCGTCGTCCTGCAGACGCGCCAACGCGTACACCGCCGAGCGCTTGATGTTCAGGTCCGTGTCCTTCCGCGCCGTCTGCAGGATCGCCACGACGTCCGGCTTGGGCCGGCTGCCCTTGGCAAAATCCGCCAGCGCGCGAATCGCCATCTGCCGCACGTCCGTGTTCTTGCTGTCGGCCAGCTGCTTGACCTGATCGAGACGCAGGCTCGCGAGGATCTCCACCGCAGCCTTCATCATCACTTCCTTGTCCCGCGCCCGCGCCGCCGCGGCATCCGCCAACGGCACGATCGCCCGCTCTTCCTTCAACGTCGCCAGCGCCTGCGCCGCCGTCCCGCGCACCTCCGCAGAATCATGCTTCAGCGCGTCGATCAACTGCGGGGACGCCGTCTTCGCGCCGCGCTTGCCATAGGTCTGCGCCGCGAGAATCGCGCCGTCCGCGCTGCCCTTGGTGATGAGGTACAGGAGCGACGCGTCCTGCGCCGCCGGCGAGCCGTTGTCGACGAGCACCTTGGCGATCTGCTCGCGCATCTTGGCCGACAGCTGATCGCCGTCCATTGCGGCGTACAGCAGGTCGTACTGCTTCATCTCAACGAGCCCGGCAAACGCAGCATCGCGCACAACCGCGTCCGAGTGCGACAGCGCGCCCACCAGCGCCGGCGCGGCGATCTTGGTCTGCGACGACTTGCTCAGCTTGTGCACCGCTTCCAGCGCTTCCTGCGCCGTGCCGGTCTTCAGCTTCTCAGACTCCAGCAGATCCGCGTACTTGGTCGGTCCGTTCTTGGACAACGCCTTCACGGCGCGCAGCTTCAGCTCCACGTCGGTGTCGTTCTCAATCAGCGTTTCCAGCGCCGTCACCACGGTCTTCTGGCCGGAAAAACCCGCGGCGATCACCGCGTCCAGCGCCGCGCCGCGCACCTGCACCGAGCGATCCTTCAGCGCGGGCACCGCGTCGTCCGCCTTGAGCTTGAACGCCGTCCGCGTCGCGCCATCGGCGATCGCTTCCAGGATGGCCAGCTTCGGCCGCATCGCCTGGCCTTCCACTGCCGCCGTCAGATCGCGCCGCGCTGTCGCATCGCCGCGCTGCAGGCGCTTCAGCGCTTCCGCCGCAGGCATCGCCTGGCCGCCGATCAGCGCCATCGCAAACTGCAGGGACGCGGGCGACTCGTGAAAGCGCAGCAGATCCCAGGAGTACACAACCGGCGCGGCGGAACCGTAGCTCAGCTTCTCCACCGTCAACGGTCCCTGCACGTCCGGCGGCGCGGTGAGATCGGAATAGCCCTGCGCGCCCAGCGTCCAGAACGTCTCGGCCAGCACCTGATCGGCGTCGGCCACCTTGTCGAGCACGATCGTCGCGGACGTCGCCGAGTTGATGCGCAGGCTCGTCGCGCCGTACGCCTTGGGCGAGCGGGCGCGCAGCATCTCGAACGCTTTCTGCGGCCGGTTGGCCATGCCGGAATCGGTCAACTGCTTCTGCGTTTCGGGCACGATGAGCGGCACCGTCACACCGCCGAGATCGACCTGCGTGAGCACGTACAGCAGGGCTTCCGCGCGGTCTGCCGCCGAAGCCGGCTGCGCGACCACCGCGCACAACAGGATGGCCGCTGCCGGGAGAACGCGCTTTGCCAGATGCTCAAGAACCGCCATTTCCAGACCTCCAGAACCTGTGTTTACCCGGGATTGCCCGTGCCCGGGCGCGGAAGCATCCGCGATCGGCCGCAGACGATCAAGTCCGCGGGCGAATTCCTGAGCCTGCCTGTTCTAACGCACTGCGTCAAACCACCGCGCGCCTGATCGCACAACGCACCCGCGCGCGGCTTGATTCACAGCTTCCACTCGAGGCGGGCGGCGCCGATGAATTCGCGGCGTGCGGCGTAGCCGTCGTCCTTGGCTTCCCAGCGCGTGCCGGCCTGCATGACGACGGAGAGCGCCGCGCCAATGCGATACCGCAACTCCGCGAGCGCGGCGGTCCGGGCGATCGCGCGCATGTCCGCCGTCGACTGCAGGTGCTGCTGCCCCCAGTGCCCACGCAGGGTCATGCCGGCGTATTCCGGCGTCGCGAGCCACAGTTGCGTGCTCAGGCCATCGTCGCCCAGCAGCGCCGCCAGCACGGTCAGGCGCAGACCTTTCTCCGCCACAAGATCGAGTTGCCCCCGCAGGCCAAACGGCGCGTTGTTCTGCGCCGCCCAGGCCACCTTGGTGCGCTGATCGGTATTTTGCGCCGCCTGCGCCTCAAAACGTTCGACTTCATACAGGTTGTCGAAGTAGCCCGGCACGTAGCCGTGGCCCATGTACACGCCCTCCAGCCGGACCGTCAGGTCGGTGTTGGGCGCGATCGCCGGCATCTGCACGCGGACGCCCAGGTGCCAGCCGCCGGTATTTTGCCCCGCGGCCTCGGCAAATGCCGGACTGTGGTGCATGCCCACGACGTCGGTGTACAGCAGCACCTGGCGTTGTGCGCCGCGCCAGAGCGGAATGTCGGCATCCACGCCATAGAGCGAAATCGGCGACCGCAGCACGATGGGCTGGTTGGTCTCGTCCAGACCGCCCGACGATCCCGTCGGCGCGGCGCGATCCACTGCCAAAGTCAGCGCCACCTGCAGATCGCGCACCCAGGACGTCGTCCCGCCCATCGGCTTGAAGCTGGCGCGCGCGGCAAGGATTTCCCAGCGCACGATGTCGTTGCTGAAGACCTCGAGGCCAAACCGCGGATCCTGCCAACTGAAGCGCACCGACGTCTTGTAGTGGTCCAAATCCGTCGCGTTGTAGAAGTGATCGACGATCGCGCCGTGGCCCAGCGTCACGCCGGTCGGCTCGCCGATGCGCAGGTGAACCTCGTCGCTCGGATGCCAGTCCAGGTAGCGCAAGAGGCGCGTGACGTCCGAGATCTCGTCCCAATCCTGCCGGCGGATCCGCACGCCGTCGTCGCCCGTCAGCATCAGGCGCAGGGGCAGGTGCCCGCCGAGCTGGAGGCTGTCGGTCCGGTAAAAGACCGACGCGTCGGCCAGCGCATAGAAATCGCTGTCGATGACACCGAGGCCCAGATCAAAACCGCCACCGACCTCGCTGGCGGCGGACGCGGCCCATGCGGGCGCGGCAAAACAGAGGGCAAAGGCGCACGCGAGGACACGCTTCATGGCAAGGCCTCCACCGGGTCATGCTGCGGCGCGTGGTCAAGGTTGGCCCGCGGATGCGCGCGATCGTACGTGCGCATCAGGTGGGCCATGGACGCGTGCGTGTAGCGCTGCGTCGTGGACAGCCGCGCGTGGCCCAGCAGCTCCTGAATCTCGCGGATATCGCCGCCCGCATCCAGCAGGTGCGTGGCGAACGAGTGGCGGAGCGCGTGTGGATGCGTCGTCTTGTGGAGCCCCGCCTGCAGGCAGCGCTTCTCCAGCATCCGCGCGACGCTCCGCGCCGTCAGTCGGCTCCCGCGCCAGTTGAGGAACAGCGCCTTCTCCGCATCCGCGCGCAGCCCGAGCGGGCAGCGCTCCAGCAGCACCTGGCGCGCCGGCAGATAACGCTGCATCGCTTCTTGCGCCTTGGTGCCAAATGGCACGATGCGCGTCTTCTTGCCTTTGCCGCGGACACGCACCAGCCGATCGGGCAGCTGGACGTGCACGACTTCCAGGCCGGTCAGCTCGGAAACACGCAGGCCCGCGCCGTACAGCATCTCGAGGATCGCGAGGTCGCGCAGCTGCAGCAGCGGATCGCCCTCCTGGCCGGTCAGCGGCGGAGACAACAGCGCGATCATCTCGTCCACGCTGAGCATCTTCGGCAGCAGCTTGGCCTGCTTGGGTCCGTGCAGACCGTCGGCCGGACTGGCGTCCAGGCGATTGCAGCGGATGAGGAAGCGGTAAAAGCTCTTGAGCGCCGACAGCCGCCGCGCCACCGACGCCGGCGCCAGCTTGTCGTGCAGGTCCATGACGTACTCGCGCACGTGCTCGCGCGTGGCCATCCGCGTGGACGTGTCCGCCGCCGTGCACCAGTCGTAATAGTGCTCGAGATCCAGCGTGTAGGCGCGCTGGGAATGGGCGGAAAGGCGGCGTTCAGTCTGGATGTAGCGGAGAAAGGCGTGGATGTCTGCGTCCATGGCCAAAGTGTGCCGCGGCGCGCTCCGCTGTCGAGTTATTGGTCTACTTTGGCAGTCAATCCGGCGTCGCGACGCGCAGGCCTTCGCCGACGTAGCGCAGATCGATCGGGCTCTCCGGATCCAGACCGCCGAGCTCATCGGCGAGCCGATCGAGCGTCGTCTCCAGGAAGGCCGTCAGCGCGACCACGTCGTCGTCGCCCAGATCCGGCCGGGTCAGCAGCGCGCGGATCAACGCCTGACGCAGGTCGTTGCGCACAACCCGGTTGCCGCGCGGGCCGTCAAAACCGCGCTGCAAGAAGGCCTGGAACGTCGCGCGGTCCAGCGGCGCCAACTGTGGGGCGCCCGTCACGAGCTGCCACGCGATCGCCGTGCCCACCAGCGCGCGCAGCGGCAGCGGCGCGGTCGACGGCAGATCGCCGCCGGAGAGCGTCTGGGCCATCCGCACAACCGCGACCACCGCCGCGAGTTGGTGCCGGATCGCCGCCAGCTCGTCGAGCGTCGCCACCGGCTCGCTGAGGTTGTCGTGGCCATACTGCGGAAAAGCCAGCGTCAGGCCGCGGACCAGCTGCGCGTCGACCGGCTCCAGGCGATCGATGCCCGTACTGCCACCCAGCTGCTGCCGGAGCTTGCGGGCGCGCTGCGCCTCGACGAGCACCAAGCTATGGCCTGCGGTGAACAAGTCCTTGAGCGAGGCGACGCTCAGCAGCAGGCCGGCGTACGTCACGTCCGCGTCGCTCAGGAACTCCAGCGCCATCGACGCGGTCATCAGGGCATGCCGGCTCCAGCGACTCAGCTCATCCACCGCTGACGGCCTCTCCGCGCGCGCCGACTGCACGGCGTAGCCCAGCCGCACCAGCCCAAGGCGCATCCGCACGACTTCGGCTTCCGGCAGATGCGCCATGACGCGGCCGAGGAAGCCGCTGTCGCGCACTTCCCGCAGCGCCAGACCCAGCCGGACCGGCACATCCTCCGGCAGGTAGGGCTGCAGCGTCTCCGGCTCGGCCGCCGCGGTACCGCGATACCGGGCATGCAGCGCCGCCTTCCACGCGTGGGCGTCGCGGTAGCCGTAGAGTTGCAGCGCCTCCTCGCGATCCAGAAAACCGATCTCCTCCAGCCGCGCGTTGCGCAACTGCAGCACGTCCTCTTCCAGCTGCGCCGGCAGCTCCCAGCGCGTCGCCAGCAGCAAGGCACGACCGCGCGCTGCCGATTGCCGCCACACAGACGCAAGCACCTGCCGCACGGCCGTCAGGTTCGGATCGTCGGCGTTGGCGATGAGCTGGAACGCGCCGTCCGGCGACGTGAACACCTCCGCGTCGTCCGGGTAGTCGCCCTCCATGTCGTCTTCCGTCAGGATCACGACTTTGAGCGACTGGCCCAGATAGAAGCTCAGCAGGCCGTCGTCCTGCGCCGCGGTGAAGCGGTCGACCACGTCCTTGCCGGCGTCTTCAGCCGTCATCAGCCACTCGGAAACCGCCATCATGTCGAGCTCGCCCGCCAGCCAGGCGTCCAGATCTAGGGTCGTCTGCAACTGCCGCGGCGAAGCCAACGCCAGCAGGTCGCCGGCGTCGGTCAGGCCGATTTCCTTGATCAGCAGGACAAACTCTTCCGGAGCCATCGCCTGCACGGCGCGCGCGGGATCGGGCAGGGACAAGATGAGATCGAGCTTCTCGTCGCCCGTGCCGCGCAAAAACCGCAGCGACGACCACGTCAGGTTGCGGCCACCGCGATCCAGGAGCGGCGCCAGGGCGCGCTGGCGAGCCTCGGGCTGGTCGGCAAACGGATCCGCCGCCTCACCGGCTTGCGGCACCCACGGCTCCAGATTCTCTTCCGCGTGGCGCACTTCAGTCAGCGCGTCGTCTTCCTCTTCGTCTTCCTCTGCGTCGTCTTCGTCATCCGCCCAGACGTCGTCGAGGTCAAAATCCTCGCCATCATCCAAGACTTCCTCTTCGTCGCGGAAATCGTCAGGCAGATCGTCGTCGTGTTGCGCCATGTTCTCGTCCAACGCGGTTCGCCGCGGCGGGGGCAAGTAAGCACGCCGACGCGGGCTTGTCGAGCCTCGCCGATGCGGACTTGACCGTTGATCCCCAGCCGCACAAACTGCCGCGCATGGCAAACGCCCCCCAACGTCGACGGATCGCGGTTTTTGACTCTGGCGTCGGCGGCCTGACGGTGCTCGGCGCGGTGCACGCGGCCCTGCCGTGGGTTGATCTGCGCTTCCTCGGCGACACCGCGCGGCTGCCATATGGCACCAAGAGCGCGTCGACGGTCGAACGGTACGCGCTGCAGGCGTCGAAGAAGCTGGTCGAAGTACCGGTCGATGCGCTTGTCGTGGCATGCAATACCGCGTCTTCCTGCGCGATTCCAGCGCTGCGCGACGCCTACCCGTTTCCTGTACTCGGCGTAATCGAGCCGGGCGCGGAAGCGGCGGTGCGCGCCAGCAGGACCGGGCACATCGGCATCATCGGCACGGAGCGGACGATCGCGTCGGGCGCGTATCCGGGCGCGATTGCGACCCTGGACGGCAACGCGCGCGTGCACTCGTTGGCCACGCCGCTGCTGGTCAGTCTGGCGGAAGAGGGCTGGTTTGATCATCCGGCGACGGAAGCGACGCTGCTGGCCTACCTCGCGCCCTGGCTGGCGGATGCCGGCGCGCGCAAGATCGACACGCTCGTGCTGGGCTGCACGCACTATCCGGTGTTCAAGCCCATGCTCAAGCGCGTGCTGGGTCGCCTGCTGGACCGCGAAGTCGCGCTCGTGGACTCGGCGGAAGCGATCGCCCAGGAGCTGGTCCAGATGCTTGGGCCAGCCCAGCCGGGTGACGGCCACATCGACCTGCTCGCGACGGACGCGGTCGAACGGTTCCAGCGCGTCGGCGGGCTGTTCTTTCCGGTCGGCAAGGCTGCGGTCGAGCTCGTCGACCTGTAGCCGCTGACAAAAAGATCAGGTCCTGTGACACGCAAGTCAGTGCGGCATTTTGCCTTCGCTGGCGTACTGCTCAATCAGCTTCTCAGCGTCGAGCGCCGCCATGCAGCCCATGCCAGCGGCGGAGATCGCCTGGCGGTAGCGGCTGTCGGCCACGTCGCCCGCGGCAAATACGCCGGGGACGCTGGTCTGGGTCAAGCCGTAGAGCTTGACGTAGCCGGTCTCGTGCAAGTCAATGTGATCCTTGAAGACGACGGTGTTGGGCTGGTGGCCGATCGCCACGAAGACGCCCTGGCACGCGATTTCCCGCGTGGAGCCATCGACCGTCGACTTGAGCCGCGCGCCGGTGACGAATTTGCCGTCGCCGTAGATTTCGTCGACCGCAGCGTTCCATTCGACCTTGATCTTCGGGTTCTTGAGCGCGCGCTCGGCCATGATGCGGCTGGCGCGGAAGCTCTCGCGGCGGTGGACGATCGTAACCGTCGGGCAATAGCGCGTCAGGAAGTTGGCCTCCTCCATCGCCGTGTCGCCGCCGCCGACGACCAGGACGTTCTTTTCGCGGAAGAACGCGCCGTCGCAGGTCGCGCACGCGGAAACGCCGCGGTTCAGGTAGGTCTGTTCGCTCGGGATGCCCAGCCAGCGGGCGTTGGCGCCGGTGGCGATGATGACGGTCGCCGTCTCAAGCCAGCCGGAATCGGTGCGCAGGCGCAGCGGAAAGCCGGAAAAATCGACTTCCTGGATGACTTCGTCGCGGTGTTCGGAGCCGAATTTCTGCGCCTGGGCGCGGCAGCGTTCGACGAGCTCGGGGCCGGTGACGCCTTCCGGAAAGCCGGGGAAATTCTCGACTTCCGTCGTGATCATCAACTGGCCGCCCGCCATCATCAATTCGCCTGACGGCAAGAAGCCGCCTTCAAAGACGATCGGCTTCAGATCGGCGCGGGCGGTGTAGATGGCGGCCGTGAGACCCGCGGGGCCTCCGCCGATGATGACGACTTTGTGCATGAGGACCTCAGGTGACGGCACCGTTTCAACGGGGTGCGGGCGGCTTTCTGGCATGGCCGCGCGCAGTCGTCAACGACCACGCGGGATCCCCACGAAAGGACGACGGGTTGCCGCAGGCAAGGGCTACTGCGTCGCTACCTGACCAGGGGCCAATAGCACCTCAAAGCGGCCGTCGCTGGTCGAGAGCGCCGACCCGAGCAGATGGCTGTCGAGCACCACGGTGCCGGACGGTTTCGTGCCCAATTGCGCGTCGCCGCCGCGCCGGCTGCCTGTGCCGTTGGGCGTCTGCACTTTGACCGCCAGCACGTCGACCTGCACGCCCGTGAGCGCCACGCCCGACTGGCTGCGCACCTCACCCGCCAGCACCATCGGCGGCGGCAACACGAGATGCCACGGGTTTGCCGCCGTGTCCGCGGTCACGTCGTCGATTCGCGCCATCACGCGCGCGAGCGAAGTCCCGGGCGGCGGCTCGACCCACACAGCGTACTTGCCCGGATCGGCCCAGACCGAAAAGTTGCCAGCGGCGTCGGGCTTGACGGTAAACGTCGCCTCGTCGCCATCCGTGTCAGGCGCTTCGCCATCGGATTCCACTTCGCGCAAAGTGACTTCCGCGTCGGCCACGCTGCGCGAGGCAAAGTCCGTGACCGTGCCGGTGACGCGAATCCGCGCCACCAGATCGATCGTCACGTCGCCCGGCTTGAGCGATGTGGCGAGTTGCTGCTGCCGCGCGGCCGTCGACTTGGGCGGCGGCGTCAACGTCAAATCGCCGATCAGCGGCGGCACAAGCAACCGCACGGTGCCCGTCGCGTCCGTCACAGCATCCCAGTCGGCGCTCAGCCGCGCCAGCGTCACGTCATCGGGCAAGTCCGCAAGCTTCATGGTCAAATGCACGGCAGCGCCCGCCACCGGCTGACCATCGGGACCGCGGATGTGCAGCACCGTCGTCGTCACGGTGGGCAATTCCGCCAGATGGATCGCCGGCAGCTCGCCCGTCACGGTCGTCACCTCCAGCGGCGCGGCGACTTCACCGGACGGCAGGATCGCTCCCGTGTCCGCCGGCGCGCTCGCATCAGGCGCGAACACCAAGTGTGCGGGCGGCGCAGTCGGGTCTACCTTGAACGCGTACTGACCCTTGGCGTCCGTCTTGCCGCGCGTCGACCACGCTTGGCCATCGCCGTCGCGCAGCCACACGCTCAGGCCGACGACCGGCTTGTTGTCGCCCGCGACGATGCGCCCGGTCAGCGTCTTCAGCTCGGACTCCGCCGGAAGCACGAGGTTCCACTGGTCGATCGAATCGCCCGCGGTCAAGGTCGAATAGTGCGGCGGAATCTCGTCGGACTGCGGCCAGAACGCCAGCGCGTAGTCATGGCCCTTCTGGACGCGCAGCTCATAGCCCTGGGCCGTCCCGCTGCCGGGAAAGCGCTTGAGCGCCGAGAAGGAAGTGGTCTGGAACGTCAGCTCCCGGCCTTCCACGTCGCCCGGCGCGGTGACCAGCAGCGTGCCGGGGATCGATGCTGAGAGCAGGTTGCCCTTCTGCGTGACGGTGCCGCGGATGACCGCGGGTTCAGTCAGCACGAACTTGCGCGGCTCGTTCTGGCTCGCGCCGGTCAACGTGACCTTGAACTGCTCAACGACGAATCCGCTGTCCGAAGGCGGCGAAACACGGATGACGACGGGCGTGTCGGCGACCGTGGCAGCGACGCAGAACCGGCCCTCGTAGCACTTCAAGCCAGTGACGCAGTCGGCGTCAACGGCGCACTCACCGGCAGGGAGATCGGCGGCGGTGCAGCCCAACGCTGACAAACCGAGCACGCTCGCCAGCAGGCGTCGCCATGTCCAGATTGCCATCGTTGACCGTTTCACCGTCTCTCTCCATTGGCCGTTTCAGGCACTTGCTTTTCGCCCTCAAGGGCAATCGTCGGGCGGCAGCCTACGGATCGCCGCATAGCGATCCAGTTTTGCCGCATGTTCGCTAAGGGCAGCTGCCTTTGTTGTCGATCCGCCATTCGACTGCGTCGTACACGGTGTTGGGCGGAAAATCCGTCGGCGTCACCGCACCATCCAATTGCGCGGCAGAACTGACCACCGCCAGGAGCGTGTGATCGGCCCGCTTGTTGTTGGCGTGATCGCAGACCACGATCGTGCAGGTCGGCTTGCTCTGGCACACCGCGAAGATGTCCAGCATCGGATTGCTGCCGTCCCAGTCAAAATACCAGTAGTAGTGCAGACTTGTTGGATCGATGCTCTGCATCGCCAGCTTCTCAATCTTGAAATCGATGCCCGCCAGCGGCTTGTCGATCTCAAAAGGCGTGAACAGGACCGGCGTCACCTGCGCGATGTTCAAGAGCGGTGGCACGTCAGCGGGGGGATCCGCAGTCGGGGGAAGCACGACACAGCTGGTCAGCAGGCATGTGGACAACACGATCAACCACCCAGTGTGCAGCGACTGCCGCTGCCGCGTACCGAATTGAGGTTGTGCATGAACCGTGCCAGCGCGTCTGGCAATCGCCCGGCAATAGTCGGCAATCTGCTGAATTATCAGCGCTTTCTTGTGCCTGACGCGAGGTCGATCAGCCATCCAGACCCGTCCAGCTCGCCGCTTGGCCGTTGCGCCGCCTGACATCCTTGTCATTGCGGTGGCAGCCTGCATGGTGAACATCGCCGATGGTGGATGCAAGCGTGTGGGCCGGAGCGAAAAACGCTTACGGTCCTTCCGTCTTCAGTTGCTCTTCCGCCGCCTTGAGCTGCGACTTGTAACCCGCGTTGGCTGGGTCCAATTTCACGGCCTTCTGCAGATACAGGACCTTCAACTTGGCCTTGCTGGCCTTCTGCGCCAGCGCGGCAAACTTGCTGGCTTCCTGCGACGCGGAATTGCCGTCATCGGCCGGCTTCTCCACCGGACGCGCTTCCGGCCGCGATGCGCGCGTGCTCGCTTCCTTGTCGCTCTTCTTGGCCGGCGCTTCGCTGTCGGACTTCTTGGCTGGAGCCACTTTCTCGGCCTTCTTGGCCGCTGCGCGTTCCCGTGCCGCTCTGGCCTTGGCCGCTGATGCTTCCTTGGCTGCTGCGAGGCGTTCCGCCTTCAGCGCCTGCGCCCGGCTGACCGCCGCCTTCTGGGCTTCCCGCTTGCTCTGCGCCTTCTGTTCGCGCTTCGCGGTCGCAGCAGACTTGGCCGCCGCGTCCGTCGCCGCCTTGCTGGCAGCCGCCTCGGCCTCTGCGGCCTTGATTTCGGCAGCCTTCGCTTCCGCAGCCTTCGCTTCGGCGATCGCCGCGTCCACGCCCTTCTGCGCCTGTTCCTTGAGCAACAACGCGGGCGCGTGGCCGGCATTGACCTTGAGGGCTTCCTGCGCCTTGGCCAACGCCGTGACCGGGTCCTTGGTCATCAGCGCGGAATTGCCTTCCGCAACCAAGCGCTGCACTTCAGCCTGATGCGCGGCGTCGATCGGCACCAGCGGCGGCGCGACAGCGGTGTCAGCGGCGTTGCCAGCATCGGGCGCTGTGGGGACGGGCGCTGCCTCAACCGGCGCGGGCGCAATGGCGGTCGGCGTCGGCGCCGCCGCGGCCGCAACGGGCGTCGGTTCAACGGCGGGCGCGGCCACGGCGGTCGTGGCATCGGCGGCCGGTTCAAGCGCCGCTTCATCGGTCGCGGGCGGCGTCTCCTGATGGGTCGGGCCATCAGGCAGTGGCGAATGCTGGGACATCCACAGGGACACACCCAGCATGAGCGCGGCAAAACCAGCGATCGCGAGGAGCGCCTTGCGGTTGAGCTTCTCCTTGGGCGGAACCGGCGGAGCCTGGTCCCCAAGGTCGGCCGCCGTGCTGGGCGCGACCGCGTCTTCGTCGAAAAACGCGCCTTCTGCCAGCTGCACAGTCAAGGAACGACCGGTCCGGGCAACCGCGGCAGTGGACGCGCCCTTGGCCGATTGATTGACGATGACCTTCTGCGAGCCCTGCGAATCGGGACGCTTCGGCGGCGCGGCGTCGGACTTCTTGCCGTGCGGTGCTGGCTTGGTCGGCGCGGCCGGAACCGCGGACAGCGGGCTCGGCGGCACCGCCGTGGGCGCGCTCTCAGGCCGCGCGATGCCGGTCAGGCTCGGCGTGCTGTTGGGCGTCAGGCCAGCCAGGCCCGGGCCACCCGACTTCTGGTCGGCGAGGTTGGCTTCCGCAAGCGCAGCCGCGATGCCAATGCCGGCCACTGTCTGGCGTTCACGACGTTCGCGGCGGCGACGACCTTGACGGGTCGTGCCATCCGCGCTTTCGGCGCCCTCTTCTTCGTCATCGCCGTCATCGGCGCCCGCTGCCAAGGCTTCGGGCAAGGAAGCCAACGCCGCGGCGTCGTCCATCGGGGCATGAGCGGCCGGACCTTCAGCTGAAGCAACCGCAGCCGCCAGCGCCGCGGCGACATCGGCCCCGGTGAACTGCATGGTCCCGCGGAGATCCACGGGGGTTTGCGGCGCGGGCGCGGGGGCTTCAGCGATCGTCGGCTCTGGCGCAGCGGCCACGACCGGCGCAGGGCTCGGCGCTGGGGCTTGCGGCGCAGGCGTCGCGGCATTGGACTGCTGCAGCACATCGGCCGCTTTCTGAGCTGCCAGCGCCTCAACCAACGCGCGCCAAGCGGCGGGCGACGGGCGCTTGGCCGGTTCCTTGTCGAGCGCCTCGGCGACAACCGCCTGCAGATCCTTGACGCCCTGCAGCGCCGGCTTGACGAGATCGAGGCGCAGCGGCTTCTCAACGGCCTGACGCTTGAGCGCCATCAGCGGCTGATTCGAGGGGAACGGTGGCTTACCGGCCGCGATCGCCCACAGCGTCGTCGCCGCGCCATACACGTCCGCCGTCGCGCTGGCCGGCTGGCCTTTGCACAGTTCTGCCGCGAGGTACTCGGGATTGCCGTAGAACGCCTCAGCGCTCGCGCTTGTGCTGTAGGCCGGCAGCAACCGCCACCAGCCGATGCCGAACAGCTGCGGCGCGCCCGTCGTCAGCGCGCCCGTGTCGAGCCACACGCGATTGGGCTGGATGTCCAAATGCTGTTTGCCGGCCGCGCCCAGCGTTTCCACGCCGCGCGCAAGCGCCACAGCCAGCCGCAGGATCTGCGCGAGTTCCAGGCGGTCGCGGCGCTTCAGCACCGCTTCCAAGGTCGCGGCTTCGGCGGTCAGCGCAGGCGCATCCGTGGCCAGCCAAGCGCCCTCGTCCGTGCGGCCAAAAGCGTAGGTCGCCAACACATGCGGCGCGGTCAGCTGGTCGGCAACAATCGCCTGCAGCGTCGCATCGTCCGAGTGCGCGGCCGGCGCCAGCAGCAGCAGCAACGCTGGCGCGCCGCGCTCTTCGTCGGTAGTCCAAAACAGGGTTCCGAGCTTGCTCTCCTCGAGAGTAGCATGCACGCTGAAACGCTGGGCAATCCGCTGATCTGTCATGCGACAGGTCCTCCAGAAGCAACTGTTTCCGTGCCAGACAGTGGCTCGGGCACGGTATCATAGGGGGGCGTTGCAAGAAACGGCAAGCAATCGCCCAGTTCTTGGCTACGCGGTGCGCTGGCCGTCGGCGGTGAACGGGAAATGCGAGAGGCCGATGCGGTTGCCCTCCGGGTCGTGGACGTAGATCGTCCAGGCCGACTCGAACACCACCGGAACTTCCTGATGTGCCAGCCATTTCAGCCACGTATCGCGGTTTTGCCAGGCGATTTCCAGCGCGAGCAGGTGCAATCCCGGTTCGTCGGACTGCCATTCGTCGGGAGCCGGCGTCAGCGCGCAGCGCTCCAACGCGATGACGGAATTGCCCGATCGCAGCCAAACGGAACGATCGCTGCCGTCGTCGGCGGGCCAGCGCCGTTCAACGCGCAGGCGCAGGACTTTCTCGTAGAAGTGCGCCATCGCCGGTAGGTCAAAGCACTGGACGGCCATGTGGTGGATGCCAAAAGGCGAAATCGGCGGGACGGCCATTGAAAATCTCCTCGGAGGGCGCCCGGGCGGCGGGCAAAATGCGAAGGGGGAAACGGCGAGCTGGCTCGACACGGCAGCGGTGCTGGGCTAAGGTAACTGGGACCTTGGGCGTACCTTGGACCTTGGGCGGGCGCCAATGCAAGTCCGCGCGGATGAGAACATGCAAAATCGCTCTTTTTCGACCGATCGATCGACGCACTTCCGGTTCGTCCATCGCAGCCTGATGGCGTTGCTGACGGTCGGCCTGCTCACGCTGGCGGCCTGTGGCAGCCACGAGTTCGACGACGTGCGGCAGTATAAGCTGTTCCTGGAGGGTGCCAAGCCTGCGCTGACCGGGATGAACAAGGCGCGCGAGGATTTGTACCAGGTCAGCGACCCGGAGCAGATGCTGCCGCTGTTTCGCGACAGCCTGCTGCCGCGGATTGAAGAGCTGAACAAGGCCGCCAGCGCTGAGAAAGTGCCCAATGGCAAGCTCGGCGACATCCATCAAGGGCTGCAGACGACGCTGAGCCGCTATGCGGAGAGCACCAAGAAGCTCGTGGACCGCCTGAAGTCAGCCAAGGAAGATGAGCGCGAACAGGCGATCGTCCAGTGGGGCGAAGACGACCAGAAGTTCGGCAAGTCGATGAGCGGCCTGGTCAACGACCTGTCCGCGTACCTGGGCGAGCTGAAGAAGTAGGGCGAGGCTGGCCCCCACCGCGTGGGCCCCGGGACGCGCGTTTGGCGACCCGACTGACAGCCCGGACGTGCCCGCCACCACACAGCGATTGATCGCCGGACTTGGCGGCTCGCTTAGCGGCGACGACGCCGACGGCGATGGCCGCCACCACCCTCACCGCGCGCTTCCTCACCGCCATTGTCCTGTTCGCGCGGCGCATCCGCCAGCAACGACTTGGGCGCGATGACCAACCGGCGGCGCTCCGGCGCACCGTGATGCACAAGCGCCAGACCCGGCGTGCGCGACAACTGCGCCGTCAGGAACCGCAGATCGCCCTGACCCAGCGGACCGATCGCCAGCGACTTGCCCAGCAGCTTGCTCTTCTCCGCCAGCGCCGCCGCGACCTTGTCCAGACCTTCCGGCCGGCGACGGCGGAAACCGTCTGTGTCCAGCGACAGGCGCGTGCGGTCCATCGAAAAGCGGTTGATCGCCTTGTTGAGGATGAACTGCATCGACTCCAGCACCCGCGTGTCGCCCTGCGGCTGCAGCGCCGGGTCGAGATCGGAGAGCTGGACGATGACCTGGTCCTCGTCCGCGCGGCATTCAACCGTCGGCATCTTGGCGCCGAGCAGCTCAAACAGCCGCTGCGCCGTCTCTTGCGCGATCGCGACCTTCTCGGTCAGCGACACGTGTTGCTTGGGCGCGCTGCTTTCCTCGGACGCATCGTCTTCAGCCGCAGCGGGGGCTTCGGTCGCAATCAGTTCCTGCTCAGACATGATTTCCTCTTTCTTTACGAACCTTTGACGGAACGATTGACGTACAAGGTCTGCAACACGCTCAGCACCGTATTGGCCAGAATGTACAGGGTCAGGCCAGAAGGCAACTGCAGCATCATCGCGGTGAACAGAATCGGCATGAAATACAGCATCATCTTCTGCTGCGTCGGGTCGCCGCCGGCCTGCGGCGTCAGCTTCTGCTGGGCAAACATCACGCCGCCAAGCACCAACGGCAGCACGTAGTACGGATCCTTCGCGGTCAGGTCCGTCACCCAGCCGAACAGCGGCTGATTGAACAGTTCCACGGAGCTGTTGATCGTGCGGTACAGCGCGATGTAGACCGGCATCTGCAGCAGCATCGGCAGGCAGCCGCCCAGCGGATTGACGTCGTGCTTCTTGTACAGGTCAAAGGTCGCGCGGTTGAGCTCCTGCGGATCCGCCTTGTCCTGCCCGAGCTTCTTGGCCTTCGCCTCCAGCTCCGTGCGCACCTTGTCCAGCTCCGGCTTGAGCTGCTGCATCTTCTTCATCGACTTCATGCTGCGCGCCGTCACCGGCCACAACAGCACCTTGACGAGCAGCGTCAGGATGAGGATCGCCAGCGGCCACAGGCCTGTCATGTCATAGGCCCAGCGCAGGACCCAGATCATCGGCTTGGCGATGACCGTGAACCAGCCAAACTCGACGCTGCCGACCAGATCGTGGCCGACGTTCTTCAGCGCATCGAGCTGCTTGGGCCCCGCGTACGTCTGGTAGCCCCAGATCTTGCCCGCGCCCTTGTCGTCCGCGCACGCCACGCCGCCCCAGGTCTTCTGGTACCAGCTGGGCATGCACGTCGCGGCCGGAATCGTCGTCGCGCTCGTCGTCAGCTGCGCCTGCACGCCACCGGACCCGCGCGGCACCAGCATCGTCGTGGACTTGGTGTCGTAGCCGTTCTGCGGAATCGTCGCCAGCAGGAAGTAGCGCGAATCGACGCCGAACCAGTCGGGCTTGCCCGTGCGCTGGCGATCCGGCGCATCCGCCTTGCTCAAGCCGGCCAGATCCTGATGCACAAGCGCGCCGTCCTGCCACAAGCCCGCGCCCTTGTTGTCGGGCGGCGCCGAGAACATGCCCATCAAGCCGCCTGAACCCGCGGTCGGATCCTGAAAGCTGCTGACCTGCGACTGCAGCGTCAACTGCACGGGCTGGCCGCTGACGTTCCACACCGCCACTTCAACGTCCAGCGACAACGGCTGCGCCGCACCGGAAGCGCTCTTGCCCGCCGGCTTCCACGTCTTGACGAGGTAGAGCGGCGCGGACACTTTCTGCGGATCCGGCCAGATCATCGCCACTTGCGTCGCATCCTGACGCAGCACCGTCCACTGCGGCTCGGCTTTTTGCAGCGCCTGCATGCTCGGCACGGTCTGGACCGTCGTCGCCGCGCCTTCCTTGCGCTGGATCTTCACGGACGTCTGGCCACCGACGAGCGCCTGGACGATCGTGTCCTGGTAGGGATCCCACGGCGCATCCCAGGTCGGCACCAAATCGAGCTGACCGGCCGCGTACTTGCCCCGCGCCCATGCCGGCAGACCGGTCGGTTCCGCCCGCGCGGCAACGCGGAATTGCGCGGCGGTCAGGTGGATCGACTCGAGCGCACCGGAGCACGGCGACAGGGTCCAGATCGCCTCCCCGCTGCTCAGCTTCACGCCCGGCGTGCCGGGACGACACGGTCCAGCCGGCGTGGCCACGAACGGCTTGACAGCGGCTGTGGTCGGCGTGGCGGCAGCGGACAGATCGGCGTGCGCCGTTTTTGCCGGCAAGATCGCCAACGACGCGAACAACATCAGGAAAATGGATCGGATGGCAGTCATTGCGGAGTCTCACAGTGCGAACTGATGGCGATGGACGGGGAATGGACGCCCGCCAAAGCGGTGACGTGGGACGATTCGTGCGGCGGCGATACGGCGAGCCAGCGGCCATTCCAGCGACCCGGCGGGACCGGATCGCAGCCGCCAGCGCACAGGGGCTGGCAGCGCAGGAGCCGCCACGTCGTGAGCGCAAGCGCACGCGGCAGGCGATGTTGCTGGAGGGCGGCGGCGGCGTAGTGCGAACAGCTCGGCTCAAACCGGCAGGCGGGCGGCAGGAGGCGCGACAGCGTGCGCTGGTAGAGGCGAATCACGGCCAAAAACGCCAAGGCCAGCCAGTAGTCGAGGCGACCCACACGCGAATCAGACGGTGTCGAGAGAGGCGCGGTCGTCAAGGTGGCCGACTCCGTTCAGGCGATCAGGCGCAGTTTCTTGCTGAGGAACAACAATTCCTCAACGACATCGGCCAGTTGCGCATTGGGCCACGGCTGCCGCGCGCTGACCACCAGGTCGACCGGGCGCTGCAGGGCGGGCCGGAGCGCCCGGAACGCTTCACGCGTCAGGCGCCGCAAGCGCGCCCGGGCAGGCGAATGACCGGCGCCCTTGGCGACGGCCAGACCCAAACGCGGCTGAGCGTCGGGATCCCGAACCAAACACGCGATCAGGTTGAAATGGCGGCCTTGGGCCCGCCGCCCGCGCTGAAATACCGTGTCGAAGTCGAGCTTGTGCTGCAGCCGGTTGTGGCGACGAAACGACCCGTGCGGTGCCGGTGTTTCGCCATCCGGCGCCGAGAGATTCGGCGCAACCGGCGGCGGCAACGGCGCGATCACTTCGTCGAGACCGACATGCGCAGGCGACCTTTGGCGCGGCGACGGTTCAGCACAGCGCGGCCATTCTTGGTGGCCATGCGGGCGCGAAAGCCGTGGGTGCGGAGACGGGAGACTTTGCTGGGATTGCCTAGACCTTTCTTCACGTTACGTTCCTCGGTTCATGGGTTGTCGCGGCATTTGCTGGCGCCAAGGAACACAGTCAGCTCGCCATGAGATTCCAACTGGGCGTTCGTTCAGCACACATCTGCAAAAGCAGCGGGGGCGGAAGTTTACACCAACTGGCGGAAAATGCGAGTCCCTTGATCGCCAGCGCCCGGCGCGCCCCGGATCGCCGTCCGCTGGCGAAACGATCGCGTCAGCGATCGCGCGATGCGAGGCCTGTGACATCTGCGCGACAACCCCATGATTCTCAAGGCGTCTAACATTACAACGCAAATTCATAAGCTTACCAAACACCAAGGCAATGACGCGCCGCATCAGCGGGTTACCTCTGTCTCTGCGCCCAGAAGTGTCAACGGGGTGGCCGGCGAATTGTCAACGTGCGACCCATATGGCGAAGCAGTTCAGCCAGTTAGATGTTGTCTCGCGGCCTCCAGAAGGCAATCTTTGGCGGTCCCCCTTGTCGGCCTGCGGGCAGCGCGATACCTATCCCCTCGTCAGCAAGCCTTGGCGGCGCACGACCCTCGATGGTCAGGCGACGCCCGCCCCTTCAACGGGGTCACGTCATGGGCTGCTGACCGTTGCGCTGGGATCGCCGCAAGCACCAGCAACGCCCGACTCGGCCTCCGCCCCGTCGCCGCACAACGACTTCACCGAATGCGGACAGGACTCTGCCAGGAGCAAGAACGCTCCAGAGAGACTGTGACGCGTCCGATCAGCGCAGCCCGGGCGAGTGCCTGGATGCTGGATATACTTGTGTCTTGAAGCCGAAGCCTGAACCTGAGCGCCGCCCACCTGATGCCATCTCGCCCCGCCAACCTGCCTGAGTCGACTGCGCTGCCGCGCGAAGCTCAGGCTGTGCCCGCAGGCGTTGTCGAGGCAACCAACGACGATCGCGCCGTTTGGCAGGCGACGCTGGCCCGGCTGCGCACGATCACCCGCCGCTCCGTCGTCGACGCGTGGTTTGACAAGGTGATCGTCCACGCCGCGAGCGCGGACGGCTTCGTGCTGGAAGTGCCCGACGAACATTTTCGCGATGTCATTGCCCTGCAGCACCTTGCGCCACTGCGCCGCGCGATCGAAGCCAATGGCCTCGGCCAGCCGCCGATCGAACTGCGCGTCGCCGAGGACCTTGGCAGCCAGGAAGCTGAGGCAGAATTGTCGGCACCGATCGCCACCGCGCACCTGGCTGTCCACGCCGCGTACGCCGCCGATCCGCTGTTTGCCGCCGATCCGCGCTTCGCCAACGCCACGGTTGCTGAAGCGGTGGACGTCGGAAACACGCTGGAGGCCAGCAGCTCGCTCGTGGCGCGCTTCACCTTTGGCAATTTCGTGGAAGGCGAGTCCAACCAACTCGCGCTTTCGGCCGCGCGCACCGTGGCGGAACACCCGGGCGAGACCGTCAATCCCGTGTTCCTGTACGGCGGCGTCGGTTTGGGCAAGACCCACCTGCTGCACGCGATTGGCAACGCGATCGCCGCGCGTCGTCCCAACCTGCGCGTCCGCTATGTGCCGGCCGAGACGTTCGCTGACGACACGATCGCGGCGATGCGCTCGCGCGATGCCTCCGTGCGCGTGGACGTGCGGGCGTTCTACCGCAACGTCGACGTGCTGCTGCTGGACGACGTGCAGTTCCTGCAAGGCAAGGCCGCGACCCAGGAAGAGTTTTTCCACACGTTCAACGCGCTGTATCTGGCCGGCAAGCAGATTGTGCTGACCTGCGATCGCTTCCCGACTGAACTGCATGATTTTCACGAACGGCTCCGCTCGCGCTTTGAGAACGGTCTGACCGCCGGCATCTCGCCGCCCGATCGCGATCTGCGCGTGGCGATCCTGCGGCAGCGCGCGGCGCAACATGCGGCGAACAGCCAAGCCAGCGCGGCGCAGCAGTCCCACAACGCCCAACAGCCCGATGGCGGCGTGAACGCGCAGAATCACCACGTTCCGCTGGACGTCATCTATTACCTCGCTGACCACTTGCGCAACAATGTGCGTGAGTTGGAAGGCGCGCTGCACAAGCTGTACGCCCACGCGCGGCTGGGCAAGCGGCCGATCGACCTGGCGTTGGCGCGCGCGGCGCTCGGGCCGATCATCGAGCTGCCGTCGCGACACCTGACCGTGGAAGTGATCCAGCGCGTGACGGCGCAGCACTATGGCCTGCGCGTCACCGATTTGAAGGGCGCCAAGCGGCACCGGGGCGTCGTCGTGCCGCGCATGGTGGCGGTGTGGCTGACCCGCAAGCACACGCAGGCGTCGTTCCCGGAGATCGGGCGGTCGTTTGGCGGCCGCGATCACTCGACCGCGATCCATGCGTGCCAGAAGATCGATTGGCTGGTGCAGACCGATCCGGCCGTGCAAGCCGCGATCCAGGCGATCGAGACCGCGCTCGGCAAGTAGCCTCGGGTTGCTAGGACGGCGACTGCACAGGGTCCGTTGCCGGATGCCGCGCCGCCAAAGCCTCACGCACCGCAGCGCGCATCTCTTCCGCCAGGAACGGTTTTTCCAGGCACGGATTGGGCACGCGGCTCAGGAACTCACCGGCGTGGCCGACAAACGCCCCGCCTGTCAGGAACACCATCGACGCCGCGTGGGGCGAGCGCCGCGCTTCAAGCGCCGCGTGGACGTCCATACCGGTCAGGCCAGGCATCATCAGGTCGCACAGCACAAGGTCAAAGTCATCGGCCTCGGCCAGCAGGTCAAGGCCAGTCCTGCCGTGCTGCACGGCGACGACGGTGTAGGCGGCACCCAGCACGCGCACAATCAATCCGCCGATGAGCGGCTCGTCGTCAATCACCAAAATGCGTGGGTTTCTGATATCTTGCATGATCGAAAGGCGAGAGGCGCAAGGATGCGCGGTTTGATGCTACGCCAAGGAATGTGGCCCCGCAACGCGAACGTGCGACGCAGCGTTTGTGGCGCTAACCAACTTGCGGCACCATGCCGGTCGACCCTTTGCTGGAGCCCATGGATGACGCCACTGCCAAGCCACCCCGTCCGCGGGCGCCACTACCGGTTCTACGACCTGCTCATGGCGGCGTTCGTGACCGTGCTGCTGTGCTCCAACATGATTGGCCCCGGCAAGTCCTGCGCCATCGACTTCTTTGGCCACAACCTCGTGTTCGGCGCCGGCAACATCTTCTTCCCGATCTCCTACGTTTTTGGCGACGTGCTGACGGAGGTCTACGGCTACGCCCGCGCCCGCAAGGTGATTTGGGCCGGCTTTGCCGCGATGATCTTCGCCACTTTGATGAGCTGGGTCGTCATCCACTTACCGCTCAACCCATCGGAACCGTACAATAAGATCATTCAGCCCGGCCTGGAGACCGTCTTTGGCAACACGCCGCGGATCGTCCTGGCGTCGATGATTGCGTTCTGGGCGGGCGACTTCATCAACAGCTGGGTCATGGCCAAGATGAAGGTCGCGACGCAGGGTAAGTGGCTCTGGACCCGCACCATTGGATCTACAGCCGTTGGTCAGGGCGTAGACAGCTTGTTGTTCTACCCGATCGCATTTGCGGCCGCTTGGTCTACCGAAACGATGTTCCAGGTGATCGCGTTCAACTGGGTGTTCAAGGTCTGCGTCGAAGTGTTCATGACGCCGGTTACCTACGCACTGGTTGGCTTCCTGAAGCGCGCCGAGAACGAGGACTTCTTTGACACCGACACCCAATTCACGCCCTTTTCACTCAAGGACTAAGCCGATGCGCAGGCCTTATTTGATGATCGTCAGTTTGTCGTTCAGCGCCGCCGCGTGCGGCCAAAACACCGCCGCGAGCACGAACGCGAGCGACGCCACCAGCCTCACCGACGCCACGCTCAGCGGCGGAGAAACGACCGACGACGCCAGCGACCCGTTCCTCGGCGCCCCACCCGCCATCTGCCGCGCGGCCAGCATCTGGTCCGACCAGAAGGCGTTCAGCGACATCACCCCACTGGCGTTCTCCGTCGACGTCACGCAGGTCACCGGCACGAGCATCTCCGCGGCCGACATCAACGGCGACTCGTTCCCCGATCTCAGCATTCGCAGCTCGTCAGGCCAGGGCAAGCGCGAAGACTGGACGCCGGGCAAGCGCGCGATCTGGTTGCTGAAAAACGTGACGGGCAGCAAGGGCATGCAGTTCAGCGACGTCACCAAAGCGTCCGGGCTCACGACGACGCGCGACGGTGCCGACGGCCGGGAAATGCAGATCGTCGTGTTCGGGGACGCCGACAACGACGGCGACGTGGACGTGTTCTGCGGCGACAGCATGCTCAGCGACCAGACCAAGGACCAGTTCAAGCAGGACAGCTCCGAGCTGATGCTGAACGATGGCAAGGGCCACTTTTCGCTGCCGCCGACCGCGTCTTTTGCCACCAAGGACCTGCGGCGCTCGCTCGGTTCAGCGTCCTTTGTCGACTACGACCGCGACGGCAAGCTCGACCTGTGGCTCGGCTACATGACGTGGGGCGCGGGCAGCACGCCGATTCCCGACCAATTGGTGCAAGGCAACGGCGCGGGCGACTTCCTCGCGACGACGGTGGCGGAAGGCCTCGCGACGACAACCTACACGCAGAGCCACGTGGAAGAAGGCTCGGCGCCGCATCACACGTGGTGCACCGCAGCGTGCGACGTGGACAACGACGGGGAGCCCGACCTGCTGACGACAAGCTACGGCCGCGATTTCAACACGTTCTGGCACGGCGGCTTCAAGGGCGACGGCAACGCGCGGTTTGTCCAGCAGATGCACGAGTCGCATCTGGACCGCGACGACAACGACGATTGGACGACCAACGTGAATGCGCAGTGCTATTGCCACGACAATCCGACCGCGGACGAGTGCGGCAAATGCGGCCCGCCGGAAGTGGATTGCGTGCAGTTGAAGGCGGCTTTTGGCGGCACGTACCGCTGGAACCATCCGACCGACCGCAAGCCCTACCGCCTGGGCGGCAATACCGGGCTGCTGACGTGCGCGGACATCGACAACGACGGCGATCTCGATCTGGTGGAAGGGACGATCGTGCACCCGGACGTCGGGCCGTCGTCGGATCCGACGCGCATCATCCGCAACGATGGCGGCAAGGACATTCCGCAGTTCACGCACCTGCACGGCGAGGTGTCCGGGCTGCAGCGCACGTGGGCCAATGGCCAAGCGGACGACGTCGGCGACATGGCGGGCGCGGTGTTCGATTTTGACAACGACGGCCGGCAGGACGTGCTGATCGCGTCGTCGGACTACCCCGGCACGCACGCGCTGCTGTTCCACCAGAAGGCGGACGGGACGTTTGAAGAAGTGCCCATCGACCTCGGCATCGACTTCAAGCATTCGCACGGCGCCACTGTCGCGGATTTTGACCGCGACGGCGATCTCGACGTCGTCCTCGGCCACAGCACGATGCGCTGCAATCTGTCGCCGTCAGAATGCTTCAAGACCGAGGAAGTCCACGTGTTCCGCAATGACATGGCGCCGGGCAACTACGTGCAGATCCAACTGGAAGGCACGGGCGGCAGCAACCGGTCAGCCATCGGCGCGCACGTCTGGGTCAAGGCGGGCGGCGTGACGCAGATGGCGGAAGTCAGCGGCGGCTACGGCCTGTTCGGCCAGCAGAACGAGCTGGTGCTGCACTTTGGCCTGGGCAGCGCGTGTGCGATCGACGAAGTGAAAGTGCGCTGGCCCGACGGCAGCCTGACGACGCAGACGTGGAACAACGTGCGGGCGAACTACCTGGTGAAGCTGACGCAGGGCGAAGCGAAGCCAGCCTATCCGCTGGTAAAGTAGCCGTCACACGATGGTCTGCAGCAGCCCGTAGATCCCCATCCCCAGCGCCGCCAGCGAGTCGCCGGCAATGAACCCGCCGCCGACCAAGCTCGTGACGCTCATGTCCTCCGGTAGGTCGTCTTCCTGCGGCGCGTTCTTGGCCTGACGCTCCAGGATCGTCTGCCACACGCTGGAGATGACGCCGCCGCCGGCGTACCAGAGCGTGACGGGAAACTCGACGAAGCCGCCGAAGCTGGACGCGTACGGGCTCGGCAGGATCGCACAATCAAAGGCCAGGTCGGTCACGTAGCCGGCTTTGGACGTCTTGACCCAGTTCTGCCACCCGGCGTGGCCCTTGAGCGCCTTGCGGGCGATCTCCGTCAGCAGCCCGACCGCCACACCGATCGCCAGCGCCTTCATGACGTGCGGATTCGGGTGCGCCAGGCCGTCCAACGCGCCGACGAACTTGTACGTCATCGCGCTGCCCCACTTCTCCGCGCCGTCCACGTGGCCGGTGAATTGGTTGGCGCGCAGCACCGGGTACGCGCGCATGAACAGCCGCGCGAGCATCACGGACATGACCGCGCCCATGACGATGCCGATGACTTGAAAGCGGAACTGGATGTTGCGGTTGGTGCCAAGCCGCCAACCGGTCGAGCGGTCCTGCTGCATGTCGACGCCGACGCTCGTGGAGATGAGCAGGATGGACGCCGCCATGAGGCCGGTGCCGGCGTCGGTCAGGCCCACGGTCGCGAGCACGAAGACGGTGATGACGAACGCGGACGAAATGGGGTTGGAGTCGGAAATGCCGCAGGAAATGCCGTTGATGAGCACGAACAGGAACACGAGGCCAATGGCGATCAGCACAAACATCAGCGGCGTATGCATCAGCTGCGTCGCGACGACGATGACGGCAAGCGCCCAGAACACGACCCACGCGATGAGGCGGCGCATGTCGCGCTTGGCCCAGACTTCAGTGGCTTGCGGCGCGAGGTTGTGGCGATCGAGGAAGCGGGCGATCGCCTGCCGGAAGATCAGCGTCAAATCGACGATCGCGGCGCCCATGATCATGCCGAGCGCGATGATGAAGCCGATCTTGCGGAACGGCTTGCCCGGTTCCAGCCAGCCGATCTCGTTCAACCACGGCGTCAGCCACAGGCCGACTGCGCCCATGACCGCGCCGGAAACCGCGATGCGGCAGCCGACGATCATGCCCGCGCCGATGTTCGCGGCCGAGATGCCGCTGGCCTCGACGGTGGCGTTGTACGTGCTCGCGAGGCCGACGACGATGCCGCCGACGGTGCCGCTGGCAAGCTGGCCGATGGAGCGGCGCAGGAGACGGAGGTCGGTGAGCGCGCGCAGGATGTTGGCGACGGCAAAGCCGGACGGATACGTCAGCTGCATGCGGTCCACAAGCACGGGCGTGTAGAGCATGCCAACGCCGACGCCAAACATGCCGATGCAGAGAAAGTAGAGGACCAGGTGCCACGCGGGCGGCTCCGGCAAGCCGAGCCAGACCATCGCCTGGATGAGCACCGCCATGCCCGCCATGCCGCTGACGGACGCGGCCATCGTCTGCATGTAGTTGGCGCCGTGCTTGCCTTCCGCGCCGTAGCCGAATGTGACCGCGGAGCCGAGGATGCCGGCGAGCACCTGGCCGCCGACGAAAAAGCCCAGCGAGAAGTTCATGTACGCGGCGGTGATGCCGCCGAGAGGCCCCAGCACCAGGATCGCGACCGCGCCGAGGAGCACGTAGTAGTTGCGCGAGCCAATCGGCGGGAGCCAAGTTTTCTTCTGGACGGCGTTCTCTGACATCGGATGCCTCGGGCTGAGCTCGCCGGAGCGTAGACGCCACAACGCATCGCCGCAAGACGTGCTATTTTGCCCGACGGAGGTGTGTTTGATGCGCGTTGTTGTCAGTCGCGAGCCGGGACCGCCCGAAGTGCTGGGCATCGCAGAGCGACCGCTGCCTGAGCCGGGGCCGGGCGAAGTCCGCATCGCCGTCCACGCCGCGGGCGTGAACCGTCCGGACGTGTTGCAGCGCAAAGGGCTGTATCCGCCGCCGCCAGGTGTGACCGCTGTGCTGGGGCTGGAAGTCGCGGGCGTGATCGATGCGCTCGGCGCCGGCGTGACGCGCTGGCAGGTGGGCGACGCGGTGTGCGCGCTCGTCGCGGGCGGTGGCTACGCAGACGCCTGCGTGGCGCCTGAAGGTCAATGCTTGCCCGTGCCGCAGGGCTGGACGTTCATTGAGGCAGCTGGCTTGCCGGAGACCGCGTTCACCGTCTGGAGCAACGTCTTTGACCGCGGCCGTTTGCAGCCCGGTGAGTGGCTGCTGGTGCACGGCGGCAGTTCCGGCATCGGCGTGATGGCGATCCAGATGGCCAAGGCGCTGGGCGCGCGCGTCCTTGTCACGGCCGGATCGGCGGCGAAATGCCAGGCGTGCGAAGCGCTGGGCGCCGAGCGGGCCATCCACTACCACAGCGAGGACTTTGTCACCGTCGCCAAGGAATGGACCGCCGGCCGCGGCGTCGACGTCATCCTCGACATGGTCGCCGGCAGCTACCTGGAGCGCGACATCGCCTGCCTCGCCGACGACGGTCGCATCGTAATCATCGCCACACTCGGCGGCAGCAAGGC
>CAINLT010000036.1 GCA_903850505.1 uncultured Myxococcales bacterium | reverse complement strand
CGGGCTCTAGTCGCTGCGCGACCGGAGACTCGCCAGCGAGCCTCCGCCCATTCGGGTAACGATCCCTTTCGCGCCTCCGGCAGACACCCGCACACGCGACAACCTCGCCCGCGAACCGCCCCGATCATCGCCCACTCGCGGAGCGTCCAACCACGCCGACCAGCACCGCGGCTAGCGGCTCTCGGCTTCCGCGGCGCTGCGCGCGCCACGCGTCGGCGCGTTGCCCCACAGCTTGCCGTTCAGCATCATCCAGTACATCCGGTAATCGCCCATCAGCGACCACAGCGGGTACTTGAACGTCGCCGGACGGTTCTTCTCGACGATGAAGTGGCCAAACCACGCGAAACCGTAGCCGCCGACCGGCAGCAGCCACAGCAGCGCCGGCTTGCCCGTGAAGATCGCCGCGAGCAGCAGCGCATTCACTAGCGTCGTGCCGGCAAAATGCAGGCGCCGATTGGTCGGATTGCTGTGTTCTTTCAGGTAGAACGGAAAAAACGCGCGGAAACTCGGATAACGTTCTTCAGCCATGTGCCCCCCCACTTGCTGGAGGATTCTATGGCACGCAACCCGCGTTGGGGTCAAGCAATTTGCGAATGCGGTTGTTCTGCGTGTCCGCGACGAACCAGAAGCCCTTGCTGACCCACAAGATGCCGCCGGGCTGCTTGAACAGCGCGGCGCTGAACGTGCCATTGGCAAACCCGCTGACGCTGCCGGTGAGCGTGCTCGTGGCGGTGGCGCTGACGCTGCGGATGCGGTGGTTGCTCTTGTCGGCGATCCAGAGCGTGCTGCCGTCCCCGGTGATGCCGGTGGGCGTGTTGAAGCTGGCGAGCGTCATGTTGGCACCATCAACGGCGCCCGCGCTGCCGCTGCCGGCAAGCGTCGTGACGGTGTTGGCGACCAAGTCGATGACGCGAATCGTGTCGCTGCCGATGTCCGTGACGTACAGGTTCTTGCCGTCGCCGCTCAGCCACAGGCCAGTGGGCTGGTTGAAGGTCGCGCTGCCGATGGCGCCGTCGGTCTGGCCAGCCGTGCCGTTGCCGGCGAGCGTGCTGACCGTGCCGGCGGCGATGTGGATCGCGCGGATGCGGTTGTTGCCCTGATCGGCGACGTAGAGCGTGTCGCCCGTGGCGTCCCAGGCAAGACCGACGGGCGTGCTGAAGAGCGCGGTGGCAGCGGCGCCGTCCTGGAAGCCGCCCGGATTGGCCTGCACGAAGGTGCCTGGGTCGATGGCCATGCCGGCGACGAGGCTCGTCGACTGATCGGCGGCGACCTTGCGGATGTTCTGGATGGCCGAGTCGGCGACAAACAGGCTGTTGCCCGCGACGACGACGGATTGGATGGTGCGGAAGCGCGCGCCGGTGCCCGTGCCTTCCTGATAGCCGGCGATGCCCTCGCCTGCCCACGTGGTGACGGTGCCGTCGACGGCGATCTTGCGAATCTTGAAGTTGCCCGTGTCCGCGACGAAAAGCGCGCCGCTGGCGTCCAACGCGATGCCGCGCGGGCCGTTGAACGTGGCGACTTGGCTGTTGGCGTTGTCTGACCCGCCCGCGGCGCCCTGGCCAGCGTAGGTGGTCACGGTTGTGCCGGGCTGGCTCCCCACGCACACGCCGCTCTGGCAGGTGTCGGGCGTGGTGCAGTTGTTGGCGTCGTCGCAGAGCGTGCCGTTGCTGACGGGCGAGAAGATGCAGGTGCCGGAAGCAGCGTCGCACGAGTCGGTCGTGCACGAAAAGCCGTCATTGCAGACCTTGGCGGCGCCGGCGGTGCAGATGCCCGCGCTGCAGGTGTCCGGCGTGCACTTGCTGGCGTCGAGGTCGCAAGCGCCCGTGCTGTTGGGCGCGTGCTTACAGCCGGTGAGCGTGTCGCAGCTGTCGGTCGTGCACGGGTCGTTGTCGTTGCAGTCCGTGGCGGTGACGCCGGCGCAGGTGCTGCCATTGCAGACGTCGCCGCTGGTGCACGGCTTGCCGTCATCGCACGCGCCGACGTGGTTGACGTGCTTGCAGCCGCCGCCCGCGGTGCACGTGTCGTCGGTGCAGGGATTGGCGTCATCGCAGTTCTGCGCGACGCCGGTGCAGGCGCCCGTGGCGCAGCTGTCGTTCTGGGTGCAGGCGTTGCCGTCGTCACACGCGCCGGTGAGCGCGACGTGGCCGCAGCCGCTGACGACGCTGCAGCTGTCCGCGGTGCAAACGTTGCCGTCCGAACAGTTGGCCGCGGTGCCGGCGCAGTCGCCGCTGGTGCAGACGTCGTTGCTGGTGCAGGCATCGCCGTCGTTGCAGGGGGTGCCGTCGTTCTTGAGCGTGTAGGAACAGCCTCCGGCCACGGCGCTGCACGCGGCGATGAGGCATTGGCCCGCTGCGGGGCAATCCTTGACGGTCCCGACGCAGCCGCCGCCGGAACACGCGTCGCCCGTGGTGCAGGGGTTGCCGTCGTCGCACGTGCCGGACGCGTCGGCGTGGCTGCAGCCGGTTGTCGGCGCGCAGCTGTCCGTCGAGCACGGGTTGCCATCGTCGCAGTTGACCGCGCTGCCCTTGCAGGTGCCCTCCGAGCACGCGTCCGCCAACGTGCACGCGTCGTTGTCCGTGCAGACGCCGCCGGTCGCGGGCGTGAACACGCAGCCGCCGCTTGCGCATGTGTCCGCCGTGCACGCGATGCCGTCGTCGCAGACCGTCGCCGCGCCGGGGAGACAAGCGCCGCCGCCACAGACATCGCCAAACGTGCAAAGGTCGCCGTCCTCACACGGCGCGACGTTGAGCGCGTGACTGCAGCCGGTCGTCTTGCTGCAACTGTCGGTCGTACACGCGTTGCCGTCGTCGCACGCGTCGCTAGTGCCGACGCACTTGCCGCCCGCGCACGCGTCGCCCGCCGTGCAGCCGTCGCCGTCGCTGCACGCCGCGGGGTGGGTGGGGGTGCTACAGCCGTTCGCACCGCCGCACGTGTCGTTCGTGCACGGGTTGGCGTCGTTGCAGGTGCCTTCGTCGGTGGCGCCATTGCAGTCGTTGTCGACGCCGTCGCAGGTCTCTGCGCTGGGCGTGAGCGCGTCGCAGAGGCTCAGGCCCGCTTCACCGCAGGTCCGCGTGCCGCCGCAGGTGTGCTTGCCAGCCGTGACGCCGCACAGCGTCGATTTCTTGGCGTCGATCGCCCGCTGGCTGCAGCTGCACTCGGCCAACGCGCCGCCACCGTCGACGCGCACGCACTGCTGAGTCTGGCCACCCTCCACGCGCTCCACGCTCCGGCAGGCAAAGCCCGCGCCGCAATCGCCGTCGCCGAGACACGCGGTGCCGCAAAACGCGCCCAAGTTGCCGTATTTCACGCACGCCGCGCCAGGCAAGCCGGGGATGGCGCACTCGCTGTCGTCTTTCAGGCACGGCTCGCACAAGTTGACGCGGCGCGGAATACACAGCGCCTTGCCATCCAGGTTGCCGCAGCCAAAACCAGCGGGGCAGAGCGCGTCGGTGCAAGAGCGGGCGCAGGTCTGGACGCCTTTCTCATCGGCGAGGCAGTGCTTGCTGCCGCATTCCGTATCGGTCGTGCAGGCGCACCCACCACCGCCTGGGCAGGCCGCGGTGGCGCTGACGTCGCTGGCAATGTCGACCGTGGAAGTCACGTCGCTGGAGAGGCCATCGGCGACGTCCTCAGTGGTGGCGGGCGGTGTCGCAGGCGAACTGCACGCCACGCAGAGGAGAGCGCCGAGAAGCCACAGAAGTCCGCGCGCGTTTTTCACCATGGCCCCGATCCACATGCCGAACATCAGCCTTCCTCCATGGTAGCGGGCAGCGGGGATGGCGACAAGCTAATGGCGGCTGCCGCAAGCCCGCTATCCTCCACGTCGCGCCAGCGAGCGCGAAGCGCAAGCCCCCCATCCTCCACGTCGCACCAGCGAGCGCGAAGCGCAAGCCCGCAATCCTCCACGTCGCACCAGCGAGCGCGAAGCGCAAGCCCGCAATCCTCCACGCGGCACCAGCGAGCGCGAAGCGCAAGCCCCGCAACACCCAAGACGCGCGAATCAATGCCCGTTCCCGATGAACTGACTTCCCAAGCGAGCACCCCGCGCGTAAGCGCGTCGGGTAAGCGCAGCTACCGAAGCCCAGTCGTGCCACCCACCCGGCGCCAAGCGGGGCCGAGCACTGCGCGCAGCGCAAGCGCAGGCCACCCGCAGCACAGCCGACCTCCCCACCAACCGCCCGGGCAAGGAAGAGAGCGCGAGAGAAACCTACGGTTTCTCTCGCATCCGGCGCGCCTGCGGCGCCGGCCCGCAGCTAAGCAAACCCACCCTGCCGGGGATCAATCTTGAACGCAGCAATCTTATCAAAATTGAGATACTGATAAACCTTATCCGCGACCGCCGCGAGCCCACCGGTCTCCGCCATATACTCAGCTTTCGTCGGAATCCGCCCCAGCCGCGCGCAAATCGCCGCCAATTCCGCCGATCCCAAATACACGTTGGTGTTCTTGCCCAGACGATTTGGGAAGTTACGCGTCGACGTCGACATCACCGTTGCGCCCTCGCGGACCTGCGCCTGATTGCCCATGCACAGCGAGCAGCCAGGCATCTCCGTCCGCGCGCCCGCGGAGCCGAACACGCCGTAGATGCCTTCTTCGGTCAGCTGCTGCGCGTCCATCTTGGTCGGCGGCGCGATCCACAGCTTGGCCGGCAGGTCGCGCTTGCCTTCCAGGATCTTGGACGCCGCGCGGAAGTGGCCGATGTTGGTCATGCAGGAGCCGATGAACACTTCATCAATCGCCGCGCCGGCGACGTCAGACAGCGTCTTCACGTCGTCCGGGTCGTTGGGGCACGCGACGATCGGCTCGTGGATCTCCGCGAGGTCGATGTCGATGACCGCCGCGTACTCCGCGTCCTTGTCCGCCTGCAGCAGCTCCTGCTTGGCCAGCCACGCTTCCTGCGCCGCGATGCGCCGCTGCAAGGTGCGCGCGTCCTGATACCCCTTGGCGATCATCCACTTCATCAGCGAGATGTTGCTCGTGATGTACTCGGCGATTGGCGCCGCGTTCAGGTGCACGGTGCAAGCCGCCGCCGACCGCTCCGCCGACGCGTCGCTGAGCTCAAACGCCTGCTCGACCTTCAGATCCGGCAGGCCTTCAATCTCCAGGATGCGACCCGAGAAGATGTTCTTCTTGCCCTTCTTCTCCACCGTCAGCAGCCCGGCCTTGATGGCGTAGAGCGGAATGGCGTTGACCAGGTCGCGCAGCGTCACGCCGGGCTGCATCTTGCCCTTGAAGCGCACGAGCACGCTCTCCGGCATGTCCAGCGGCATCACGCCCGTGGCAGCGGCAAAGGCGACGAGGCCCGAGCCCGCCGGGAAGCTGATGCCGATGGGGAAACGCGTGTGGCTGTCGCCGCCCGTGCCGACCGTGTCCGGCGTCAGCAGGCGGTTCAGCCAGCTGTGAATGACGCCATCGCCAGGACGGAGCGAGACGCCGCCGCGGGTGCTGATGAAGTCCGGCAGCTCGTGGTGCATCTTCAAGTCAACCGGCT
>CAINLT010000035.1 GCA_903850505.1 uncultured Myxococcales bacterium | reverse complement strand
GGCTACTCCGCGACGAATGCGCCGGTCGCGGCGTCGAAGTGGTACAGCTCCGCCGCACGCAGCACGCCACCCAGCACGCTCAACACGAGGTACGCAACGCCCGGATACATCGGCTGACCGCCCGGCGCGGCGCAGCGCACGTCCTCCGCGGAAAAATACGCGCCGGCATCGCAGTGCGAGTGCCAGATGGCCACGAGCGTTTCACCCGCGTCGGCCGATTTGGCGATCACGCGCTCGTTCAGCTTGTAGGCCGTCCGCGAGGTCCGCGGGAATTCCCGTGGATCCAGCGCGTGGTACCGATCCTGCAGGTTGGGGCAGACAATGGCGTGCAAGTTGCCGTCCGGCTGGCGCACGATCAGGCCGCACGTCTCGGTCGGATAGCCGCGCACCACCTCATCGGCGATGGGCTGCCACACACGGGCGTCGCCGCGCATCTCCGCCAACAGCCCCGGCGGCGGCGTGAACTGGCTCGGCGCGAGCAAATCGTGGCTGCGCGGCTGCTTCGTCAGCTTGGGCGCGGTCGGATCCGTCCAGTCAATCGCCACGATGGCCGGCAGCGGTTCCAGCTGCAGCACGTCCGCGAGGATGAGCTCCGCCGCCGCGGCGCCCAGCACGACCGCCACGTCCAGCGGCGCGGGCGCGCCAAGTTCAAAGCGCAAGGTCGCCACGCGCGCCGGACCGCTCTTGCCCGCGGCGTAGCCAGTGTCAGCGTCCGTAACGGCCACATCGACGCTTGCGCCATAGGGCCGACTGGCGAACCAGTAATGCGCCACCGGCGGCGACGCTGCGCCCGGACCATCGAGAAGCTGGAGCTGCGGATCGAGCGCCTGCAGCGCGCCGGCAAACGCGGACGGCGCAACGACGGCGCCAACGCCCGCACCGACGAGGTACCGGCCACACGCTTCCGCCGCGGCCTGCGCCAGTTCAGACGTGTCGCCCGCAAGGACCGCGGTCCACGCGTGCAGCCGCGCTTGTCCGGCAAAATCGGCGCCATCGACCAGCAGTTGCCGGCCGTAACGGGCAAACAACAGCTTGGGATCGCGCACTAGCAGCCGCCGGCAATCGCGGGAATGATGCTGATTTCCGCGCCATCGCTGACGGCGGTGTTCAAGCCGTCGAGGAAGCGGATGTCGTCTTCGCCAGCGTAAATGTTGATGAAGCGGCGGACCTTGCCGTCGTCGTCGACGAGCTTGGCTGAGATGCCCGGGGCCTTGGCTTCCAGGGCCTGAAGCACGGCACCGACGGTGGCGCCCTCGACGGCGATGGAGTCCTTGTCAGCGGTGAATTTGCGCAGCGGAGTCGGAATTTTGACGATGACGGCCATGACAGAGTTCTCCCAAATGACGCGGCTTGGCGTCCCTTGCATTCGATTGACGCAGCGGCAACCACGGGCCGTGCGGCGCGAGTGGATACGGCAAGTGTCGCAAGTTGGCAAGTCGGCGCGGCAGAACTCAAGCTATCTCTGGCGGTTGACGCAAGAACCGGGCGCGCGCGCTTGCCACTGACAGGCGCGACACTGTATCGTGTTGCGTAGGTGTGAGCACGCCGGCCAAGGGTCATGATGATGAAGAGCAGCGGCATCGCGACCTCGCGTATCAACGTTCTGCTGCGGATCGGCGTGGCGGCATCGCTCGCGCTGACGGCGTGCAGCGCTGAACAGGCGCAAGTCGTCGCCCCCAATGGCGCAGAGGCGGCCGCGAACGGCGATTGGGATGGCGCGGTCGCCCGCTATCGGGCAGCCCTGGACGGCGCGGCGAATCCGGAAGAACGGGCGGCACTGGACGCAAGACTTCAGGAAGCGACGTCACGCGCGGTTGGTCAACACGTCGACGCCGGCCATCAGGCTTTTGCGGCACACGATTTGGCCGGTGCGGAAGCGCAATATGAGAAGGCTGCCGCATTGCGCGCCGACGATCCGCGTGTCGTTGCTGGTCACGCGGCGACTGCGGACGTGCGCGCGCGCGGAGCGCAAACGGAGGCGAGCGCCCGCGCCCGCTTGGCCAAGCTGAACGAACACGCCCTCACGATGGCCGATCGCGGCGAGTGGCAGGCGCTGATCAAGGATCTGGAATGGCTCGCGCTGTGGCCGCGGGATTTTCAGGAGGGTGCGACGCTGGGGCGCGAAGCCCG
>CAINLT010000034.1 GCA_903850505.1 uncultured Myxococcales bacterium | reverse complement strand
TGGCATGACGGACCCGACACCTGCACATGCAGGCAAGCTGACCCTACGCGTCACTTCGGGCGTCGGCAACTCCATCGCCAAAACCGGCCATGCAGCAGGGACGGTCAGTCGTCGAGTTGATTGTTCTTGGCCATCGCTTGCCCCGCGGCATGCAGCGACTCCGAGCAGTCCATCCGGCCGGTATGCACCTCGATGAACACCACGCCGTCAGCCGACGCGGCCTTCTCCAGCGCCTCCTCCAGCTCGCCTTCCGTATGCACATCCAAACCCAACCCGCCGCCATAGACGTCGACGAGCTTGTGGTATTGCCAAGGCTGGATGTCGTTGTAGACGCGATCGCTGATGACGCGCTCGATCGTATAGCCGTCATTGTTGAGGAGGAAGATGATCGGCTTCAGATGCTGGCGGATGATGGTGGAGAGCTCCTGGCCGGTCATCTGGAACGCGCCGTCGCCGACGAACAGGACCACGCGGCGATCCGGCGCGGCAATTCCGGCGCCCAGCGTCGCGCCGACCGTGTAGCCAATCGAGCCGTAAAAGGTCTGGCCGATGAACGTCGCGCCCTCGGGCATGAGGATCTCCGCCGCGCTGAAGAGCGACACGCCGGTCTCCGCGATCACGATGGCGTTGTCTGCGAGGAAACGCCCGGCGCGCTCGAAGAACCGCGCGGTCGTGAGTGGCTGCGCCGCGACCGCCTGAAACGGCTGGGCAAGGGCTGGCGCATGGCGGTCGGCGGCGGAGTGCATCTCCAGCGTTTCAGGCTCCCGATGGGTCAGCGCCTGCATCAGACCCAGCATGAACTCAGGCAGATAAACGTTTTCATAGGTGTGATGGCGAACCTTGACTGAGCGCAGGCTGGCGCTGATCGTGTTGGCGTCATTGAGGTGCGTCGAGAAACCGCCGGTATTGAAATCGGTCATCCACGCGCCCAATTCGAGGATGCAGTCCGCCGCCGCAACGCGCCCACGCACTGCCGGCGCACTGTGATCGCCCTCGTACAGCCCGATGTACTGGGGATGCTGTTCCGAGAGGACGGTCTTGCCCAGCATCATCGTCGCGTACGGCAAGCCAGTGGCTGTGAGGAATTGGCTGAATTCCGCCTGCAGTTTGAAGCGAATCAACTCCACGCCGCCCAAGATAATGGGGAGCTTGGCCTTGCTGAGCATGCAATGCGCTTCGCGGATCGCCTCCTCCAGCACCGCCGGATCACTCCGCGGCAAATTCGGACCGATGAGCGATTGCGGCGCATGGCACGGCATCCGCACACTATCGGCGGGCAGGCTGATGTACACCGGCTGCTGGTGCGTCAAGCATGCAGTGAGCACGCGGTCGATTTCACTGGGTGCACACGCGCCCGACGGAATCTGCGTGGACGCCACCGTGATGCGTTCATACATGCGCAGCGGAATCTGATAGTCGCCCATCGTGTGATGCAAGAGCGGGCGCAGCTTGAAATGCGTCGTCGCGGGCGAACCTGTTATCACGACGACCGGCACGCGCTCCGCAAACGCGCCGGCGATGCCATTGATCGCGCTCATCTCACCTACGCCATAGGTCGACGTGAAGGCGCCCATGCCGCGAATCCGCGCGTACCCGTCCGCCGCATAAGCTGCGTTCAGTTCATTGCAGGTGCCGACGTACGTCACGTCGCTCTTGATAATTTCGTTGAATAAGCCGAGGACGAAATCCCCTGGCACGCCAAATATGTGGTCCACGCCAAGCTGTTTCAACCGAGTCAAAAGGTACTCGGCGACCGTTGTTTCTGCGGGCATTGCATTTCCTCGGTATCGCATGGGCAGGATAGGTGGCCATGCTGCGACTGCCACGCGCGCTTTTCCCCGCGCCGCGCCGCCCGGCGACGCCAAACGATGGCGGCGAGTTGGATCGCCGGGATTCTTCGGTCGGAATGTTTGATTTTCTCTCACAATATCGCAGGATTTTCTGGCTATTTTGGCCCAACGCCGGGTCTTCGCGCAGGGCAGCTTGACCCGCCCGCGCATGCGGCGCACAGTTTTGCGCACACGCGTCGACAGCGGCGCACGACCGCAGGCGAGGTCACCCATGTCCGCCAATCTCTCCCACCTCTCCGGCAAGAAAGGCGTGCGCGCCGGGATTTTTCGCGCGCTCGTCGCTCGCTCGCGCCAGCACGCGCTGGGCCGCGGCGACTTCCGGGAACTGAGCCAGACGTCGCTGTTTGGCACGGCCAACCTCTACGGCACCGCGTCGTTCTACGACTACCTGCGCCCGGAGGAAGCCGGCATCCAGGTGCGGGTCTGCAGCGGGACGTGCTGCGAACTCGCCGGAACCCAGCCTGCGCTCAAGGCGGCCATCGCCGCGCATGTGCCCGCAGAACGGATTGGCCACGCGGTCTGCCTGGGGCGCTGCTATGAGAACGCGTCGTTCCAGGTGGGCGACCGCAACTTCTCCGGCAACACGGACGTCGCGGCGGTGTTCGCCGGCCAAACGCCGCCGCAAGCGCCGATCCGCGCGCTGGCCATGACCGAGCACCAATTCCTGACCGGCCAGCCGCTGGACTTGCCGCAGTTCGTGGCGCGCTTGGACGGCATTTTCGCGACGCCCGCGGCGGAGCTGCTCCACGAGATTGACGTGAGCGGCTTGCGCGGGCGCGGTGGCGCGGGCTTTCCGCTGGCGCGCAAGCTGGCGGCGTGCCAGGACGCAGTCGGCGAGACCAAATTCGTCGTCTGCAATGGCGATGAAGGCGATCCCGGCGCGTT
>CAINLT010000033.1 GCA_903850505.1 uncultured Myxococcales bacterium | reverse complement strand
TGACCCGCCTGCCCGTTCACGGCTTCGGCAGCCACAACCGCGCGCCGTCCGCGTCTACGCCCCAGCCGCCAGTTCCACCCAGCATGAAGACCTCCGAGTTGCCGTAGACCGGCGTCGAGCCGAGGCGGTTGTGCTTGGGGTAGCCGACACTGGTCAGGTAGTGGAACTCGTCGGTGTATGGGTCGTAGGCGATGGGCCAGGTCGGATAGTCCTGACTGCTGGGTGGGAAGTAGAAGTCGCCGACGATGGGGTCGAGGAAGTCGACGTTCGGGATGATGAACTGCGAGCCCGTCCAGATTGCGCCCGCTTGGTACGAATCGATCGGGCCGTGCAGTGGCGGTGTCGTCATGGCCGTCCACTTGCCGGTCGCCTTCCACCAGATCTCGCCAGCGGGGAGGTAGTCCCAGTTCCCTGTGCCGGAGTTGTAGACGGAAGTGTCCGGAATGAACACGATGCCGTCAGGGAACGCTTGAAAGATGACGTTGCCATCGATGCAAGTGAGGTCAGGGAACATCGTCTGCGGCAACGCCTGCCATTTTTTTGCGGCTACGTCATAGCGCATCATAACCGGTTTGCTCGGGTCGAGGCCAACGTCGCTGCCGCCGAAGTACTTCGCCGGATCGAGTACATACAACGAGCCATCCAAAACCGCCGCGCAGGTCGGAGGCCCAGTGTTGATCTTGGATGGGAAGGGGACGTCCTGCCAACCATCGATCTTGGTCCAAGTCATGATTCGCGCAACCGGTTTGAACGGGGTGGAGGTCGCGCGATCATAGCCCCATACGAGGAGCGTTTCATTCACCCAGAAGACGCGGGCGCGGTTCAGCCCGATCGTAACCGGCGACAACGGGAACTCGGTTAACACGCCGGTCTTTGGATCGAAGCGAAAGAAGTGATCTCTCATGAACACGAGCGCTTCCGATCCGGTCCAGATCGGCTTGGCCCACGTGTTGTCGTAGTACTGATCGGCCACGGTCACCGCGAACGGCAGTTCGATAAACGAAAACCCCTTGTCCTTGCTGGGATTCCAGCGCTCCGCCGTGAACGAGATCGTGCCGCTGCTGCCGGGCCCCATCTGATTCTGCCCGCCAAAGATCAGCACCTCCTCGCCCGTCCAGATCGCCTCGGCGTCAAACCGCGGCACGATCATCGGCGGCGTCTTGATCCACGGGCACGTGCCGCAGGTGCACGGGTATGGCGCGGGACACGCGGACTTGCAGGACGGATCGTGCGGCGGGTCGTTCGGCTGGACCTCCAGGTACGGATTCGCGCAGAACGGATTGCCGCCAACGACGCCGAGGCCGGAGAGGTCGGTGTCGTGCGAAATCCAGTAAGGGACGTCAGCGCCACCGTCTGCGGCTGTCGAGTCCAGCTTCACTTCCGGTTGGCTGTCGCTCACGTCGTCTGGCAACAGGTCCGGTTCATCGGCCTCGGCCTGGCTATCCGTCCCGACGTCAGCAACATCGCCGACGGAATCCGCCGCGATTTTGGCGCCGATGTCGTTCGCGTTCACGTGTGAACAGTTCGCCAGACCGAACGCGATGGCGGCCAGTAGTAGCGGCGCGGCGCACCTTTGGAGCCGGGCTTGGTGAGCAGTCATCGTCACTCCACTTCGCGCCGCGCGCGCGTGTTGCACGGGCGCGTCAACGCACACAGCGCACGTTGTACGTCTTTGTGTAGTCACCGTGAGTCAGTAGACCCAAGGTGAACGAAAAATCAACAGCAAGGCCGCCATACCAGGTCGGATCGAACTGCGGCGATGCGCTCCAGTAGATCCCTGAGATGCTACCGGGAAATGCCGTTGGGTCCACCGCCAAGCTTGGCTCTTGCCGGTCGACGAGGCCAAGCAGTTCATACTCGCCCGGCAGGCGCCATCCACCGCCCGCAAGCGCAAGGTTCTTGCAATAGTTCTGTGCGCTCGATGGAAACAGGATGTCCGACCACCAAAACGTCGTCGGGGCCGACTGGCGCTGCCACGTCAACTTGGTCAGGGTGTCGTATACGGTGGCGCCGGCCTTGTCGACGACGAAGCGACCGACCGGCGCTTTGGCGGACGCTTGGCCGATGCATTGCAAGCAACCGATGACGACAATGGCCAGCGCCGCCAGCCATCCGCGCCCAGACCATCGGTGCAAGGCTTGTTGGGAATCCATGGTCATCTCCTCGAACTTCGCCTTGACCCAGCCCGGCTTGGGGCTGTGGCGATTTGCGTAGCAGAACACGTCTCAACGCACGCAAAGCGCGCTGTTCGTGAATTCAATGCCGTCGGGCTGGATCGCGTAAGATTCGCTGCCTGCAAAACTGAAGTACCACGCGTTCGGGTAGCTCAGCCCAGGGTCGGTCACGGCGGTCCAGTAGGTGGTCGCAGGCGACGCCGGAAACGCGCTGGCTTCCAGGTTGGGCAGCTTTTGCGAAAAATCGAGGAGCGTCAGCAGTTCCGCCAAGGTAGGCAACCGCCAGTCGGCGTGCCCAGCCAGACTGAGCGTTGCACAATGGCTGATGGCCGCCTGCCAAGTTATCCCATACTGCTCGGTCACGCTTTGCTCCCGCTGCCACATCAGCTTGGTCTGGCTGTCGCTGACCGTCCCATCGCCATTGTCGGTCAGGTACGCGCTTGCGTTCAGCGGCCGCGGGCCCCAGACGGGCATGTCGGGCGCGCAATCTGGCCCGGCGCCACCGGTGACGGACACGTAGCCATCGAGGCACTCCGTGCACGCGGGCGGGGCGAAGCCGGGCGAGGTGCACGGCGCGGGACAGCCGTCATCGGTCTTGCCATCGCAGTTCTCATCGACGCCGTTGCCGCAGACCTCCGTGACGTCCGGGGCGATCGCGGTGATGCTGTCGTCGCAATCGCCGCCGCAGGCAGCGCCTGGGCCAAAACCGTCGCCGTCCTTGTCGATTTTCGTATGGACGCAGCCGCCCACGAGCTCGTCGCAGCTGGCTGCGGTGCATGGATCGCCATCGTCGCAAGCGATCGCCATCCCCGAGCAGGCTCCCTGGCTGCAGACATCGCCGGTCGTGCACGGATTGCCGTCGTCGCACGTGGTGACGTTCCCGGGCAGAAAGACGCAATAGCCGCCGCCGCAACTGTCTGTCGTGCAAGCGTTGCCGTCGTTGCAGGTCTTGGGCAAGCCGATGCAGCTGCCGTTCGTGCATGCGTCGAGGTAGGTACAGGCGTTGCCATCGTCGCAGGCAACGCCGTCGCTTGGGCATCCGGGGCTTGTTGCGTCCGTCGAAGTCTGGCCGTCAGCGGCTCCCGTGGCGTCCGGTGTGGCTGCGTCCACGACTCCAACCGAATCTGGGGCTGCTGCGTCGATGTCCAACGTCAACGCCGCGTCCACAATATCCATGCCATCCGCAGCGGTCAGAGTATCCGTCAAAGCGTCCAGATCGGCGATCCCGTCTGCCGCATCTGCCACTGCGGTGAGTCCATCGCCATCGCCCTGCCCCGGCGGTGACGCCGCGCAGGCGCAGCAGCCCACCACGACAGCGATGAACAATGCGGTGCTCGTGGTCGAGGCCGACGCTGGATTTCTCGCTGCAATGCGCACGCTGGAACCTCGCTGTGGGCCGTCCATTCGAGTCTCGTTCGCCGTCAGGGCGCCGTCAAGCACAGCACCGACTCGCATCGTGGCGTTCGTTCAGTTGCCGCGCGCGGTGGATTCGATCACACGAGCCAATCGCCTCTGCACCGAGGCGGCGAACATGGCGACGTCGGTTGCTCCGACGATGGGCGGGAATGCTACGGCACACTCGGATGAGCACCGGCTTGCGACGCCCCGTTCGACGAGAGGCATTCGTGGATTGGCGGGTCTGCTGACGCCGGCAAGAGCGAGCGTCCCTGTGCACGGGACGTTGGCCTGCTTCGTGTTGAATTCGGACAAGTCGCTGTTCCCACACGATCCGCATCGAGATGCCCCTTACGCTGCAAATAGTTCCAGCACAGCCCTCGTCGCCTTCGCGTGCCGCTGGTCCGGCGCATCGAGGCTGACCCGCGCGGTGCAGCGCAGCTCGTAGCGCGCCAGGTGCTGCTGCCAGGTCAGGCGACGGTGCTGGCGAATGCCAGGCGTCGAGGCGACCCACGGACGGCGCAGCGGAGCCGGGACCGGACGCGGCAGGCAGATTTCCGCGCCGCATCGGCTTGCGAAGTCCTGCCAGCGGTGGCGGAGCTCGGCAGGCAGCAAGGCCGCGGCCAGGGCTTGCAGGAGCCCGGGCTCACTCGGTTCGGGTGCCAGCCAGCGCGGCGGCGGCAGCGGCGCGAGCGGCGGCGGCACCGGCTTTTGGCCGAGCCGGCGCCTGCTCACCTGCAGCGCATCGCCGACCGGCAGCGTGACGACCCGGCTGTAGGCCGGATTGGTCGTGCGCGAGCACAGTTCGCGCTTTTGGCACGGCCCGCAGTGCCTCGCGCTCACCCGGTACGTGGCGTAGCGGCAATGTTTGGTCTGCGCGACGCCATTGAACAGCGCGGGGTGACCCTGCGGGCAGTGCAGCGTGCCGTCGTAGCGCCAGCCCGGATGCTTGCGGATCATTTCTTGCCACCCCAGCCCGGCCAGCACCGCCTCGACGCGTTCGCGTTCGCTCAGCTCGGGCGGCGGCACTTGGTCGACGGGCTCGGGCGGCAGCATCATCTCAGGCACCGGCGGCGGCGCGACCACGTCCTGCGTCACGCGCGCTGGCGGCGTCGGCACTGCGCCCAGGGGACCGACCACGCGCGAGCCCAGCACAGTCCGCAGGTTCCACAGCCACATGCCCACCAGCACGGCGAGCCGCTGCCCCGCCGGCGTGTAGGAAAACACGTGGTGCAAGTGCAGTTCGCGGGCCTCCTGGGCAAAGCGGTTCTCGACGGCGGCGCGGCCGTAGTACAGCTCGACGGTCTCGGCGGCCGGCCAGGCGCTGACGTCCAGGCTGGTGCCGAAGAGTTCGTAAAGCCAGCCTTCGATGAGCACTCCGGCGCCGTGTTTGTGGTCGGTGGCATAGCGAGACACGACCAGCCGCGTCGGCACCACCGGCGCGTCGGTCTGAGACTCGTCGGCGCCGAGCTGCCACGAACCGATGTCGAGCGCCTGCCGCCGCGGCCCGCTGCCCGAATCGGCCACCCACTGCCACGTGCCGACGGCCAGCAGCTGCTGCACAGCGCGCAAGCGGAAGATGCCGTAGCTTTTGAGGCGGACCAGGTGGTGGATGCCGCGCTTGGCGATGGGGTCGAGCGCCACCGCAGAGCCGCCAGCGCCGTCGATGCGCATCAGTGAACGCTGCGGCGCGATGCCGGCTGCAGTCACCGCCTGCACGCACGCGTCGCCCGCGACTTCGAGCGCCCTGGGCATGGCCCGGCGGCACGCCGGCGCGGCGGCGGCAGATCCTCGCCTTCGGGCAGCGCGCGCTGGCGCAGGGTTTCGACGGTCGGGTCGAAGTCGAACACCGCTCACGGCTCCCCGTGCGTGTCGGTCGCCATCGCGAGCGGATGCGCCAGCAGCTCCGTGCCACCGGCGCCCGCGCCGAGCAGCCACACGCC
>CAINLT010000032.1 GCA_903850505.1 uncultured Myxococcales bacterium | reverse complement strand
GATATGGGCGTGGAGCCGTTCCTGCTGTCGTCGTCGATCGCCGGCATCCTCGCCCAGCGCCTGTGCCGCGTGCTGTGCCGCGACTGCAAGGTGCCGCACACGCCGACCAAGCTGGAGATCGAGCAGTTGGGCATGATGCCCGACGATCCGCGGCTCAAGAATGCCACGTTCTTCTCGGCCAAGGGCTGCCCGCAGTGCTCGATGTCGGGTTACGCCGGGCGAATGGGCTTGCACGAGCTGCTGATTCCCAACGAGGACGTGAAGCGGCTGGTCGTGAGCAAGAACGACGCGGGCGCGATCAAGCGCGCGGCGGTGGCCAACGGCATGCTGACGCTGCTGCACGACGGCGCCTACAAGTGCATGTTGGGCAAGACGACGGTGGAAGAAGTCATGCGCATCGCCAACGCGGATGTGGAGGAATGACGGTTGGTGACGCCGCGAGGGAATCGCGCAGGACCCCGCAGTAACTGGGCGAGGCGATCGATGGAACAAAAAGGGCAACGGTAGAAGGCAGATGGCGGTTTACGAGTACACAGGCAAAGATGGCAGCGGCAAGACCGTCAAAGGCGTTTTGGACGTCGATGGCGTGCGCGCGCTCAAAAATGCCCTGCGCCGCGACCGCATCTTCCTCATCGAGTACCACGAGTCCAACGCGCGCGGCAAAAGCAAAGGCAAGATCGGCGTCGGCGGCGCGAAGAAACAAGGTTCGCGCGAACTGGATCTGGAAGAACTGCTGACGCGCATCACGCCGCAGGACATCAGTGAAATGACGCGGCAGCTTGCGACGTTGATCAAGGCGGGAGTTCCGCTGGTCGACAGCCTCGCGGCGATTGTCGAGCAGGTCGAGAACCCGAAGCTCAAGCGCATCCTGGCGCGCGTGCGCACGGACGTGAACGAAGGCGCGCCGTTCTGGCGGGCGCTCGCGGTGCACGACAAGGTCTTTGAAACGACGTACTACAACATGGCGCGCGCCGGCGAGTCGTCGGGCAACCTCGACACCGTGCTTGCGCGGCTCGCGGACTTCACCGAGTCGCAGGTCCGCCTGCGCAACAAAATCATCGGCGCCATGACCTACCCGGTCATCATGCTCTGCATTTCGTTCGCCATCGTCACCGGCATGATGGTCTTCGTCGTGCCGCAGATCACCGTGATGTTTGAGGATCTCGGCGCGGATCTGCCGCCGCTGACCAAAATCCTGATCATGAGCTCGCACTTTGTGACTGGCTGGTGGTGGCTGTACGTGCCGGGCGTCGTGGGTCTCGTCGTGCTGATTCGGCGCTGGCTGGGCACGGAAACCGGCGCCGATTGGCGGGACAAGACGCTGCTGAAGGTGCCGATCCTGGGCGACCTCATCCGCAAGATCGCGATTTCCCGCTTCTCGCGCACGCTCTCGACGCTGCTGTCGTCGGGCGTGCCGCTGCTGACGGCGATGGAGATCGTTGAAAACGTGGTGGCCAACCGCGTGCTGGCCAAAGTGCTGGCGGAAGCGCGCAACGCGATTCGCGAAGGCGACAGCATCGCCGGGCCGTTGAAGCGCTCCAACCAGTTTCCGCCGATGGTCGTGCACATGATCTCGATCGGCGAGCGGTCCGGCGAGCTGGAAAACATGTTGAAGAACGTCTCAGAGAGCTACGAGAACCAGGTGGACACGCGCGTGAATGCGCTGACCAGCCTGCTCGAGCCGCTGATGATTGTGTTCATGGGCATCGTGGTGGCGTTCCTCGTGGCGGCTATTTTGCTACCCATGATGAAGCTGACGCAGGCAGTGCAACAGGGCTGAACGACTTGGAGGTGTGAGATGATGGACAAGAAGCAGTTGGAACAAGTGTTGGCAGAGGTCCGCAAGGGCGAACGTGGCATGACGCTGATCGAAATCATGGTGGTGATCGTGATCATCGGCGTGCTGGGTTCGGCGCTCGCTTACGGCGTGTTCGGCATGTTGGGCGACGCCAAGATCGACGCGGCGCGCGCGCAGGTGCAGACCGTCGGCGGCGTGATTGAGGCGTATCAGGCGCGCAACGGCGATTATCCGCAGTCGCTTCAAGCGTTGACGGAAGGCAAGCGCGCCAAGCTGAAGACCGGCAACCTGAAAGATCCGTGGAAGCAGGACTTGCAGTT
>CAINLT010000031.1 GCA_903850505.1 uncultured Myxococcales bacterium | reverse complement strand
GGCGCGCCGCAGAACGCGGGGTACGCGAGCGGCGCGTCGTAGACGCCGTTGCCATCGGTGTCGATGAAGACTGCGCCCGTCGTTGCCATCGGGTAGATCGGGAAGAAGTCCGGGATGCGCGCGGGCGTCGAGAAGATCGCGTTGATGACCGGCAAGTTGGCAAACGCCATCGAGGCCACGCGCGGCAACTGCAGCTCGCCAAACGGCACGTCAAGCTGCACGGGCCGCATCAGCGTCGACTCCGCGGTGCCCAGCGTGTTGATCGCCAGCCAGGAATCGCGGCCCGCCGGCACGTCGATGTCAAACGTGTCGTCCGCGTCGACAATCAGCGCCGTCCGCGTCGCGCTCGCCGGCAGGTTCACTTCCTTGACCACGTGGCCATTCACCCACACTTCATAGCGATCCACGGCGAACCACGACGGCGTCTGGATCCGCACGTGCACGCTCAGCTTGGTCTTGCCCTTGGCCGCGACGGTGTCGCCAGGCAACGCGCCATCGACGCTCACTTCCACGAACGGGCCAAAGCTCGCGACGGTCTGGCCGGCGCGCAGGTTCTTGGTGATCTCCTTGGGGTCGATCGACGAGACGTTGTCCGAGCTGGAGCGAATCCACGTGCGCGGCGTGCCGGGCTCGCCTTTGAAGCCGTGGCTGTCCGAACCGCCGACGATGCTGCGCACGAGGCCGTGCTCCAGGAAGTTGGCCCAGTCCTCCATGACGCCTTCCGTGCGCGCACACGGGCGATCCTGATCCGCGGGCGCGAGCACCGAGTCAAAATCCTGGTCGATCTGCGCCTTCGCCGCGTCGTTGAACGTGCACAGCTTGGACAGCGTATCCACGGTCGTCACGCCATCGGACTTGGCCGACTCGGCGAGCCACGCATCCGCTTCTGACGCCGTGCGAATCAGGATTTCGCTCGACACGAACTGCGCCGCCGCGATGCGGTAGCGGTGCTGGCAGGTCAGCCAATCCGTCGTCGCTTCATCGCCCGGGCAAGTCGCGAGCGGCGACATCGTCAGGCCGCGATCGCTGTGCTTCGGGTCGGTCAGTTCCGGACACGCGTTGTTCAGGTCGGCGACGGTCTTGGAATGGTCGATGCGGTAGATGCAGCGCTCGAAGATCATGACTTCGCCCGCCGTCGGCGTGTGCACCATGTCAAAGCGCTTGCCGTTGTACATTTCCATCGCGTCGAAGTCGCAGCCCATCGTCCGCAGCACCGGATTGGCGTTCTCCAGCGAACTCAGCGTGCGCTGCAGCGAGTACGCGTTCACGCCACCCTGCGCCGCCCAGCCGAGGAAACCGTCGCGCGGGTGCGCCACGATGGTGGAAGGCTTGTCGTCCGAGGTGAAGCCGGACTTGGCGAGGATGTTGTTGACGATGCCCTGGCTCTGCTGGCAGTACCAATCGACCGAGCCGTGCGACGGCACATCCAGCGCGTTGTACTTGAGCGGAAAGCCGATGTAGTGGCCGATTTCCAGCGTCGAGACTTCTGAACCGACGACGGCCTTCAGCCACTCCTGGATGCCAAAATCTTCGATGAACGGCTGGTAGTTGGAGAGCACGTCGTGGTCCGTGGACGCAACGTATTCCAGACCTTCCGCGGCGATCGTCGCGACGCGCGTCGCCAACGGCATGCCGGAGTCAAAAGACGGCTCGGCGTGGAGATGGAAATCCGTCGCGACCCAGCCCGCGGTGTTCACTTCACGCAGCAACGTCGCCTGCAGCGGCTTGTCGTCGCCATCGGCCAGCGTCACGGTCGTGTTGAGAATGCCGTACTCCGGACCGTGCGAAACGACGACTTGGTAGTTCCCCGCCTGCAGCGGGATATCGAATTTGCCGTTCATCGCGAAGCCGAGGAACTGCACGCCATCGCCCAAGCGACCCTGACCAAAGTACGGCCGCCGGCCGCCATCGCGCCACAACGGCTTGCCATCCGCGCCGAGCTTCACCACGGTCGCCTTCACCGGCATCGCTGTGCCCGCGCCATCGGTCGCGTCCACGTGCACGATCGCCGGCGTCGGCAGGGACGGCGCGGTCACGTTCGTCTCGCCCACCTTCACTTCAATCTGCACCGGGTCGCCTACGACGACCTTCTTTTCGTCCATCGCGACAAGCACGTAATGGCCGGCGGGCAGCGTCGCGCTGAACGTGCCGTCTTCCACAGGAGACAGGCCCACGTCGGCGTCGATCGCGTTCAGCACGCCCGGCGACTGGTCGATCTTGCGGTTCGCTTCGATGACGTCGTCGGCGGTCTGCCAGGTCTTGGTCGGATCGGGATCGCGCAGCACAAAGACCGTCGCGTTGGTCGCATTGGCACCGGAATCGCGCCAGCGAACGTAGCCTTTGACGGTGCCGGTCGGCGTGCCGCGGCCGGAGAACACGATGTCCGACACGCTGCCGATGTCGCCCGCGCCAACGGCGAGGTAGCGTTCAAATTCGTAGACGCGGCTGTTCTGACAGGCGACTGACGCGGCTTCAAGCTCCGCGCAATTGGCGGGCGCGTCGGCGGCGCTGCAGTCGCGATGGAAGTCGCATTGCAGGCTGGCCGTGACAAACGCGGTCGCAGCGGAGGTGAAGACCGGCACGAGGACGACGGGATCCTTGTCGGCGGCTTTGATTTTCTTGGAAAAGTACGCGTAGCTGACGTCGCCGCCGGCTGCGGACACGAAGTCGAAGTTGAGCGGATGGGCGAAGAGGTCGACGTTGGCGAACAGGCCGTCCCAAATCGGCTTTTCTTCGTCGTAGCCGTGGCCGGGGACGAAGATGTCGTTCTGGTTGCCAAAGAATACGAAGTCGCCGGCGCCGACGCCCGCGCGCTTGACCGGTGCCGCGAGCGCGCTGTCGCCGAGAATGATGCCGAACACGGATTCCGCACCGGTGGCATAGTCCATCGGCAACGTGTCCGAGCATTCGCAGGTTTCGCAGCCATATGCGTCGAACTGATGGGCGATCTGGCCGTTGGCGTTGCAGACCTTGCCGGCGCAACCGAGATCGGTCATGGACTTGCACTGGCACGTCGACTTGCCGTCAGCGCCCGCCGCGCACTTCATGTTGGTCGATTCGCAAGCCGCATCGGTCTTGCAGGTACTGCCGGGGATGTCGTTGTGCTCGGTCGCCGCTTCCGCATCCATGATGACCCAAGTCTTCATGCGCACAAACGATTCGCCGGGCTGCAACGTGTAATCGGTGCGAAAATGCACGGACGTCTTCGGGTCGGAATAGAGCGCGGCCAAGGCCGTCTTGTCGCGGCGCAGGATGCCCAGGCCGTCAAACAGGAACATGCCGACGCCTTCCACGCGCACGGTGGCGGTCTTGCCGTCAGAACCGTCGCTCAGGACTGTGACCTGCGTGCCGATGGGCGCGGGCACGAGGAGATTGGCGAACGGGAAGATCTCAGCAAACCGGTCGCGACCGGAGCCGGACGGGAAGCGCGAGTCGCTGCGGCGAATGTCCGCGTCGACCAAGCTGCCGCCGTAGATGCCGGGGCCCCACGAGCGTTCAACGCCGAGGATGGCCACGCGGATCTTGTCGTTTTCCAGGACAAAATCGCCGGTATCGGCATACGCGACGGGACCGCCGACGAGTTCATTGCGGTTGGCGGCCTTGTGGGCGCGCAACAGCGAAGTATCCGTGTTGTCGCAGGCAGTCAGGCCAAGAGCCAACGCGAGGAGCGTGGCAATCGAACGGACGCCGGTCTTGAATCGCCAATGGCGCATGACGGCCTCCCTCGGCTACAGCTTGACCTGGAACTGCGCAAACAACGTGTCGTCCTTGAGCGCCGGGCCCGTGGACTGCGTCCGGTGGTCGTACTGCAACTGCACGCGCGCCCGGTTCTGCGTCAACTGGCAACCCAGCGCGCCGGAGACGACCATCTCGTCGTGGTTGTCCTTGAGCGACGTGTTCGGATCGATGAACTCGAGCCGCGCCGCCGCGTTGAAGCGCCACCACGCGTAGCCGAGCTCCGCGATGATCGCCTGACGCTTGAGCGTATCCGGAATGGTCGAGGCGACCGTCGGCGCGATCTTGGGCGCCGCGGAATCCAAGAGGTATTCCACGAGCAGGTGCGCGCCGTGCGACTTCAGGTGGACGTCCGCGCTGGCGGCCCATGACGTCGTGCCACCCGCGTCGTTGTAGTAGCCGCCCGCGCCGACTTCAAAGCGGAACTTGTCCTTCATGCCGCGGCTCGCGACCTGCGGGCCGAGCGAACCGAGCGG
>CAINLT010000030.1 GCA_903850505.1 uncultured Myxococcales bacterium | reverse complement strand
TGCTCGACCGCGCCAAACGTGAACCGTTCAAAGTCCAGGGCGTCGTCGTCGGCATCGTCGTCGACAACAAAGACCCGGACAAACACTACCGCATCAAGGTCAAATACCCGTGGGTCAGCGAAGCTGGCCAGTACACGGACAAGGCGGACGCCGAAGATTTCCGCTCCACCTGGTGCCGCATGACCTCGTTCATGGCCGGCAAGCAGCGCGGCGCGTTCTGGCTGCCAGAAGTCGACGATGAAGTGCTCATCGCGTTTGAGCACGGCGACGTGCGCCGACCGTTCGTGATCGGCAGCCTGTGGAACGGCGTTGATCTGCCGACCCACAACAATGAAGGCCAGAGCGGCAAGAACGACTTCCGCGACATCCGCAGCCGTTCGGGCCACATGCTCCAGTTCGTCGACAAGAAGGGCGACAAGACCGAGCGCATCATCTTGCAGACCAAAGTGCAGCCGGCGGACACGGAAAAAGATCCCAAGCAGCGCGACGGTCACTGGATCTGCCTCGATCAGTCGGGCGATGTCGACCAGATCGAGATCTACGACCACACCAAGGAGCACTACGTGCTCATCGACACGAAGGCCAAGAAGATCACGATCGAGTGCAAGACCGGCGACATGCTGATCAAGACCGAGAAGACGCTGACGCTGGACTGCAAGGACCTGGTCGTGAAGGCGTCCGCGTCCATCAAGCAGGAGTCGGGCGCGGCGACGGAGATCAAGGCGGGATCGACGATGGACGTGAAGTCGTCCTCGACCATGACGCTCAAGGGCGCGACGATCAACCTGAACTGACCATCCAGCCGGAAACTGCTATCCTGTCGCCAAGCCCGACTTTCTGAGCTGCGCGAGATAGCGACCTTTGTCACAAAAAATCCATGGAAATCTGAGCGGTCTCGGCGCGATTGAGCGGGCGGGCCTTGAGCGGCTTTATCAGCATCCGTCGGAGGCGCGCGAGCTGGCGTCTGACGCGCTGGTGCAGCGGATGGTTGGGCTGGCGGTGCGAACCGGTCGGCAGGTCGGCGTGTTGATCGACCGGCGCGGCGAAGTGACGCATGTGCTCTGCGGCGACGACCACGAGCTGCTGCTGCCCGATCTGGGGCGCTGGGGCGCGGAGAGCGGGCGGTTGCGCGGACTTCGGCTCGTGCACGTGCACCTGAAGAATGAGCCGCTGTCCGAGGATGACCAGAACGATTTGGCGCGCCTGGGACTGGACCTCGTGTGCGCGGTGACCCATCGCCGCGGCGTGCCGGATCTGGCGTATGTCGGCCATCTGGCCGCCGATTCGCAGACGGCGGACCACAAGTCCGTGCGGCCGGTGACGTTGCTGGCGCCGATGCGCTGGCCGGCGGAAGCGCTCGACGTCCAGGATTTGCTGAAGTCGCTGGACGAGCAGCTCGCGCGCACGCGGCCGGCGGGGCGCGTGGTGAATGCCCGCGAGACGGCGCTGCTGATCCACGTCGGTCCCGAGTCGCTGACGGACGCGGAGGACAGCCTCAACGAGCTGGAAGAGCTGGCGCGGACGGCGCGGGTGCAGGTCGTCGGCCGGGTGATTCAGCGCAAGCGCGAGGTGGATGCGCGCACGCTGTTGGGCGCGGGCAAGCTCAGTGAAATCAAGCTGAAGGCGATGCAGTCGGATGCGACGCTGCTGATTTTCGACCGCGAACTGAGCCCGTCGCAAGCCAAGGCGATTTCCACGCAGGCCGATTCCAAAGTGCTGGATCGCACGCAGCTCATCCTGGACATCTTCGCCGGTCGCGCGAAGTCCCACGATGGCCGGCTGCAGGTGGAGCTGGCGCAGCTGCGGTATTCCTTGCCGCGTCTGGGCGATCGCGACAACGCGCTGAGCCGACTGGCCGGCGGTATCGGCACGATCGGTCCGGGCGAGACGAAGCTGGAAGTGGACCGCCGCCGGGCGCGCGAACGCATCCATCGCATCGAGGAGCAGTTGAAGAAGCTGCGCAAGGGCCGCGAAACGCGCCGCAAGAGCCGGACGCTGTCGGAGGCGCCGAGTGCGGCACTGGTGGGCTACACCAACGTCGGCAAGTCGAGCTTGCTGAACGCGATGGCCAAGTCGGACGCCTACATCGAGAACCTGCTGTTCGCGACGCTGGACCCGACGTCGCGGCGCGTGCACATGCCCGAGGGCACGAGCGTGGTGCTGACCGATACGGTTGGCTTCATCCGCGATCTGCCCAAGGAGCTGCTGGGCGCGTTCGAGGCGACGCTCGAGGAGGCGATGAACGCCGATTTGCTCGTCATCGTCTGCGATGCCAGCCACCCGCAACTGGAAGCGCAACTGCGCGCGGTTGAACGCATTCTTGGCGAGCACGAGATGGCCGACAAGCCGCGGTTGGTGGTCCTGAACAAGTGCGACGCGATCCAGGACCCGGCGACCGTGCGGGAAGTGGCGGCGACGCGGCGCGCGCTGTTGACCTCAAGCGTGACGCGAGAAGGCCTCCCGGATTTGATGGCGACGATTGAGGGCGCCGTGCTGGCTGCGCGGCAACGGATTCCGCCCGCGCCGGAAGCCCAGCCGGAGTGGACGCCGCACGACGACTAGGAGCCTGTCGGAAGACGGTTCCGACAGGCTCCTAGCTCGGTTTCTGGGTCACCGGCGCAAGAACCTCGCGAAGTGAATTCGCGGGGTTTCACGCCGCTGCCAAGCCGCAGCCGCGGCTTGGGCGGAGTG
>CAINLT010000029.1 GCA_903850505.1 uncultured Myxococcales bacterium | reverse complement strand
GCCGACACGCCCGCGCTGGCCCAGAACACGTCCCCGGGGCTGGCTTGGTCCGGTGTGCACCAGCCGACGTTCCTGCAGCAGCTGGGCGCGTTCCACGCCGCGACGGGGCGCGCGTTTGCCGTCTATGTCGCGTGGGGCCAACTCGTGGCGCATGTGGCGGGCCTCAACGCCGTGCTGTGGAAGGCGGCGAACCTGACGCTGGTGTTTGCGACGTTTGGCCTGCTGGCGGACGCGCTGCGGCGCCTTGGCTATTCCGCTTGGTTCACGGTGGCTTGCCTGGCGCTGCTACTGGCGCCGTTGGCGGAACGTCCGGGGTACGACGCGTGCGCGTATCTGACCTCCGCCGAAGTTCCCGCGGCTTTCCTTGTGGCGCTCGCAACCTGGGCATCCGTCTTTCCGGGGCTGGCGAGCGGCGCGCTCATCGGCGTGGCGCTGGCTGCGGCGGCGCTGTGCAAGGAATCGAGCGCAGCGTTCATCCCGGCCGTCCTGCTCCTGCGCTACCGGACGGAACGGCGCGTTTGGCCCGCGGCATGGCCGCTGCTTGTGGTCCTGGCGCTGGTGGCGCCGCTGCACCTTTGGGTGCGATCGCACTATCCGCTTGCTGGCCAGGCGTACACCGCGGTGGCGGGCTCCATGGCGCGCGCGCCGTTGCTCCAAGGCCTGCGGCGGGCGCTGCTGGCCATCGCCAATCAACTCTGGCTGCCGCCGCGCGATCCGGGCATTGCCCACGCGTTTCCGCTGGCGATCGCGCTTCGGGGCGCTTGGGCGCTCGCGCTCCTGCACGTGGCGTGGCTGGCGGGGCTGCGGCCGCAGGTGCGCGCGTGGTGGCAAGCGTCGCCGCTGCGGGTGGTGACAGCGCTGGCGTGGCTCGGCGGCGGATTGGCGACCGTGCTCGTCTATTGGGCGATGGGCCGGGACGTCTACGGCGATTTTCACGTCGCGCTCGGCGCGCTTGGGCTCGTGCTCGCACTGGCGCTGGCGGCGGAAGCGGTGCGTCGCCAAGCGCCCAGCGCGCCGCCCCGGCGCCTGATGCTGGCGGTCCTGCTGGTGGCGATGCTGACGGTGGCCGTGGCGAGCACGACTTCGCTCTCCGCGCTCTGGGGCGCGCTCGCCGCGCTGCTGGCCATCGCGCTGGTGCTGCGTCCGCTGACGTCGGCCAGGATCGCTGTTGCGCTGGCGCTGCTCCTCTTTGTGCCGCGGCTGACCGAATTGGCGCGCGAACGGGCGTTGGGGATCCACGAGCCGGAATCGCTCCAGGCCGCGCTCGACAAGGTGACGGCACTGCCGGCAAACGCCATCGTGCACCTGGACGTCGGCCGACCGGGCAACGTGGAGACGGCGTTTGCCCTGCGTGCGTACATGCTGCTGCGTGGGCGGCTGGACCTGCGCACGTGCGTGAGCGCGGGGCCAGCGGAGCTGCTCGCGACCGTCACGCCGTACGTGGCGCATCAGACGGCGCTGGCTCGGGCGGATGAGCCACCGCGGCCGCATCCGGCGCCGCAGCTGGACCTGGTGTTGACGCCAGAGCCGGTGCCCAGCGAGGCGTTTGCAGCGCCGTTCTTCTGGTCGTTTGCCGAGCCGCCGCTCACGCGCGTCGACGTGCGTCCGGGTACCGCCTGCGATGCGTCCGTGGTCCCGTAGCGCTTGGCGCTAAACCGTCGCCGAAAACCGCGCCAGGCCGTCGCTCGCCTTGGGCAGGTGCGCGTCAAACGCCATCGCCAGCGTGCGAATCAGGATCCGGCCGACGAACGTCGCCTCGATGCGGTCCGTCGTCAGCGTGCACAGCCCGTCCTTGGCCAGCGGCTGGATCGCCGCCAGCGCTTCGGCAAAGTAGCTGTCAAACTGGATGGCGAACTTCTTCTCGAACTCGCGCTTGTTCACGCCGCCGCGGCACATCAGGTCCTGAATGAGCGCGGAGCGAATCTCGTCGTCCCGCGTCAACCGCCAGCCGCGCGTCACCGGCAGGCGACCGGCCTGCACTTCACGGTAATACGGGTTCAGCTTGTGCTGGTTCTGCGCGTACAGCCCGTCCACGTAGCTGATGGCCGTCATGCCCAGCGACACAAGATCCGTGCCCGCGCGCGTCGTGTAGCCCATGAAGTTGCGGTGCAGCGTGCCGTTCTGCGCGGCGATCGCCAGCTCATCGTCCGGCTTGGCAAAGTGATCCATGCCGATGTAGCTGTAGCCCTCGCTCAGGAACACTTCCAGCGCGTCCCGGAACAGGTCAAAGCGCAGATCCGGCCCGGGCAGCGTCGCCTCGTCGATCTTCTTCTGCGACGGCTTGACCCACGGCACGTGCGCGTAACCGTAGACCGCGAGGCGCTCCGGCGACATCTCACACACCTGATCCAGCGTCCGTGCGAAATTCTCGCGGTCCTGTTTGGGCAGGCCGTAGACGAGATCGACGTTCAGGCTGTTGAAGCCGTGCGCCTGGCAGCGCTTCACAAACGCCGCGGTCTGCGTCGCCGTCTGCAGGCGGTGAATCGCCAACTGCACGTGCGGGTCAAAATCCTGCACGCCCATGCTCAGGCGATTGAAGCCCAGCTCGGCGAGCATCGCCAGGTGGTCGTCGGTCGTGATGCGCGGGTCGACTTCGATCGACTGCTCCGCATCCGGCGCAAACGTGAACGCCGAGCCGATGAGGCCATGCAGCCGCTGCATTTGCACCGGCGTGAGGTAGCTGGGCGAACCGCCGCCCCAATGCAGCTGCGCGACGGGCGCCTTGGAGAGCGACGGCCGCAGCAGGTTCAACTCCATCTCGACGTGGTCGAGGTAGACGTCCGCGAGATCCGTCCGGTCGGTGATCAGCACGTTGCAGGCGCAGAACCAGCAATGGCTTGGGCAGAACGGGATGTGGACGTAGACCGACTGCGGCCGGTTAGGCGCGAAATCGCGGGCGTGCTCCAGCGCAGCGCGGTACTCGTCCGGGCCAACCGCATCGCTCCAGGCCGTCGCAGGTGGATAGCTCGTGTAGCGCGGGCCACGGCCGGCGTAGCGCTTGAGCACATCCACGGGCAGGTCCGGCAGCTCAAACCGCGGTTTGACGACGTCCATCTCCAGCGTGACATCCGAATCGGTGACCTTGCTCATGATTGCATTTCTCTTGTTCGTTCCCGCATTCCAGCTTGGCAACTTGCCGCGTCCCGCAGACGCTGAAGCCGTTCCGCTCGGCTTCGCCGCTGACCATACTGCGTTAGCGTGCACGCTGCCTTGATCTGGATCAAGTGGTGCGGTGACTGTTGCCAAGCGTTTCCGTCCCGTTCGCAAACGGCTAAGCTCGTCGTCCGGAGGTGTCCCGTGCGTTTTCTGCTGCTGCTCGTGGTCTTTGTCGTTCCCGGGTGTGCGCTCACGCCCATTCCCGATCCCGTCACCGATGCGGAAGTTGCCGCCGCCGACGCCCTGGACGTCGCGGGTCCTGTTGACGACGTCCTGGATGCGGTCGCGGAAGTCATCGGCTGCGCGTACCAGTGCCCGCCGTCGCAAACTTGCGCTGGCACGGAATGCGTGACCAAGGCGTGCGCCGCGGACCTCGAGTGCAACGACAGCGGCAACACCGACGAGCCGGCGCATTTCTGCCTTCACGGCAAGTGCGCGGGCTACCAGTGCGCCGCCGACGCCGACTGCGCTGCGCCGCAGAAGTGCAACACGCTGACCTACAAATGCTACGCGCCGCCGACCGGCTGCACCTACGACGCGATGTGCGCCGACGCCGACGGCTGCACCACCGACACGTGCGACAAGGCGACCGGCGCCTGCAAACACGCGCTCGCCGCGGGCTGCTGCAAGGTGGACGGGGACTGCGGCAGCTCGTCCGCCTGCATCCTCGCGACGTGCAAATCCGGCCAATGCGACTGGCAAGCCAAGGCGAACTGTTGCCAGGTCAGCAGCGACTGCGCCGACGGCAACCCGTGCACCGCGGACACGTGCGCGGGCGGCCAATGCACCAACCCAGCGGTCGCCGGCTGCTGCCTGAACGCCGGGCAGTGCGACGACAACGACGCGAGCAGCGTCGACACCTGCGGGCAAAATCACTGCATCCACCAATGGGCGGGCATCGCCGTCACCTGCGCGAGCGCGGGCGACTGCCCGGGGAACAGCTGCCTCAGCGGCGAATGCCTCGGCGGTCAGTGCAGCTACACGCCCAAGGCTGGCACCGGCTGCTGCACGAGCGACGATGCGTGCATGGTCAACAAGGCGTGCCAAGTCGACACCTGCACCGCGCACCTCTGCGCGCACACGCCCGTCACGGGCGCGGGCACGCACGTGTGGTGGCACTTTGACGCGAGCATGGAAGGGTGGATCGCCGACATGGCGCATCCGACCGCGTATTTCCACAAGACCAGCCTGGTGTATGTGAAAGGCGGCGGCGCGCTGCGGTTCGGCATCCCGGATCAAGTGAGTTTTGAGACCGGCAACGCCAACAAAGGCGCGGCGCTTTCAGGCGCTTTCACCGTGCCTGGCGCGCCGAGTCAGCTTAAGGGCTGGATCTACCTGGACGTGGAACCGGGAACGGCGGTGCACCTCGCGGGCATCGATCTGGTGAGCGCGGGCGTCACGACGCCGCTGTGGAGCAAATTGAAAGACTTGAACGGGAGCACGACGGGGCAGGCTTGGAAGCCGTTTGCCGTGGACATTTCCGCGTGGTCGGGCAAGAGTGTGCAGCTGAAGGCATGGTTTGATCAGGTGAAATACGACACGTCCAACAAGGCGAAGATGGGATTCGTGCTCGATGAGCTGGAGGTCGTGGGCAGCTGTCCCTGACGGCGGCGGGAATCGCGACCGTCACCGGTCCGGCCCGAGCCCACCCAATCGGCGCTGCGGAATTTTCCCCGATCGACCTGCGCACGATTGCCCGCCGGGCTCGCCCGCAAGCCCTGGAACCCGCGCAACATGCCGACAACTGCGCGGCAAAACGACAATCCTTCATGGCGGGCACGCGTATTGCACAGCAAACGCGCGCGTGTTTTCCGCCGAAGTCCGTGCGGGCGACGCCTACCGGAGGATGTCATGTTCAGCAGTCGTTTCGCATGTATCGTGTGGGTTTGCCCTCTTCTGTTTGCTGCGTGCGGCACGGAGAGTACGGCCTCTTCGTCAACTGATGACGTAACTGCGGACACGGCGGGCAGCGACGCGGCGGGCGCCTGTTCCGCCGTGCACGTGATCACGGCCCGTGCGTCCAATGAAACCCCGGGCGAAGGCCGTACCAGCGCGCTGGTCGACCAGATCGTCGCGCAGAGCAAGGAGGCTGTGACCCGCTCAGCCGTCGCCTATCCCGCGACGTTGACCGGCTACGCCAACAGCTCAGCGGCGGGCGTCACGGCGCTGAAGGCCCAGCTCATCGCGCAAGTGCAGGCGTGTCCGAACCAGAAGATCGTGCTTGCAGGTTACTCGCAGGGCGCGCATGTGGTCTTGGACGTGCTCGGTGGCGGCGGCGGTGGGGCACTGGGCGCGCTGACGGATCCCGTCGACTCGGCTGTCGCCGATCACGTGACCGCCGTCGTTACGTTCGCCGATCCGCGCCACGTCATCAATCAGCCGTATGACAAGGGCACGTCACTGCGCAACGGCAAGTATCCGCGGACGGACGCCCAGTTGCAGGTGCTGAGCGGGCTCGCTGCGAAGATCGAGACGTTTTGCGACACGGACGATCTGTACTGCGACAGCGGGACCAGCCTGACCGTGCACCAGACGTACCTGGCGCGCTACCAGCAAACGGCTTTGGACTTCGTTCTCGGGCGCGTCCAATAGCGGGCTGCGTCACAGGCAGTCGCGCGTCACCCCTTGGTATGTCGTTCCACGATCTTGGCGTGCAGTTCCAGCGTCAACGCCTCAATCCGCTCGCTCAGCCGCTGCACGGTCATCGTCAGGTCCGTGTTCTGGTTCAGGAGCGCCAGAAGCTGCGCCGTCTGGTTGGCCGCAAGCTCCTGGCGTTGCATTGCCGCGGCTGCGAGCGCCTCGCGGTGCTGGGCGTCGGCGTCGGCATGGACCTTGTCCCGGTCCGCCTGACGCGTCTGCGCGAGCAGGATGAGCGGCGCGGCATAGGCCGCCTGCAAGCTGAACGCGAGATTCAGCAGGATGAACGGGTAGAGGTCGAACGACCACCAGCGCGCCACATTGCCGACAATCCAGATCGTGACAACCGCCGTTTGCGCGACAAGGAAGACTGGCGTGCCAAAGAAGCGGGCGAAGAGTTCGGCCTTCTTGGCAAACCAGTCATCGCCAAACGCCGATGAAAGGTGCAAATGCGGGAGGTGAAAACGCTGATGGTAGTTCGGGTCGGGTTTCTCGGGTGACGGCATGGTTATTCCTGTGATGGTCGCTGGCACAGTGTACGCGGGAAGCGCCGAAGCCACACGTGGCGCGAATCACCCGGGCGCAAGCGCTGCGGCACATGTGGCGTGCGGCTTCCGCCGGTCTCGCCAACGCTGCAAGGCGCGGCTTGCGCGGCGCGGAAACGGTGGGACGGGCGCCTCAAGCCGTGATGTTGGCCTTGGCCGCTTGGTATTCACGCCTCAAGCGGGCCACCAGCTCAGCCACTGGCACCACGGCTTTGACCGCGCCGATGCCTTGGCCGCACCCCCAAATGTCCTTCCAGGCTTTCTTGGCGTCGCCGCCGAAATTCATCTTGCTGGGGTCGCTCTCGGGCAAGTTGTCCGGGTCCAAGCCCGCGGCGCGAATCGACGGCGCCAGATAGTTGCCGTGTACGCCCGTGAACAGGTTGCTGTAGACGATGTCATCTGACGTGCTGTCCACCACGGCCTGTTTGTACGCGGGAGCCGCGCGCGCCTCGTCGGTCGCGATAAAAGCGGAGCCGACGTACGCAAAATCTGCGCCCATGGCTTGGGCGGCAAGGACAGCCGAGCCAGTCGAGATCGCGCCGCCAAGGACGACCGGGCCGTCGAACCATTCGCGGATTTCCTGGATCAAGGCAAACGGACTCTTCAGACCGGCATGACCGCCCGCGCCTGCTGCCACTGCAATCAAGCCGTCCGCGCCTTTTTCAATCGCCTTCCGGGCAAATCGGTTGTTGATGACGTCGTGCAGCACCACGCCGCCGTAGCTGTGGGCGGCAGCGTTGACGTCCTCGCGCGCGCCGAGCGAGGTGATGATGATCGGCACCTTGTATTTGACGCACATCGCCACGTCGTGATCGAGGCGATCATTGCTCTTGTGCACGATCTGGTTGATGGCGAACGGCGCCGCGGGTTGATCGGGGTGCGCGCGGTCGTGTTCGGCCAACGCTTCTGTAATCTCAATCAACCACTCTTCGAGTTGTTCCGCCGGACGGGCGTTGAGCGCCGGCATGGACCCCACGATGCCGGCTTTGCACTGCGCGATCACCAGCTTCGGCGTGCTGATGATGAAGAGCGGCGAAGCGATCACGGGAAATTTGAGCTTCTGGAACACGGCGGGAAGTCTGGACATCACGGCTCCGTTGGTAAATCAAAGAAGGCGGGAACGGTCCTGCCTGCGCGGCTGTCTGGACGGTCAAGGGCGCCCGCCATGGGCGCGCCTCGATTGGCCACGACGTCAATCGGTCAAAACCACCTCAACGCCATCCTGGATCGGCGGCACGGTCGTCGGATCCACGAACAACCACCGCAGCAGCGCCCGGTAGAATCCAAACAGCGGGTTGCGCGCGGCGATCTCGTCGCGCACGCGCTCGCGCGTCGACTTGAACGACGTGTGGCTCTCGCGCGTCAGGCGCTCGCGCTCGTGGAGGAAATTGGAGAGAGGCTGGACCTGCACCTCAAACGTCCGCCCGCCCCACGCCACGACGCTCTTCATCGCGGACCAGCCGGAGCGTTTGCGCGATTCCTGATCGAGGTAGTTCTTCACCTCGATGAACCGCAGCGCGCGGTGCTC
>CAINLT010000028.1 GCA_903850505.1 uncultured Myxococcales bacterium | reverse complement strand
GTGAAGAACAGGATGGCCGAGACCAGCGTGCCGGAGTGGCTGATTCCAATGAAGAACACGAACGTGGTGATGAGCGCGCCCCACATCACGGGCGCGTTCAGGCCGGTCAGGCCCATGCCGTTGCGCAGCATGAGCGACCAACTCCAGCCGCCCCAAGCCACGACGGCCATCGACGCCAGCAAGGCCAGCCAGTAGCGCCAGCCTGGTGCCGCGAGCGTGGCGATGATGTCCCGCTCGATGGGCGGAACCGGCTGATTTTGCTTGGTCTCGCTCATGTGTTCTCCTTGCGACGCCGCGCCAGGTAGGTGACGCCGGGGCGCGTGCCGAGCTCCTCCAGCAGGTGGTACGCGCGGCCGCTCTGCGCGAGCTTGGCCACGCGCGAGCTGGGGTCGTTCAAGTCCCCGAACACCAACGCTTCTGGCGCGCAGGTCTGGGCGCAGGCCGGCTGGATCGCGCCGTCGGGGACGGGCTCGCCCGCGATCTTGGCGTGTTCCTGCACCTCACGGATGCGCTGTACGCAGAACGTGCACTTCTCCATCACGCCGCGCTCGCGGACGGTGACGTCCGGATTCAGGCCCAAGTTCGCAGGCTTGGGGTGCGGCCACTGGAACCAGTTGAAGCGCCGCGCCACGTACGGGCAGTTGTTCGAGCAGTACCGCGTGCCGACGCAGCGGTTGTAGATCTGCGCGTTGAGGCCGTCGGCGGTGTGGTGGGTTGCGCCGACGGGGCAGACGGATTCGCAAGGCGCCGAGGCGCATTGCTGGCACATCGACGGCAGGAACACGACGCGCGGCACGCTGTCGTGGGTCGAGAAGTAGCGCTGGACGCGGATCCAACTCATCGCGCGGCCACGGGAAACGAGGTTGGCGCCGACGACCGGGACGTTGTTCTCCACGTGGCAGGCCGCGACGCAAGCACCGCAGCCGTTGCAGCGGTCGAGGTCGATGGCCAAGGCCCAGCGGTGTTTGCCTTTCTGCTCCGGATCTTGAATCGTCGGCAGCGCCTCGGCTTTCGGCAGGTTCGGATGCGCCGCGTCGACTTCGCGCGCCAGATCGCGGCCTTGGTCGTCCAGGCTGCCGCCCGTCATCGGCAGGGTGATGTGCTGCCCCGTCCTGGCGATTTGCACTGCGCCCAGCAGGCCGGTCAGCGATCCGGAACCACGAAGCAGATCCGTGGCATACGCCAGCGGCACCGCCATCACGCCTTGCGCCACCGCCGGCGTCAGGAAGGCCGGCAGCTGCAGCGCGCCCTGCGCCGTCGTCAGCTTGAGCACGTCGCCCGTGACAATCCCTTGATCTTTCGCGGCATCCGGGTGCAGCTCGACCCAGCCGCTCCAGGCGATGGTCGTCAGCGGGTCGGGCACTTCGGCGACCAGCGCGCTGACCGGCGGCTTGCCGTCGATGAAGCGCAGCGAGGGCGCCGCCAGCAGCACATTCCCAGTCAAAGTCGCCGGCTTCGCTTGTGCCACCGCCGCCACCGCCGTGGCCGTCAGGGTCAGCGCGCGCGGCGCCGCTTCGCTGAACACGCCGCCGCGTTCGACATCGGCATCGCCGACGCGGTTGCGCTGGTACGCGGCGAAGGTCTCTTCATCGGGAAGTCCAGTTGTCTTGCCCAGTTGACGCGCCACGCCGATCAACACGTCGGCGGCGGCGCGCGTGTCGTGCACGGGCGTCATCACCGGCTGCTGCAGGCCGTGGACGCCCGGACGCACGTCCACTTCGCCCCACGACTCGAGGAAGTGATGGTCCGCGAGCACGATTTGCGCCTTGTGCGCCGTCTCGTCCATGCGGTTGCCCAGCACCGCGACGAAGGGCACGTGGCCGAGCCCGTCCGCCAGGTCGGAGAAAACACCTTGCAGTCCAAGCGGATTGCACTGATGGACGAGGACCGCGCCAATCTGGCCGGCCTTGGCGCGCTTGGCGAACTCCGCGTGGGACAGCGACGGCCCGGCCGACGGCGCCGCCAAAGGATCGAAGAATTGCAGGGTCTTGCCGTACGCGCCGATCGCCACGTTGAGCAGGTACACTGCCTGGGTCAGTGCCACGGCATCCGCGCCCGCAGCCACGCGACCGGGACCGATGGCAAGGCCGGGCCGCGCCTGCAGAAGCTCCTTGGCCAGATCCCGCAGCGCCGCGGGCGTCATGCCGACACCGCCAGGCACGGTGCCGGGATCGTGAGACGCGACAAGCGTTTGCAGCT
>CAINLT010000027.1 GCA_903850505.1 uncultured Myxococcales bacterium | reverse complement strand
TTGCGTCCAGCACCTTCTTGAGCTGCTTTGACGTGCCGTTGAGCCACACCGACACGCGCACCAGAAACTTGCCGTCCGCCATCAGGTAGACGCCCGGGATCTTGGTCGGTCGCAGTTTTGCCTGATCTATCGCCATCTTGTTCTCCAGTGGTCTCCGCCGGCATTCCGCGGCGGGCGTAGGCGTCGAGCGTTTCGACGCGGAACAGGTACGTGCGGCCCGCCTTGCCATCCGGCTTCAGTTCGCCGCGGGAGATCCCCGAGCGGATCGTACTGCCGTTGCCAAAGCGCAAGTACGCCGCCGCCTCTTCTGTCGTCAGCCACGCTTGTCCAGGCTGTGGCATCGCCGTTGCCCTCTTGGCCCCCGCGCTGCCTCTCTGAAGGCCGTTTTCGACATCGCCGTCCTTGGCCGCCAACTGCACAGGTTGCACGACCCAGCGGGCCGCGTAGACATCCAACGTTGCGGGACGGAACAGCAAATCACCTTCAGGGCCAGTGCGGCCGTCTGGCTGTATCCAGCCGTTTTTCAGCGCTTCGTGCAGCACGCGAACATCGCTTGCCCGGACGTAGACAGCCGCCTCGTCCAACGTCAGCCATGGCATAACCCGCATGCCTGCGTCAAGAACACTTTGAAATCCTGATCGATTATCATCACGTGGCGCGCACGCGCCGTCAGACACCGACTGCTCCATGACCTGCTTTGCGACCGCAGCCTTTGCCGCCGGTCAGCTTCGGCCCGCCGACTGTCACCCCCAGTGGATGACAGCCGGCCGAGCCTGAGCTAGCAAATTGATTAGTTGTCATGGCCTTACAGACCGATCAGGCACGCTGGTGGTCGGTGACCTCCTGATCATGTTGCTCACCAGCCTCCATGGCCAAGTCCGCGTCCGTCTCTGAATCCGCAGCAGGTGCAGCCGATGGCCACGTCAGGGTCACGCCCGGGCGGTCGTCGTCGTTGGGATGCAGCATTTCCTCGTCGTCGTTGTCCGTGGTCCACCTGACGAAGCCTTTGCCCCAGTCGTCAGGCGTAGTAGACCGAGATGGCGCATCCGCCGGTTCAGGGTCGGGAGTCATGTAGTTGTCGAGCGCGGGCAGATACGCGGGCACCGGTGCATAGCTAGATTGGAAATTCATCTGGGGCGGATCCCCGTGATGAAGCCGATTCATTTCATAGACCTCCATCGCCGCCGCGAAGGGCGACATCCTGATACACCCGACCATCGAGTGCTCCGACGAGCTGTACGTGGACAGCCCGAACTGCTTCAAGATGCGACTCCAACGCTGAGCGCTGGCGCCGCTTGAACCCGCAGGAAGCCGACAGCGACGACCTGACTTTCGGACTGAACCTGCGTGGCCCACTCCAGTTCCTGATAGTTGAGCTGGAATCGCTGTTTTGCCGCTTCAACCTTGCCCTGGAAGAGCTTGGCGCCTTGCTCTTTGCCTTCGGCACGCAGCTTGTGAACCGTAGCCAGCTGCGCAGCCATATTGGCTTCATGCCGCGCCTGGGTGATCTGCAGCCGGGTCAGTGCGCGTGTACGGCGCAGCGAAGCACGCGGCTCCAACTCCTCCGTCATGCACGTATCGGTCGCGCTCTGGACCTGATCGAGCAGGGCCACCGGCAACGCTTGGTCAAGAACGACTGCAGTAGCGCCACGGATCCGTCCCGGGAAGTCTGCGATGAACCGGATCTCGTC
>CAINLT010000026.1 GCA_903850505.1 uncultured Myxococcales bacterium | reverse complement strand
TAATAGCGAACGTGCCACCGCCCAAGTCGTAGACGGCGATGAGGCCGGACGAATCGGTGGAGACACCGTACGCGAGCGCCGCCGCGGGGGGCTCGGTGATGATGCGCAGGACGTTCCGGCCGGCGAGCCGCCCCGCGACGCGCGTCGCCTGGCGCTGGTTGTCGTCGAAGTACGCCGGCACCGTGATGACGGCGTCGGTGATGGCCTGATCGAGGTATTCCTGCGCCGATTCACGAAGTTGCCGCAACACGAACGCGCCGATCTCCGGCGGGGTGTAGTGCTTGCCGTGCACGACCACGACCGCGTCGCCGTTGTCCGCGGCGGCGATCTTGAACGGGCTGGTCACCTGGATGCGCTGCACTTCTGGCGACTTGAACTTGCGGCCGATCATGCGCTTGGTCGCGAACACGGTGTGCGTCGCATTGGCGACGGCCTGGCGCTTGGCGATGTTGCCGCAGAGACGCTGCCCGTCGCCGGTGAACGCGACGATGGACGGCGTGGTGCGCGAGCCCTCCGAATTCGGAATGACGTGCGCGACACCGCCGTCGTAGAGGACCACGCACGAATTCGTGGTGCCCAAATCGATGCCGATTACCTTATCCATTCCCCAACCTTGCGTTGGAACAGAACGCTGCTGCACCCCAGCAACAGCGACGTCCAGCGATGGCGGGCAGCAACCCGGTGGTCGAAAAGCTCGCAGCCTTCCCACCAGACGCCCACCTCGTCGGCTCGGAGCATGGCGTGAACCAGCGGCGCGCGTCAAGGATCGCAGGCGGGTCTCAGCGGCGATCCGTAGTTCGCCGCTCTACGCGACGTCGCGGCTGCTCCGCAATTGGGAAATCGACCGGCATTCAGGTTGTTCGGCGCGCTATTCAGCACGCTCCTCGAGCGCTGCGGCATCGGTTCGGGCGCAGCTGGCAGGCTGTCAAAGGGACAGCGGCGGTGGTCCGCGCGGGTCGACGCAGCCGGCAAATGTCACGTGAGCGTCTGCCTGGCTTTCGCCATGCGCCGCGCAGCTTTCGTGGCGTCGATGCGCTGCTGACCGCCGGAAAACAGGCTGGACAGCCGGGGCCGAGGCGGGCCTGGCCGCACGGTCACGCCAAGCGCCGACACACCTTGCAGCGCGACGGTCTGCGGTCCACGGCGACTTGGACGGCGCAGAGCGACTCCAGCCCAACGGCACGCCGCTGCGGCGGCGGTGGGGGCTCCGCGGGGGGACGGGGCGCTACTTGCAGTCGGCAGGGCACAGGCCCGTGCCCTTCTCTGCCAATGGCTTGCAATTGCTACAGACTCCGTCGCCGCAGTAGCCGCAGTCCACCGGGCAGTTGGTGGCGTCCTCGCCCTTGTCGCACAGGCAGTCGCCACACCCGGTGCCGCAGTCGACGGGGCAATTGGCGGAGCCGCCGTCCTCCGGCTCGCAAATGTTGTTGCCGCACGCCTTGAACGTGCAGTCTTCCTTGCAGTTGATGGGGTTCTCGCCCTTGTCGCACACCTTGTTGCCGCAAGCCGTGCCGCAATCGAT
>CAINLT010000025.1 GCA_903850505.1 uncultured Myxococcales bacterium | reverse complement strand
CGGCTTCATCAGCTCATCGAGGGACTCCGCGACCAGGCTCTTCTTGTGCACGCCCGCGGACTTCTCCGCCTCCGCGCGCGCCAACCGTTCAGCCTTGCCCGGCTCCGTGTAGGCAAAAAGCATCAGGAAGTTGATCGAGATGATGCCCGCGCACGCCAGGAAGACGTAGCGCCATTCCATCTTGCGCATGTAGCCCGCGACCAACGGACCGAGGAAGCCGCCGATGTTGACCGTCTGGTAGAAAATGCCCCAGGCCATCGAGGAATTGTTGCGGTGCGTCGCCTTGACGAGCGTGCCCTGGATGCCGGGCTTGAAGACCGCGGTGCCGGCCGCGAGGACCAGCGCGCCGGCGAAGAAGCCCCAGTAGCTGGGGAACGCGGCCATGATGAGGTAGCCGCAGATCTTGACGACGGTGGAGACCGCGATGGTCTGCTTGTAGCCGAAGCGATCCGACAAGCCGCCGGTGAAGACCGGGAGGATCGACTGCACGAGCGCCCAGGTGGCTAGGATTGTGCCGAATTCCGTCATCGTCACGCCGAGGCCGCCCTTGGAGACGGGATCCTTGGCGTAGAGCGTGGCGACGGCCTTGACGCCGTAGTAGGCGAGCCGCTCGATCATCTCCATGCCGCCGACGACCCAAAAGACGTACGAGAGGCTGGCGATGGCCGCGACGAGGCCCAGTTGCGGGACGTCGTCGATGCTGCCGGCGTGTTCTGTAGCGAGGGCGGCGGGCAACTCTTCCTCGCGACCGATGTCCGTGTGCTTGTGCGTGCTCATCAGGCTCCAATGCGCAGGATCGCGCGGAAACGTCGTGGCTTCGTAACGGGATGGCGGGGATAGGTCAAGCGGCGGGGGGAAGTGCTATTTGTGAAGACCGCACTCGCGCTTGGTGTTCTCCTCCCACCACCACCTTCCGGCGCGTTCGTGTTCGCCGGGCAGGACCGCCCGCGTGCAAGGCGCGCAGCCGATGCTGATGAAACCGCGGCTGTGCAGTGCGTTGAACGGCGCCTCCGCGGCGCGGATGAACGACCACACGCGCTGCGACGGCCACAAGGCCAGCGGATTGAACTTCAGCAGTTGGCGGTCCGCGCTGCCAAAACGCGGATCGATCTCCACCACCGGCACGTGCGCGCGCGTGTCGGGGCTCTGATCGCGCCGCTGGCCGGTGATCCACGCGCGGCGGGTCGACAGCGCGCGTTGCAGCGGCGCCACTTTGCGGATGCCGCAGCACTCCTCGTGGCCATCCTTGTAGAACGAAAACAGGCCCTTCTCCGCGGTCAGCCGCTCCACCGCCGCCGCTTCCGGGCTGAACACTTCCAGCCGCACGCCGTACTTTTCACGCACTTTCTCCAGCAGTTCGTGCGTCTCGGGATGGAGCCTTCCCGTGTCCAGCGTGAACACCGGCAGCGGGATGCCCTCCTCGTGACACATCGCAATCAGCGCGACATCTTCCGCGCCGCTGAAGCTGATCGCCGCGGAATCGCCAAAGAGTTCAAAAGCCTTGCGCAGGATTTCCTGAGGCGAACGGCCGGTCAGCGCATCCTGCAGGGCGGCAACTTCATCATCGTGGAGCGGCAAGGGGCTCGTCATCGGCAGCCTCGGGTAAAGGGGCGGCAAACGTACCACGCTCTTGCGGTTCGGGGGAGCGGTCTTGCGGCGTTCGCCAGCCGACACCATACTCGCGGCCAGCTTTGGGGGATGCAGATGACAGGTCGACAGTCCGTTCGCAAATGGTTCCAAGCCGTTACTGGCGTCACAGCGATGCTCTCCATCACAGCCGGGTGCAATGGCGCTGGGCACGCTGACGGCGGTCCGGCCTTTGGCACGACGGGCGGCACGTACGATCTGGCGTGCAGCAAGACCTCGGCTGAACACGCAATTGAGGTCGCGGAGCGCAAGTACATCCCGCCAGAGCTGATCGTCCACGATTGGCCGGGCTCGGAAAAGACCGTGAGCAAGTCGGCGACGCTGACGGAAAACGACTTCATCATGGGCCTCTTGGCGCCCCAGCGCGCCGACCGTCCGCCGCTGCGCACGACGCTGGTCATGGCCCGCGGCGGCACGGGCAAGTCCAAGCTGGCGGAATCCATCGCCGCGCAAAGCTGCAAATCCGCGCCGGTTTTTCGCGTCGACCTGAACCTGGACATCGCGGCGCACCTCGAGGAGTTCGCGTCGGGCCAGAATCCGATCGCCGTGTTCCTGGCGCGGCAGAACCGGCTGGACATCAAGGCGGGCGCAGAAGCGGCGCTGAATCAGGCGGTTGGCGACCAGTTGTACGTCGTCGTGCTCGATTCCCTGGATGAAGTGCCGCTGCTGCAGCGCCCGACGATCGCGACGGCGATCGACGACTTTGTCACGCGGGTGAGCCCGCGGGCGCGTGCGGTCGTGATGACGCGGCCGCCGGTGTTCACGAGCAACTACGGCCTGAAGACGGTCGACGGCCGCCTGGAGCTGCCGCAACTGACGTGCGTGGAGACGGAAGCCGCGATCGCGCGCGCCCTGCCCGATCCCAATGATCGCAAGCAGTTCGATGCGTTCCTCAGCCGCTATCGCATCGACCGCAAGGTCACGACCGGCGATCGCTGCTACTACCCGCACCTCTCCACGCACCGCGATCTGCAAGTGGTCCAGCGGCTGGCGCGCAACTCGCAGTCGGATTTGAACACGCCGGATTTCAAGCAGTTCCAGGCGAGCCGGGCGCAGGTCTACACGTATTTCCTGACGGCGCAGCTGCTCAAGGACATGCAGGGCGTGGAGATGCTGCCGAGCGAGGCACTCGCGACGATCGACCGCATCATCGCGGCGAAGTCGCCTGACAACGGCGAGCGCAACCTCGCGATTACCCTGCCCGATTGCGTGTCGGCGGCGACCGGCAAGCTGGAGACGCGGCAGGCAAACTGCGAGCGGCTGCTGCAGTCGTCGCTGTTCAAGCCGGACGCGGAGAATGACCACCATCATTTTGACAACCAGTCCGTGGGCGACCTCTTCCTCGCGCGCTGGACCGCGGGCCAGCTGGAGAAGACCGGCCATCTGGATGATCCGCGCGGTCGGTACGATTGCACGGCGATCACGAGCCGGACGGCGCTGCTGGAATCCAATGAAGTTGCTGGCTTCCTCGTCGGCCAAGCGTCGGTGCAGAAGTGCCTCGCGCCGGTTGCCGTTGAGCTGTGCCGCCGCGGTGGCTATGCCGCGCACATCTACGAGCAGTTCGACCAGGGCCTGCCGGTCGGCGCGGCGCGCAAGGCCATCATCGACGCGGCGGACAAGTCACTGGGCGCGATGTCGATCGTCGACCACTGTGCCGGCGATCTGCTGGACCAGCTCGGTCGCGTGCCGGGCGAGACGATCGCGCCGGTGAAGCTGCCGACGGCGGAAGCCGACGACGCGTCGATCAAGGTTGAAGACAAGCCGGGCACCAAGCCGACCAAGAAGAAGAAAGGCAAGTAGCCGAGGAAACAGAAGCCGATGCCACGTCCCGTCATTATCCGCAGTCCGCTGCCCGGCACGCCTGAACAGGTTTTTGCCCTCCTGACGACCGGCGAGAACCTCGCGCAGTGGTTCTGTGACGCGTGCGACAGCGACGCGCGGCTGGGCGGCGAAGTGCACGCGTCCTGGGTCGACGAGGACGATGAACCGTGGGAGCGCGTGGGCATCTGGGTCGAGTTCGACGCGCCGAATCGCCTGACCTTGCGTTGGTTGCCCGTCCAGACGGCGGCGGATCTGGCGCTGACCGACGCGCAGCAGGTCGTCATTCCCGCCGCGGATGCCGAGCCGGTGGAGCCTGAACACGACGAGCTGAAGTTCGCGATCGCCCCGCATCCCAACGGCGCGATGCTCACCGTCCTGAGCCCGACGCCCGCCGTTGACGTGCCCATGCGCCCGGAGGTCCTCGAGGACGCCACGCAGCAGGGCTGGTTCCAGTGTTTCCAGTTGCTGGAACAAATGCTGGCGCAATCGGCGCCCTGAGCCCTTGGCCTTGCGCTGACACCCTCATCCGCTACTCTTTCGCGCCGGCCGCGACCGCTTGCCGGCCAACCTGGAGTCAAGATGCCTTCGTATCAGGAACATCTCGCCAAGATCAAAGCCAAAGTTCGCGAAATTTCGCCAGAATCGGTGCATGGCCTGATCCAGGCCGGCGATCCCACCGTGATCGTCGATGTGCGCGAACGCGACGAGATTGAGAACGGCTTTGTGCCGACCGCGCAGTTGATTGGCCGCGGCTTTCTGGAATCGCGGATCGGCAAGGTCGCGCCGGACGCGGAGACGCCGCTGGTGCTGTACTGTGCGGGTGGCGTGCGGTCCGCGCTGGCGACGGCGGCGCTGGAGTCGATGGGCTACACGAACGTGCAGTCGATGGCCGGTGGTTTTGGCCGCTGGGCGCAGCACGGGCTGCCGGTGCAAACGCGCAAGTCGCTGACGCAGAGCCAGTTGGCGCGCTACAGCCGCCACCTGCTGATGCCGGAAGTGGGCGAGGAAGGCCAGATCAAGCTGCTCGGCGCCAAGGTGCTGCTCATCGGCGCGGGCGGTCTCGGCAGTCCGACGGCGATGTACCTCGCGGCGGCGGGCATCGGCACGCTGGGGATCATCGATGGCGACACGGTCGACATGTCCAACCTCCAGCGCCAGTTGCTGCACACGGAAGATCGCGTCGGCACGCCCAAGGTGGAATCGGCCAAGAAGGCGATCCAGGGCATCAACTCGGACATCACGGTCAACACGTACCAGTACCGCCTCGATAGCTCCAACGTCTTGGATCTGTTCAAGGACTACGACATCATCATCGATGGCTGCGACAACTTCCCGACCCGCTATCTGGTCAACGACGCCTGCTATTTCTTGAACAAGATCAACGTGCACGGCTCGATCTTCCGCTTTGAAGGCCAAGTGACGGTGTTCCGTCCGCATCACGGCCCCTGCTACCGCTGCCTGTACCCGGAACCGCCGCCGCCGGGCATGGCGCCTTCTTGCGCAGAAGCGGGCGTGCTGGGCGTGCTGCCGGGCATCGTCGGCGTCGCGCAGGCCATCGAGGCCATCAAGCACGTGCTGGCGCTGGGCAATCCGCTGGTGGGCCGCCTGCTGACGTTTGACGCGCTGCAGATGAAGTTCCGCGAGCTGAAGACGCGCCGCGACCCGCATTGCCCGCTGTGCGGCACCAATCCGACGGTCACGGGCCTCATTGACTACGAGCATTTCTGCAGTTTGTCGCAGGACTGAACACAGCGGCCGCCCGACGCTTGCAACGTTGCGGCAATCGCACGATGCTACCGCCTCGGGAGGGCACCTATGCATACATCATGGCTATTTCGTTCGGGGATTTTTGCCGCCGTCTGTGCGGTTTCTGCCTGTGGCGGCAAGACTTCGTCGACCACGGCGACCGATGACGCTGTGACGGCGGACGGCACGGATCAGGTCGTCGACTACGGCAATCCGGACTGCGATCCACTCATGCCGGACGCGTGTTCGCTGCCCTGGCCGTCCAACCTCTACCTGAAGGCCGATGCGAGCCGCAAAACGGGCTACACGCTGACGTTTGGCGCGACGACTTTGCCCAAGAGCGGCGCCGGCACGCAGCTCACGCCCGACGCGTACAAGCGCCTGGACGGGTACAACGTCGGCACGCACGTCCTCACGATTTGGCCGAACATCGACGTGACGGGACTCGCGGACGAGAACGATCTCGGCCCGTCCATGAAGCCCGATGCGGCGATCGTGTGGCTGGAAGTGGCGGCGGACGGCAAGAGCGTCAAGCAGCTGCCGAATTTCAGCGAACTGGACCTGCAGCCGGTGAACGACAAGACCGTCAAGGGCGCGGACCTGAGCAAGCGCGTCCTGTTCACGCGCGCGGGCGTCACGCTGCACGAGGGCACGCGCTACATCATCGCGATGCGCAACCTGAAGGACACGTCGGGCAAGGTCTACGCGCCGTCGGCGGCGTTCAAGGCGCTGGTCGCGGGCAACACGAAGGGCACGACGCTTGAGGCACGTCAGGCGCGCTTTGACGACACGTTTGCGATCCTGGACGCGCAAGGCATCAAGAAGGACACGCTGCAGTTGGCGTGGGATTTCAACACGGCAAGCCATGAGGCGCTGCACGGTCGGATGTTGGAGATGCGCGACAAGGCGCTCGCGGCGGTCGGCGACAAGGGCCCGGAAATCAACGTGACAGGCGTCACGGAGAACACGGTCGCGGAGAATGCGGACATCGCGTTTGAAGTCACGGGCACGTTCCATGCGCCTGACTTCATGGAGAAATACGATGGGCCCAACGGCCTGCCGATGTACAAGTTCCACTACGGCGTGGACGGCAATCTCGCGCAGAACGGCTGGCACGACGCGCAGTTCTGGCTGCGGATTCCGCGCAGCGCGGTCGCCGGCACGCCGCAGGAGCTCGTCGAATACGGCCACGGTCTCGATGGCTCGGGCCATGAGATCTACCAGGGCTGGGCTGGCCCGCACATGAACAAGCGCAATCTCGTCTACTTCGCGTGCAACATGATCGGCATGTCAGAAGCGGACGAGCCGAGCATCCTGATGATGCTCAACGATTTCAACTACTGGCCGTCGCTGCCGGAGCGCGTCACCGCGGGCATCATGGAGTACACGCTGCTGCAGCTGGCCATGCGCGAGCGCATCGAGGCGCTGGACGTCGTCAAGAACCACGGCGTGAAGTTCGTGAAGGACGCGGGCGGCAAAATCCCCGTCTACTACGCCGGCAATTCACAGGGCGGCATCTACGGCCAGGTGGTGCTCGCGGTGTCGCCGTTCGTCCAGCGCGCCCAACTCGGTCAGGCGGGCATCAACTACTCGACTTTGCTGCACCGCAGCGTGGACTTCAGCGACCCGTTCTTCCCCATCCTCAAGGGCGTCTGGCCGGACGTGACCGACCAGGTCATCCTGCTCTCCATGATCCAGCTGTTGTGGGACACGGTCGACCCGGTCTCCTACGTCCACCACATCTCCGAGGATCCGATGGCGGGCACGCAGGCGCATCAGGCGCTCATCGTCACGCATCCGGGCGATTTTCAGGTCTCGCCGATGACCGACCAGATCACCGTGCGCGGCGACAACGGCTTCAAGATCATGAAGAACTACGGCAAGCCGGTGTGGGGCCTGACGGAGGCGGAGTATCCGCTCAAGGGATCCGGCCTCGTGTCGATCAGCTTCGGCAATTCCTGGGCCAAGCCGGGCAACTGGCCGACTGGCCCCGAATACGGCCCGGCGTGCACGCAAACCAGCGACTGCCCGAAATTCCCGGTCTACGAGTGCAAGAACGACGACCGTCCCAACGCTGACCCGAGCAAGCTGGTCTGCTACCTCGACGATCCGCACGATCGGGCGCACGGCCTCACCGCGCACAACGACCAGCTCCTGTGGTTCTTCCACACTGGCGAGATCAAAGACTTCTGCGGCGGCGACGGCTGCAATCCGGAGTAGAAATCATGCGTACCCACTTTCTGCAGCGCCTTCTGGCGACTGGTGTGCTTGTGACGTTTGCCGCGTGCGGCACGAAGACGACGGCGACGGATTCAGACGCGATTGCCGGCACCGATGACGTGGCGGAAGACGTGGCCGATGCGGTCGACGCCGCGGGGGATGTCTCGGACCCGGCTGCGGCGGAAAAGGCGACGATCCTCGGGATCAAGCAGACGGACGAGTTCCAACTGCCTGGCCTCTCGGCGCCGGTGCAAGTCGTGCGGACGGAGAGCAACGTGGCGCACATCTACGCCGCCAATCGCAAGGACTTGATGCACGCGGCGGGTTTCGTCCTGGCGCGCGATCGCTTCTTCTCGATGGAGTTGGCGCGGCGGCTGGGCTTGGGCACGCTGACGGAACTGCTGGGCGACGCGGCGCTGTCGACGGATCTGGACGCGCGGGCAACGGGCAGCGCGTTCGTCGCGGACAACATCCTGAAGCGCCTGACGCCGGAGCAGAAGGAGGTGTTTGACGGCTTTGCCGCGGGCATCAACGACTACATCGACATGGCGGTCGCGGGCAAGCTGCAAGTGCCGTCGGAGATCGACATCGCGGGCGGCTTGCTCGGCGGCACGCCGGCGACGCTCATGAAAAAGTGGGACGCGCGCGCGGTCGCGGGTGCGGCGGCGGCGATCTTCTACAACCTCGGCTTTGAGACGGACGACATCGGCCGGACCGATCACCTCGCGGCGTTGCAAGGCGCTTTTGCCGGCAAGGCGCTCGCGGACCTGCGCAGCAAAGGCGCGCTCGCGGACATTGAGAACCACGTCGCGCCGATCAAGCCGATCAGCTCGTCGTCGGGTCTGGGTCTGGACATGAACGGCAAGCCGGTGCTCAAGACCGAGCCGGGCAAAGTGCCGGGGACCAAGGAGTGGCGGCCGCTGGACCTGCCGGGCGGCCTGCAGAACCTGCCGAAGGCGCTGCCCAAGGAGCTCGCGGCGCGGCTGCACGACAAGACCGTGGCGCGCGAACTGCGCAATGGCCATGACCGCACCAACGGCTTTGGCTCCAACGCGTGGTCGCTCTCCGCCAAGGGCACCAAAGACGGCCGCGCGCTCGCGTCCGGTGACGGCCACCTGCCCTTGTCCGTGCCCAGCCTGTTCTACCAAATCGGCCTGGATGACGAAGTCTTTGGCGGCGGCAAGGAGCACACGCTCGGCCTGATGATTCCCGGCCTGCCGATCCAGGCGGTCGGCACCAACGGCTACGTCGCGTGGAACCAGACGCAGCTCGTCGGCGACATCACCGACTGGTACCGCGACGAACTGACGCTCGACGCCAATGGCGCGCCGCTCGCCACGAAGTTCCAGGGCCAGGACGTGCCGCTCTCCCACGTCGATGAGAGCTACACAATCGCCAGCATTCCCGCGCTCGGCTCGATTGGCCGCACGGTCACGATCACCCGGTGGATCACCGGCAGCAAGCGCTGGATCTACGGCATTGAAGGCCCGAGCGTCGACGAGAAATACGTGCCGGCCAAGGGCGAAACGCTCGTCAACGTCGACGGCAAGTGGATCGTCCCGAAAGACACCGACGGCGACGGCAAAATCACCGCCATCAGCTTCGCGTTCACGGGCCTGTTCAACCCGGACTTGATCGGCGCGGTCGACGGCTTTGGCCACGCGAACGACGTCTATGAACTGCGCGACGCCACGCGGCACTTGATGGGCTACTCGCAGAACATCGCCGCGGCGGACAGCGATGGCCACGCGTTCTACACCGGCTTCCAGGCCGTGCCCTGCCGCAGCTACCTCCCGCGCGACAAGGACGGCGTCTGGCTGCCCGGCGCGAGCCCGAAGATGCTGATCGACGGCACCAAGTACCCGAGCTTCACGATTCCGCAGTTTGCCGACGGCCGCGTGGACGACACGCACCAGGCTGATCCGATCCAGTGCGTCGTGCCGTTTGACGAATATCCGAACTCGATTGATCACGACCAGGGCTTCATCGTCACGGCCAACAACGATCCGGGCAATCTGTCCACGGACAACAACCTGTTCAACGACAAGTGGTACATCGGTGGACCGTGGGCCAACGGCTATCGCGCGGGCACGATTTCTGACGCGCTCAAGCAAATCGTCGCGGCGAAGTCCGGCGATATCGCGGCGATGCAGGCGGTGCAGGCGAGCAACAAGTCACCGACGGGCACGGATTGGACGCAGTTCCTGCTGGACGCGATGGATGCGGGCAAGGCGGCGGCGGCCAAGCCGACCAAGACTGCGACGGAGCAGCGGCTGGCGGATCTCTACAACGCGATTACGCCCACGGAGCTGGATGACGCCAAGTTGCGCATCACGGCGTGGCAAACGGCGGGCTGGCCGGCGCTGTCGGGCGTGGAGACGTTCTATCACACGGTCGCCGCTGGTGAGCTGGAACATGCCGTGGCGACGACGATCTTTGCGTCGTGGTTTGGCCACTTCATGGACCTCGTGTTCAACGACGAGCCGATGGACGTGTGGGAACCGTGGGGCGGCGATGCGCACACGCGGGCGCTGTCGTTCCTGCGGGATGGTCGCGGTCCGGGCAATCCCAAGGGCCAGGCGTCATGGAACCCGGATACGCAGGAGAGCGCCTTCTTTGACATCCTCAACACGACGCCGATCGAGACGAGCACAGAAATCGCGCTCATGGCGCTCAAGCAGGGTCTGGAAGCGGAGAACGCGCGGTTCGCGACGAGCGATCACAGCAAGTGGCTCTGGGGCATGCGGCACGGCGTGCACTTTGACTCGATCCTGAAGTCCTTCCTCGGCAGCAAGCCGGAGTACTCCGCGATCACGGACGCCTTCGCGATTTCCCCGGACCTGCTGCCGCTGGCGGACAACATGAAGCCGGGCGACCCGCGGCTGGCGCTCAAGCAGTTCCCGCGCGGTGGCGATGCGTTCGTGGTCGACGCGGCGGGCGGCATCAACGCGGAGGATTACGGCTCCGGGCCAGTCTTCCGCATGGTGTGGGCGCTGGGCAAGAAGGACGGCAAGCCGTGGATCGATGGCGCCAACGTGCTGCCGGGCGGTCAATCGGGCCTGACGTCGCTGCCGGGCGGCGCGGCCAATCCGCTGTTCGCCGATCAGGCCAAGCTGTGGCTGGCCAACAAGGCCATTCCGATGCGTTATGCCCCGTCGGCGGTGGCGGAAGGCGCGACGGGCCGCGAGTTGCTGAAGCCGTAACCGAACATGCATGTCGTGATCATTGGCGCGGGCGTGATGGGCTGCGCAACGGCGTGGCGGCTCGCGCAGGCGGGCGTGCGCGTGACCGTGCTGGAGCGCGCGCTGCCGGGCGCGGAGGCGTCGAGCGCGGCTGCGGGCATCCTGGGCGCGCAGACGGAGAATGACGCGCCAGGGCCGCTGCTGGACCTGTGCCTGGCGAGTCGCGCGCTGTGGCCGCGCTTTGCCGATGAACTGCAGGCGGCAAGCGGCATCGCGGTGAACCTGCTGCAGCACGGCCTGCTGGAAGTGTGCACATCGCCCGAGGAAGTGGCGGTGCGGCAGCAACGCGCGCGGTGGATGCAGGCGCAAGGCCTGCGCGCCCAGTGGCTGGATGCGCAGACGGCGCGCGAACTGGAACCCGCGCTGGGACCGGAGATCCTGGGCGCCCTGCTCTTGCCGGACGACGGCCAAGTCGAACCGCCGCTCCTGGCCAAAGCGCTGGCGGTGGCGGCGACGCGGGCAGGCGCGCAGATCCTGAGCGGGCGGACAGTGCGGCGCGTGGCGATGACAGCTGACCGCGTGACCGGCGTGCAAACCGACCAGGAGCAGCTGGACGCGGACGCAGTGGTCATCGCGGCAGGCGCATGGACGGACCTGGTGCCGGGTCTTGTGCCGCGCCGCACGCCGATCCAACCGCTGCATGGGCAACTGCTGCTGCTGCACACCGGCGAGCGGAAGTTTCGCGCGACGTTGGCGGGTCGCCATTCAGGCGGACGCCATGGGTACGTGGTGCCGCGCGCTGATGGTCGCGTGGTCGTGGGCGCGACGAGCGAAGCGATTGGCTACGACAAGCGCGTGACGGCGGGCGGAATGCAGTGGCTGCTGAGCCTGGCGCTGGAGTTCGTGCCGGCGCTGGCCGACGCGCGCGTTGTGGACCACTGGAGCGGGCTGCGGCCGCAATCGCAAGATGGCCTGCCGCTGCTGGGACCGCACCGCGACGTGGAAGGGCTCGTCTTCGCCAGCGGCCATCACCGCAACGGGATCCTGCTGACGCCGGTGACGGCGGACGTGACCGTCAACGCGGTGCTGGGACTGCGGCAACGGCTCGACCTGGCGGCATTCCGGCCGTGAACGCTACGGCGGCCAACTCATCCCCGTGAACTGCTCGGGCGCCGCCATCAGCGCCATGCAGCCGGTCGCTGCCGTCGTCGGCGTGAGGCGCAGCTCTTCGGGTGCCTCATCGGGCAGCGGCTTGTCCTGGTTTGCCACCACGAGGATCGACTCCGTCGCGCCAACCGTGACCTTGGCACCATCGGTCAGCGGCAACGCGATCGCTGAACCGTCCGCCGCGCGCTGCGTCGTCCACTTCGTCGTTGCCCGCTCCACCACGTAGATCGCCTGATCGCCAAAGAACGGCATGTTGATGAAGATCGTCGCGCCCGGGTGGCCATCCGCATCCGGGTCCGTCAGCGCCGGATGGTTGCCGTCGCCCGGATCGGGCATGTCGCCCGTGTAGCCAGACTGCATCCCCAGCCATTGCGTCTTGCCGGGCAGCGTCAGCGTCGCGCCGTCGCGCTGCATCGGGAATGGCCCTTCGGCCAGCGCGTTCACAAACGCCGACGGGTAGGCCAGCGTGCTCGACGCGACCTCATTGCTGTACACGGCGCACGGGACCATCCACGCCTGCCCCTTGTTGCCCAGCCAGTCGATGCGCATCACGCCCAGGGTTGTCGTCCGGCTCGGCTGCCATTCCGCGCCAAAAGGCGCCGCGTTGTGCGCCAACACCCGCGCCTGATCCCAGAAGACGAAGTATTCGCTCGACGGTCCCTGCCCGCCAGCCGTCGCGGTCGCATCCGCAGGGGGCAGGACGCCATCCGTGCCAGCGTTCGCGTCGCCATCCAGCCCCGCGCCCGCATCGTCGCCAAAGCCGTCGCCCGCGTGACCATCAAGCCAGAACGGCTCCGCCACCTGGCCATCGGCTGGAACAGTGATGCCGCAGCCCGACGCGGCAGCCAGAAGTACAAGCATCATTGAAGTCCTAAGACCCATCATCGCCCCACGCGTCGCCGTCATCCACTCCAGCGTAGGACGTTGGATGCGCGCCGCACGCTGCGGATGCGCGTTGACACCCGGACGGGCCAATGGGAAGGTCCGCGCCGCGACCCGCGTGTCGCTTTCAAGCCCATGATCCTGCAAGTCAGCGCGCAAATGTTCCTGGTGATTCTGGTCGGCTGGCTCGCGCGGCGGCGGGGCTACCTGTCGGCGGAATCGACGTCCGCGCTGGGTCGCTTCATCATCGACGTGACGTTCCCGGCGCTGATCTTCACGCAAGTGCTCAAGACCATGGACCAGGCCGTCCTGCGGCAACAGTGGTACGTGCCGCTCCTGGGCGCGGGCTTCATCCTCGCAGGTCAACTGGTCGGGAGCGCGCTGGCGCCGTTCGTGGCGCCCAAGCTCCAGCGACCGACCTTCATCTTTCTCGTCGCGCTGAGCAACTGGACGTTCCTGCCGCTGCCGATTGCCCAGGCGCTGTTTGGCGAACCGGGCACGCAGGCGGTGCTGCTGATGAACATCGGCGCGCAGGCGCTGCTGTGGACCCTGTGCGTGTGGCGACTGGCGCGCAACACCGCGGACACGCCTTCAACGCTGAAGCTGCTGATGAACCCAGGGCTTGTGGCGACCGCGGCGAGCGTGCTCCTGGTCCTGGCGAACGCGCCGGTCGCGCCGTGGGCAAGAGGCGTCGGCGAGGCGACAGGCGCGACGCTGCTGCTGCGCAACGGCTTCAGCGCGCTGGAGATGGTCGCGTCGCTCACGGTGCCGCTGTCCATGCTGGTGACGGGCGGCCAACTCGCGGGCGCGGCGGAGCGGGGCCTGCGGCTGACCCGGCCAATTCTCGGCGTGCTCGCCGGTCGGCTGCTGTTGACGCCGCTGGTGATGGTGCTGGCGCTCGCTGTGGCGCAACGCGCGGGGCTCCACATGGCGCCGATCCCGGTACACGTCGCGGCGCTGATCGCCGGGATGCCCGCGGCGGTGAGCTGCGGCGCGTTCTGCGACCGCTACGGCGGGGACGTGGACATGGCCACGCAAGTCGTGTTCGCGTCGACGGTCGCGGGACTGCTGACGGTGCCGGTGCTGGACGGGATTTTGCGTTGGGTCGGGATGTAGGCGGCGCGCGCAAGCCGCAAAAACGCCGACGGCGGTCAGTCACCCAACCGCCGTCGCCAGACAAATCCGCTGCCGGGACAGGACTACATCATCCCGCCCATGCCGCCCATACCGCCCATACCGCCCATGCCGCCGTGGTCGTGGTCATGGCCGCCGCCGCTCTCTTTCTTGGGCTTCTCGGTGATCATCGCGTCCGTCGTGAGCATGAGGCTCGTGACCGAGGCCGCGTTGATGAGCGCCGAACGCACCACCTTGGTCGGATCCAGCACGCCCTGGCTCAGCAGGTCGCCGAACTCTTCCGTCGCGGCGTTGAAGCCGTACGCGGAGAGCTGACCGGCCGCCTTGGCCTTGCGCTGTTCCGTGCGCACGGCCGCCACGATGACGCTGCCTTCATGGCCGCCGTTCGCGACGATCTGGCGCATCGGCTCTTCGATGGCGCGACGCACGCAGTTCACGCCGAACTGCTTGTCGCCGTCCGCCTTCAGGTCCCAAATCGCGTGCTGCGCCCACAGGAGCGCCACGCCGCCGCCCGGCACCACGCCGGAGTCCACCGCCGCGCGCGTCGCGTGCAGGGCGTCTTCCACGCGGGCCTTCTTTTCCTTCATCTCGACTTCCGTCGCCGCGCCGACGCGAATGATCGCGACGCCGCCCGACAGCTTGGCCAGACGCTCTTCCAGCTTCTCGCGGTCATAATCGCTGGTCGTCTCCGCAATCTGCGCACGGAGCTGCTTCTTGCGCGCCGTCAGCGCGTCCTGCGTGCCGCCGCCATCGACGATGGTCGTCGCTTCCTTCTCAATCACGATGCGCTTGCAGCGCCCGAGCTGGTCCGGCGTCACCTGGTCGAGCTTGAAGCCCAGCTCTTCGCTGATGAACGTGCCGCCCGTCAGGATGGCGATGTCTTCCAGCATGGCCTTGCGGCGATCGCCAAAGCCCGGCGCCTTGACCGCCGCGACCTGCAGCGCACCGCGCAGCTTGTTCAGCACGAGCACCGGCAGCGCCTCGCCGTCGATGTCTTCGGCGATGAGCACGATCGGGCGCTGTTCGCGCGCGGCCTGCTCGAGCACCGGCAGCAGATCCTTGGCCGAGCTGATCTTCTTCTCGTAGATCAGGATGTACGGGTCCTCGAACACGCACTCCATCGACTCCGCATCCGTCACGAAGTACGGGCTGATGTAACCGCGGTCGAACTGCATGCCGTCCACCGTGTCGAGCGTCGTCTCAACCGAGCGCGCTTCTTCCACCGTGATGACGCCTTCCTTACCGACTTTCTCCATCGCTTCCGCAATGATATCGCCGATCGTCGAATCACCGTTGGCCGAGATCGCCGCCACCTGGGCGATTTCCTTCTTGCCTTCGACTGGCCGCGACATCGCGTTCAGTTCGGCGACAATCTTCGTCACGGCCTGATCGATACCGCGCTTGATGTCCATCGGATTCGCGCCCGCTTCGATGACCTTGCGGCCTTCACGGTACAGCGCCTGCGCGAGCACGGTCGCCGTCGTCGTGCCGTCGCCCGCCACGTCGCTGGTCTTGCTCGCGACTTCACGCACCATCTGCGCGCCCATGTTCTGGAATTTGTCGGCCAGCTCGATTTCCTTGGCGACGGTCACGCCGTCCTTGGTCACCGTCGGCGCGCCGTAGCTCTTCTCGATCACGACGTTGCGGCCCTTGGGACCGAGCGTGACCTTGACGGCGTTGGCCAGCGCATTGACGCCAGCGAGGATCTTGTCTTTGGCGTCCGAGCCGTAAATGATGTCTTTGGCACCCATGTCAGTTCTCCTTGCGATTCAATTTCGATGGTAGATGTGATTGTCGATCAGCAGGTTAGTCGAGAACGGCGAGAATTTCGTCTTCGCGCATCAACAGCACGGTCTCGCCTTCCAGCTTGACCTCATTGCCAGCGTATTTGCCGAACAACACGCGCTCGCCACCCTTCAATTCAAGCGGAAACTGCGTGCCGTCTTCGTTGACGCGGCCTTTGCCGACAGAAAGGACGATGCCTTCCTGGCGTTTTTCCTGAGCGGCGTCGGGGAGGAAGATGCCGCCTGCGGACTTTTCTTCACCTTCAGCACGCTTGACGACAATGCGATCGAACAGCGGAGTAATGCTCATGTTTCCTTGGGCTCCAGTCTCGGTGAGAGGATGTGGTTGAAGGCGCTGTGGGCAAGCACGGCGAATCGCGCATGGCCCACCTGTCGCCAGCAGCGGCCTCAAGTTAGGACGACACCTGGCCATGTCAAGGGGCCGTGGCTACCTGGATCCACCGCTTCTGGCGCATTTCTGCGTTGCTGCGCCTTGAAGTGCGTCCAGAATCGGCGGCCCAGGCAAATTCATTGATGGATTCTGGCCTATTTGGCGTGCGGTAGCGGCGCGTTCAAGGGCAGCAGCACCCAGGCGTAGCGCATCGCGTGGTTGGAAATCGCCACGATGCCGCACGCGGGCATCAACGGCACGTCGTGGCTCAGCAGCAGATGCGCGAGCACCGTCAGGCCGGGCAGCACGACGCCGAGCAGCAGCGCGCCGGACGCCAAGGTGTGGCCTCGCTCCAGCCACGGCACATGGAGGCCCGCCGCCCGCAGGCCGCGCAACGTGCGCCGCGACCCATGCAGGAGCTTGGTCGCCGAGAGCGCGGCGTGGCCGCACATCACGGAAATCGCAGTTGCCAGGTAGACTTGCAGATTCCGCGGCAGCGTGTCGGCCGAGAAACCGATCAGCGCAACAAGACCGAGGCCACCGAGCAGACAGTGAGTCGTCGCCTGCCACAGTTGCAGCACCGGCATGGGCGCACCTGCCTCGACCGCCAGCAAGGCCCGCAGGCCGAGCGTGGCCAGCGTCAGAACCGCCAACACGCCCAGCGCGACAAAGAGCCCCAACAGCGGTGTCGGCCACAGAATGTGGTCAGCGTTCTCGCGAATCTGTCCGGCGCGGTGCAGGGCCAGCAAGCTACCCGCGGCACCCAACAGCGCGCATGTGAGCAACGGCCACCACATCTGCCCAAGGCGCACAAGCCGCCTGGATCCACCGAGGTCCAGCCACCGCCCCACCACGCTGATCGCAGCACCGCAGCCGAGCAGCCCTGCACTCGCCGCCAGACCGGGACGCAGCAGTCGTAGGTCGCCAAAATCCGGCAGCATGAGCAGCAGCAGCGTGACCAGCAAGGTCGCTGCACCCAAGCCGATCAAGCTGCATTCACTGGCAATCAGCCCGGCGCGGGCGTGGATTTCCGCATTCGCGTGCAGCTCGCGGCGGGAAGTTCGCGTCATTTCAGCGAATCCACAGGAAAAGTCCCCAAGCGACGCAGCTGGTCGCCAGCGCCGCGAGGGAAAGGGCGACGACCCACGTGCGCAGGTCCGGTGGGTCCAGTTCAAGCGGTTCAGGTTTGAAGCGATCAAGGCGCATGGCGCCGCAAGCTTGGCACGGACGGGGCGTCGTGCAAAGCGAAACGAAACGCGGCGACGTCCGAAGTTTTTGCCGTCAACCGCATGTCGCGACGCCGCCATTCGCGCTAACCTCGCGTCAGCACCTCGTGCCGACTTGGAGGAACTCGATGCGTCCGTTCGCCCTGCTGCTCCTGCTTTTGCCGCTTCCTGCCCATGCGCTCGAGTGCGCGCCCGCGCCTGGGACGTCGCCCATGTCCGCCCTGCCCGGTTGCATCCACGGTGCGCCGGTGCGCCAAGGCGATCTCATCCTGGTGCCGCGCGTCTGCCAGGTGACCGTGAATGGCGCGCCCGTGGCACGCCGCACCGTCGATGTCCGCAACGGCGACACCGGCGCGCGGGTTGGTCAGGTTTCATTGCCGCCCGGCACGTTGCCGGCCGATCAGTTCACGCCCGGCGCGGTGCTGCCCGGCGAACCACCGCTGCTCGTCTATCCGACCGGCATCGCGGCGATCGATCCGCGGGCCAATCGCGCGGAAGTTTCCTTTGAAGCCCAAGGCAAGCTCGTCGGCGTCGCGCGCTCTGGCGACCTGCTGCTCGTGGTTGAAGCTCAGGCGGCAGACAAGCAATTCGGCAACGGCAGTCTGCAGTTGACAGTCATCGATCAGGAAGCGGGCGACGTCGTGGGCGACCTGCAACTGGCGGGAACGGCGCTGGACGCGTTGACACTGCGCCCGACCACCGGCCAGGGCGTGGAACTGGCGCTGATGCGGCAGGAGAAGGGCAAGCCGGCGGAACTCGTTGCGCCGTTGCGCGATGCCAGTGGCAAATCCGTCGTCAAGAATGGCGCGCTGACAGCGAAGATTCGGCCGGCCACGGGCCTCGGTCCGCAGCCGAAAGCGTGCGCGCTGTGGGGGCCGCAATCGAGCACCGTGCTCGCGCGTCTGCCGCTGCAGGTCCGCGATGGCAAATGGGAGCGGGGCGCGCTGGATGGCCTGAGTGACGTGACCGCGCCAGCGCATGACGCGTGCGTGCTCGTGGGCGCGCTGGCGGCGAAAGGCGCCGAGCAGGTCGGCATGGGGTGGTTCGATCGCGCGGGCCAGGCGCAATTACAGGCCGTGCGCTGCAAATAGCTGCTACGAAAAAATCTTCGTTTCGTTCTTGCGCGGCAGCCCGGCCACCATGACCTCAGTCGACGAAGCGAAGCCCAGCCCATCGTTGCGGTCAGTCTTCAGGCGCGCCAGAATCCGCAGCGGGCTCGGCGTCAGCTTGAGCGACGTATCCTCGACCAAGCCTTTGCGCCGCGAGATGCTCACGGTCATCGTCTTGGAAATCTTCGCACCTGGCTGAGCCGGCAGCAGCTTCTCCGGCGGCGAGTCCTCCCCGCCATGTTCCACCAATTGCAACCGGGCGTCGTCGGTCAGAAGCGTCACGGTGACCACTCGGGCGTCGCTGTTCGCCGGCAGATCGATGGAAAAGCACACGCGAATGGGCTCGCCTTCCTGCAACAGCGACGGCGTGACGGAATCAATCACAATGGACTTGTGCATACGGACGTACCTCGGGTTCGACCAGCGAGGATGGCGCAAAAGTGCGTAATTCGTCAAGACAAATCGCCAGGCGACGCTCACCTACGCCGTTCAGCGTTCGCTGCGCAGCGCTGCGGCAATCACCCGGTGCAAAAGAGCCGCGTAGGTCAAGCCAGCCGCCGCCGCCGCTTTCGGCAGCAAAGACGCGGGCGTCAGGCCCGGCAGCGTGTTTGTCTCCAACAGGACCAGCGAGCCATCCGGACGCAGAATCTGGTCCGTGCGCGAATAGCCGGCACAGCCGAGTGCGCGATGCGCCAAAGCGCCGTTGCGCTGCGCCTGGGCCGTCGCCTCGGCCGAAATCCGCGCGGGCACAATCTCCTCGCTGCCGCCGGTCTGGTATTTGGACTCGAAGTCGAAGAACGCGCTCTTCGGCACAATCTCGACAATCGGCAGACTTTCCAGCGAGCCGTCCTCACGTTCCAGCACCGCGGCGGTAAGCTCCACGCCGCCGACGAACTGTTCGCACAGCAGCATCGGCGCGTCCGGGCTGAGCCGCAGCAGGCTCGCCACCAGCGCGTCTTCATCGCGCGGGATCTCAACACCGACGCTTGAACCGCCCGTCGGCACCTTGACCACCACCGGCAGGCCAAGATCCGCAATCAGCCGTCGTGCCGCAACTTGCGCCGCGCCCGGCGTGGCCAAGCCAGCGGTCTGTAGTTCGCGCGCGCCTGCGATCGGCAGGCCCACGCCCGCGTACACGCGTCGCGCGACGGTCTTGTCCATGGCCAGCGCGCTCGCCATCACGCCGGAACCGGTGTAGCGCAGCCCCGCCAGCTCCAGCACGGCCTGCACCTTGCCGTCTTCGCCGTAGTTGCCGTGAAAGCCGAGAAAGCACAGGTCGACGTTGCCGCGCAGATCGGCCACCGCTTGCAGGAAATCCACGCCTTCGCCCACCGCGATGCCGGCATCGCCCATCGCCGTCAGGTGCCAGCGCCCCGCGCGATCGACGAAGACCGCCAGCGTCTCGTGTCCTGCCTCGCGCAACGTCTGCAGGACGCCGCGGGAGCTCCAAACGGAAATGTCGTGCTCGGACGATGGACCGCCATGCAGGACGGCGATGCGCAAATGGGGCTGGGTCATCCGGAACCTCGCGTTCGGCTACGGCAACGGCACAACGGTGAGTTGCGCCTTGCAGTGGTGGCAGGTCAAATCCAGCGGCCACGTCGGCGGCTGCGACTCGAGTGGAAAAGAAGCTTGGCATTTGGGACAGTTCACGTGGCCGCCGAGCAATTCATTCGTCTGCATGCGGACAAAGAACGCGATGACGGCCGCGATCAGGAAGCCGGGGACCAGAATCCAGTGGATCGGCGGAATCGGCAGGGATGCCAGCGCCAGGCCAAACAGCATCCCGGAGGTCTTCAGCGCCCGTTTGAATCGCGCGCGGTCGGTGAGCGACGTGATCTGCAAGGTCGCCGGCAAAGTGACGCCGCCTTGCCCGCGCAACTCCACCGCAACATCGCGCAATGACTGGCCTCCAGGCGTCGGCTGCAACGTCTGGTTCCGTGCTTGCTGTGGGGCGATTTCATCGGGCATGCCTTGTCACACCGTCCTCGCCGCTTATGCTAAAGCCGAGTCGCGGGCATGCCAAGAAACAGGCTTGTCACGAAAATGGACATAAATCGGAAACACATCGTTGCTACCTTCGCGACCGCGACACAGGTCGCCGCCAAACTGCCCCATCTTGTCGCACAGACAAGCCAACAGGAGACCACCGTGAGCGTTTACAAGGCCGAATACATTTGGATGGACGGCGCCGAGCCGACCCAGAAGCTGCGTTGCAAGACCAAGATCGTCAAGAAGGGCAAAGAACCGCCGATTTGGGGCTTTGACGGCTCCTCGACCAACCAGGCGGAAGGTCACGCGTCCGATCGCGTGCTCAAGCCCGTGTTCACCTGCCCGGATCCGATTCGCGGCGGCGACGACATCCTCGTTTTGTGCGAAGTTTTGAACATCGACATGACGCCGCACTCGACGAACACGCGCGCCAAGCTGACGGCGGTTGCCGAGAAGTACAAGTCGCACGAAATGTGGTACGGCATCGAGCAGGAATACACGTTCTTTGAAGGCATCAAGCCGCTCGGCTGGCCGGACAACGGCTTTCCCGCGCCGCAATTCGGCTACTACTGCGGCGTCGGCGCGGACGAAGTGTTCGGCCGCGACATCGTGGAAGAACACATGCAGGCGTGCCTGGATGCCGGCCTGATGTTTGAAGGCATCAACGCGGAAGTCATGCCGGCCCAGTGGGAATTCCAAATCGGCGCGGGCGATCCCGTCACCGTTTCCGACCACATGTGGATCGCCCGGTGGCTTTTGTACCGCATCGCCGAAAACTACGGCGTGTCGGCCACGTTGGCACCCAAGCCGGTCAAGGGCGACTGGAACGGCGCGGGCGCGCATACCAACTTCTCCACCAAGAAGATGCGCGAGTCGATCGTCGCGTGCGAGAACGCCGCCAAGGCGCTGGGCGAAGAGCACGATTTGCACATCGCCAACTACGGCGACGGCATCGAGGACCGCCTGACCGGCAAGCACGAGACGTGCAGCTACAAGCAGTTCAAATACGGCGTGTCGAATCGCGGCGCATCGGTGCGCATTCCCTGGCAGGTCGCCGTGGAAGGCAAGGGCTACATCGAGGATCGCCGTCCGTGTGCCAACATGGACCCGTACGTCGTGACGCGGCTCATCACCAACACGGTTTGCTCGCGCGAGAAGTAAGCCTTCCGGCCGCGAAGACCTGGAGCGGCGAGCGCGTAGCGCTCAGGAAGGCGCGGTAGCGAAGGATTTGGAAAGTGCTGAAGGCGTTGGGGGAAACTCTGGCGCCTTTGGCGTTTTTGGCTGCGCCACACCCTGCCCGACGTGCGGATTCGCCTACTTCTTCCCCGCAGCCGGCACCGCAAACACCGCTTTCCAGGTCCCGGGTTCTTCCAGCCAAGCCACCTTGCCATAGGCCTTCAGCGCGTTCATCACCTTATGCCATTGCGGCAGTTCGCCATCGCGCTTGGCCATCGCCGCGGCAAATTCCGTCTGCGGCAGGTCCAGCGCCTTGAGCTTGGCGTCCAAATCGTCCGCGCCGTTCAACAACTGCCCCGCCAGCTTGACGATATCCGCCGCAGGCGTCCGTGCCAGCACCGCCGCCACCAATTTGCGCACCGCCGGCGGCGTGTCGGCGTACGCCAGCTTGGTCAGGCCATAGGGCGTCTGCGGTATCAGCCCCTCAAATGGATTCTTGCGCGTCCCCAGCCCGGCGCCGACCAGCGCATTGGCCAGCAGATTGATGTCCAGGTCGAGCATGGCATCCGAATTGCCGATCGCCTTGAGCGCTGCATCGTGCTTCAGCCGCCCCTTGTCCGCCTTGTCGCACAGCGCCGCGTAGATGGCCTGCTCCGCGGCAAAAGCATCGAGCGGCGCCTTCAGGCTGGCCGGTACTGGCACTGAATCGGCACTCTTGACCTTGCCACGCCCAAGACGGGTCAGTACTGCATCGCCGAGATCGCGAAAGTTGGTCGCTGTTGCCATATTTGCCTCCGGGATGTGCCTGGGTGCAACGCACCATGGCGGTTTTGGGATGAAATGACGGGCTTGTCTGACGCACTGATGTGGATTTTGCGACGGGAGATGGTGGGGTCAAGCGCGTGGTGGCAGATTTTGGCGGCGGAGGCAAGGAGGCGCGCTGCAATGCATAGGCTTTTTGCGTGAAATAGGACTTGGTGCGTTGCGATGGGACGGAGGGACGGGGCGATCTGGCGGCGGGGTTGGAAGTGGGATCGGCGGGCAAGGGATTGAGTGGATTGGGGAAACGGTAGTTAGACTTGCTGGACCGCAAGATTGGGCAGCGCCTTGCGCAGTGATGCGAGTTCTGCTTCCGGAAAATCGGTTGACATGCGGAGTGTCTGCAATGACAACAAGCCATGGAGTGGGCGCAGATCCCAAGCAGCGATCCCCTTGATATCAAGCTTCTTCAGATTCGCCAGGCCTACGAGGGGCGAAAGATCGGCTACTGCCGTGCCCTCCAAATCCAAAATTTCGAGCTTCGTCAGGCCAGCCAATGGCGCCAAGTCGGCAACTGGGCAGTACATCAGCAGCAATGACTGAAGGTTGACCAGCGCGGCCAACGGCGCCAACTGACCTAGACGGAAGGCAGCGCGAAGATTCAGGCTCGCCAGCGTCGTGCAGCCGGATAGACCGGACATGTCCTCAATCCCCGTGAAGCTTGCGTCCAAGCTGTGCAAATTGCTGCGCCCGGTCAGAAAATTCGCGTCAACAACACCAGTCGAAGAGAGATTCAAGTCCAAGTTCGGCTCATCGAGGGCTGCTAGGAGCCCAGCCCAGACATCTCCATCCGGTTGTGGCGTCCAGCGAGGCCACAGCAGCGATGCCGAACGGCCGAGCCAGGCATACTTGAACGCCTGCACCCGGGTGGCGGCAGTCAAAGGCACCTCCGTATCCAACGCGACCCGCGCCGCGACGCGGGACCATTCAACCCTGCTTTCTGGCGGCAATGTGCCGATCAACTGAGCCAGAATCCGGTCACACCAGCCCCGGCGTCCGGCCAGCAATTCCATCAGCAGTTCAAAGGGTTCCTGTAGCGTGGCGGACGAACTCGGCGCGACCACCCATTTCCAGCTCAATTGCGTCTCATTGACCTTCCACGCTTCGATATCCTCGGCCGGGGCACACACCGCCTCGCGCAGCCACCACGCGACGAAGAACTCCTGGTACGACAGGTGAGCGAATGACCATTGACCCTCGGCGCGGGGTAGCAGCAAGCCCGTCCGCTTCGCCAAATAGTCGAGGAAGTCGCGCGCATCCTCCTCCGTGACGTCCGGGCGCTGGCTGTGCATCGAGGCGAGCAACCATTGGACGAGTTGATGCTCAGGAATCAGCACGAGACGCTCGTTCTCGCCCGGCTTTTTCTGCTGCTTCGTCGCGTTGGCCGTCGCCAGCACGGCGATATCGGCCAGCCACTGCCGCTTCTCCCAGTCTTTCCAGCGGCGATCGGCTAGGCCGCGGTAGGTATCGATGGTTTCCAGCCACGCCTGGACGATCTGGTCGTACAACTTGGCGCGGCCATGCGGCAAAACGCCGCGGACGCGGTGCACCATGGCCATGAAGGTCAGGAGCAGCGGCTTGCGGGCCAGCGCACGGACACTTTCCTGCTTCTGCGTCGAGGCCACGAGGTCGTCGGCGCGCTCCTTGGCAACGCTCGCGTTGGGTTCGCGGCGCGCATACCAGTTCGAGGCGAACTGGCGGATTTGCTCGTCGTCGAACGGGGCGACGACCGCGCTCTGAAACGATGGCGTGGTATCCGAGCGGAAGGCCTTGACGATCCTCTCCAAGGATCCGCGATCACCCTCCGTGATTTCCTGCTCAAACGGCACATCGGCGTAACCGACCACGCGACTGGTCAGGACAAATCGCGCCGCCGGCCACCGCGACATCGCGTCCCACACCGCAGTCCGCAACGCTTCGCGCGCCACCTTGCCGCCCAGCTCGTCGATACCGTCCACGACGACCAGCGCCTGCCCCACTTCCAGCGCCGCACAGAACGCCTCCCAGGACGGCGGCGTGCCTTTGCCTTCGACCGCGACGATGCGGTCATAACCGCGGCGAATCAGCGCCTCGCCGGTCAGGCCCTTCACGTCACCCAGCTCCCGCACGACGATGGATACCGGCACCAGCGGCCCCAGCACCGATTTCACCGGGTGCGAACCGCGATCCGAGAGCCCGGTCAGCAGCCAATCGGTCAAAGTCGTCTTGCCGCTGCCGGGATCGCCCAAAAGCACCAACCGTTGTTCTTCTTTCAAGCGCGACAACAGCGTCTTGCGCGCTGGCCACTTGTCGACGGGCAGCACATCCGGGATGGCCGTCTCGGTCACGAACGGCGGGATGAAGACCTCGTCGATGCGCACCGTCGCTTCGTCCTTGGCGTGCGGCATCGCGACGAATCGCACCCAGCCATGGCGCGTGGCGATACGCGTGCACCAGGCAATCCAGGCGTAATCGTTCCAGAGGTCGATGAACTTGGCGGTCTGCGCGGGTTGCGGCGGCAGGAGTTTTTGGCTCATGGTCAATCCTCGAAGGTGGCGGGGGCGATGATGCCCTTCGTCAGGGCGTCCTTGCTGATTCCCGCCATGTCGGCGATGAGTCTGTCGATTCGGAACCAGGCGCCGTGCACGGGGTTCGGAAATTCGTTCTGCAACAGACTGCCGGTGAATCCCTGCGTGCGGCGGAGCTTGCCAAAGGACTCATGGCGCCCTTCGCGCGACAAACCTCGATCCGAAGCTTTGGAATCTAGCCCCGTCGGCGTGGGCGTGAACTCATTGATCAGGAACTGCCAATAGTCGTCCTGACCGGCGACCAAATGGTGGAAGATTTCCGGCTCAAAGTGGTAGAGCCAGGCACCGACGACCAGCAACGCTTCCGCGCTCTGTTGAAAAAGTGGATGCGATGGGTCCAACGGCGGCGTCTCCGCCCACACCGGCTCGCGGGCCTCGAGCATGCGCGCGACGACGCGGCACCACGCCTTGACCTTGCGGGCATTGAACGGCAAGACGCGATACTCCGTGACGACCTTGGCGATTGCAGCGACCCGTGCGCGCCACCAATCGGTCTTTTCGGTATCCGTCGGGACGATCCAGCACGCCAACATCCGCGAGACGTCGCGATCCAACGGCAGTTGCCAGATGTCCTGGCAGAGTTTCTCCAGGTATTCACGCGCCCAGCGCTTCGCATCGTCCTGTGGCGCGCCCGGACGCTTGGCGATGGCCTCCTCGATGACCCGCTGATTGATCGCCAGCACGAAGACGCAGTTGTCCAGGTTCAGGAACAGCTTGATTCCTTCCAGCAGGCGGTACGCCGTGTCCGGATCGCAGCGATCCAGGTCATCGACGAGCACCACAACGCGACGTTTCTCGCCGTCCGCCAGTAGTTCGTTGCCGATGAGCTGATTGATGAGCCGGGTGAGCTCAGAGCGGATCACGTCGGTCGGCAATTGCGCGGCAAAATGCTCGCGCTCCCACGCGTCGCCCTGCTCTTGCACGGTCTTGGGCGAAACGCCGATCGCTTTGGTCAAGCTGTCCAAGCCAAAAAGCACACCGCGCAACGTGACTTCGCCAATCTTCGCCGCTTCTGCACCGATCTTCGCGCGCATCGACAGCTGTTCACGCATTTCGCGCAGCAAGGGCACAACCGGATTCGATTCACTCTGGTAACGCCATGCCTCGAACCAGACGACGATGGCTTTCTCCTTGTACACCCCGCATGCCGGTTGCTTATTCCCGTCATCTACGGCGTGGCGTTGGAGTTTGTCGCGCCCCAGTTGCGGGCATTCTCCGACAAGATGCCGCTGCAGCTGCAACAAGGCACTGGTCTTGCCCGCGCCCCACTCGCCGTGCAGGCCAAAGACCATGGGCGGCTCGCACTTCATCACGGCGCTGCCGACACGTTCGGTGAACTTCCAGCGATTCAGGAGATCGACGTCTTCGGCCTGATCATTCTGCAACGGGTCCGCCATACCTGCCTCCGGGAGCGCGGATGATCGCAGATTCGCCGTCGTCTGTCAGCGGTCATGCGATTTCGGTATGGGGTGAAGATTCCAAATCGGGGTCACCGGAGAGGGATTTGCACCGCGCAGCAAGATGGCCCGCGGCAAAAGTCGGCGAACGACGAATACTGATTTGCCGCGCGTGTCGGGCGCGGTGCTTTTCGTGGACCCGGGCGCGCGCACGGGCCACCATGCGAAGTCCACAACCACCAGGCTTGGCGGCGCGGGAGTCCAGGACACCACGCGCCGTGGCAGGATGGGCGGCGCAGCGAAAGCTGCGGGACCGCATTGTGGAGCTGCGTCCAGCGCAAGCTGAGGCGGCGCCCACGCGATCCGCATCCAAATTCCTCAATTCTATCAAGCCATCACAGTCCTCCGCATCCACTGATCCGGTGTTTGCAGCACAGCGTGGACACGTGCGGCAGCGTCGAGCGCGTTTCGCGCCAGCCGTTGCGTCCAGGT
>CAINLT010000024.1 GCA_903850505.1 uncultured Myxococcales bacterium | reverse complement strand
ATCGAGCCTTCCGGATCGACGCCGACGGTGCGAATCCGCGGATTCTTCTCCTTCAAGAACTTGGACGTGCCGCTCATCGTGCCGCCGGTGCCCAAGCCGCCGACGAGGACGTGGAAGTTGCCGCCGGTTTGTTCCCAGATCTCCGGGCCGGTGGACGCATAGTGCGCCGCGATGTTTTCCTTGTTGTGGTACTGGTTGATCATGAACGAGTTTGGCGTCTCGCGGGCGATGCGCTTGGCCGTCTCGTAGTAGCTCTCCGGGCTGTCCGCGGGCACCGCCGTCGGCGTGACAACGACTTCCGCGCCAAACGCCTTCAAGCGCCGCACTTTCTCTTCGCTCATCTTGTCTGGCATCGTGAAGATGCAGCGGTAGCCCTTCACGGCCGCCGCCATCGCGACGCCCACGCCGGTGTTGCCGCTCGTGTTCTCCACGATGACGGCGCCGGGCTTCAGCTGGCCGGTGCGTTCAGCGAGTTCCAGGATGTGGATCGCCATGCGGTCCTTGATGGAACCGCCCGGATTCATGAACTCCAGCTTGGCGAGCACGCGCGCGTCATGGCGGCCGACGACCTTGTTGAGCTGAACCAGCGGCGTGTCGCCGATCGCGTGAAGGACGTTGTTGTAGATGCCGCGCATGGGTGCCTCGTAGTGGAATTCCGGCGCGTAGATAGCGCACTTGCAGCCATTTTGTCCACCCGCAGTGGCAAGCCTGTGGCCGTTCGCGCCCGACTCGTGCACACTGTGGGACTCAGGAGTGCCGATGCGTCGACTGCTTTTCTCCGCTCTTCTCGCCGTCCTGTGGGTCGCCCAAGTGGCGGCCGCACCGCGTGTTCTGCCCGTGCGCGTGGGCGGCTATCTGGGCGCCTATCTGGATGCGCAGACGCGCGGCGACGCGGCGGAAGCCGACCGTCAGCTGGCCAATGGCCGGGCGCGTTGGGACGGCGCGCTGCTGGAAGTGCAACTGCACCTCGCGGATCCCGACGCGCTCAGCGACGCCGCGCTGGCGGTTTTTGGCGGTCGCGTCGCGGTGCGTGGCCAGGACCTCGCGGATGTTTGGCTGCCGGTGGCGCGCATCGCGGCGTTCGTCGACGCCCATCCGGAAATCGCGTTCGCGCAGCTCCCGTGGCGTCCGGTCACTTTCATGGGCCCGCACCAAAGTCAGGGCGCGACGCGTTTTCGCGACGACGCGGTGCTCTGTCTCGGCGACAACGGCGCCAAGTCGACGGTCGCGGTCGTCGACGAGGATTTTCAGGACATCGACAAGTCCGTCGCGGCCGGTGAACTGACCGGCTACACCGCGGGCAACAAGATCGCCTTCAACGGCCAGCACGGCGCCATGTGCGCGGAGGTCATCGCGGACGTCGCGCCCAACGCTGCGCTCGTGCTGTACTCGGTAAGCAGCGTGGCGTCGATGCAGGCGTTCGCCAAGGAAGTGACGACGAAAGGCAATCCCAAGAACATCGGCGTGGTCAGCCATTCCGTCGGCTGGTTTGGCCAGAGCTTCGGCCGCCACACCGGCCCCCTGTGCGCCGTGACCGATCAGGTGCGCAGCGCCAACATCATCTGGGTCAACGCCGCGGGCAACAACGGCGGTGGCAGCTTCTACCAGGGCATCTGGACCGACGCCGACAAGGACGGCAGCCACGAAATTGCGCCCGGCGAAAAGCGCCTGCAGTTTCGCGGCCATTCGTGGGCGCCGATCCAGCTGGTCATCGATTGGGACGACTACGAGGCCCGCAAGATCGATCTGAACGCGACGCTGTGGCGCAAGGATGGCGATCAGTGGGTCGTGGAGACGACGTCCAAGCTCAAGCAGGGCAAGAACACGCCGAGCGCCGAGTGGCTTGTCGTGCAGACGCCGCAGGACGCGGACTACGGCGTTGAAATCACGAGCGCGTCCCAAGTTGCCGTGCCGGCCGGGCTGCGGCTGCGGGTGGTGAGCACGGGCTACGGCGTGCAGTTCTCGGCGTGGACGGACAACGGCAACGTCTATGACCCAGCGTCGTGCAAGGGTGTGCTGACCGTCGGCGCGCTCCGCTGGAGCCAGTACGACAAGGGCCCGCTGGAAGACTACAGCTCCTTTGGCCCGACGGTCGACGGCCGCCAGAAGCCGGAGGTCGTCGCGCCGACCGGCATCACGACGAGCTTTGGCGATTTCTACGGCACATCCGCGTCCTGTCCGCACGTGGCGGGCGTCGCAGCGCTTCTGCGCACGGCGATGCCCGACGCGAGCGCCGACACCATCGTCCAGAACATCATCGCCCGCACCACGCCGATGGGCGATGGCGGCCTACCCGACGACGCGTTCGGCTTTGGCCGCGTGGAGGTCAGCGGCGTCGAACTTGGCTGGGAGTGCACCAACGCCGTCGGCGGACCCAGCGAGGCGACGTGCGCCACCGCGTGCGGCAGCGTCGGCAAGCACGCGTGCGGCAACACCTGCCGCTGGAACGCCTGCGACGCACCAACTGAAAGCTGCAACGGCAAGGACGACGACTGCAACGGCGCGACCGACGAGACGTTCACCTGCGCGCTCGGCCAGAGCGCCACATGCACGATGGACAGCGGCGCGATCGGCGTCCACACCTGCTCCAGCATCTGCGCGTGGAACGCCTGCCAGGGGATGCCGGACGCCAGCGGCGGCTTGGACGGCAACGGCGGCGACGTCCCAGTCGTGGGTGGCACGGACATCGCCACCGGTTCGGCCAATGGCTGCGGCGCGGGCAGCGGGGGCAGCGGCGCTTGGCCGTTCGTCGGGCTTCTTGTTCTCTCCGGCCTGTGGATTCGCCGCCGCGTACATTAGCCGTGTGTGTGGCGCCGCGTACCGGGGCGCACGCGCTCGGTTCGCCGTATAAATGGCCCGAAGCGCCGATTTCCCGTCCCCGCCAACCGCCCGAAACTAAATGGACAGGCAGCCTGTCGCGGCCTCACACAGAAGCGCGCCTGCAATGGCCGCATTGCGTGACATTCTCTATTTCGCAGGCTATCGTCTCGCAGCGGAACTGTGCCCAAATTCCGCCTGAGGCCAAGATGTCGCGCGCCATTTCAGCTGACATCGTCCGGTTCGTGCCCAATGTGACGGCAAGTCGTGCCGCGCGCATGACTGCGTCCATGGAACACGCCGAGGCCGATGAGTTGCAGGGCGCGCTGTTCTTTGCGGACATTTCCGGTTTTTCCCGTCTCACGGAACAGTTGGCGTCCCGCCCGGATGGCGCAGAGCGCATTGGCCAGTACCTGAACCAGTACCTCGGTCGGCTTGTGGACCAGATTGAAGCGCACGGCGGTGACGTCCTGAAGTTCGCGGGCGACGCCGTGATTGCGCTTTGGCCGCTTCCCGACGGCGCTGGTCGCGAAGGGCTGGCGACCGCGACTCAGGCGGCGGCGGCTTGTGCCTTGCGCGCGCAACAGGAACTCGCCGGCTTTGAGGCAGGCGAGGTAATGCTCTCCATGCGTATTTGCGTTGGGGCGGGCGCGATGCGGCTGATGCACGTGGGCGGCGTGCTGAATCGCTGGGAGATCGTGCCGTGCGGCATGCCTGTGTCGGAGATCGCGGACCTGAAGCCGCTGACGCCCATAGGCGCCGTGGTCGTCAGCGGAAATGCGTGGGAACTGCTCGCTGGCCACTTCTCAGGCAAGCCGGCGCAACGCACGGCCGACAACCGCCAGACCGTACACGACGTGGAAACGGCGACTGCTGACCTCTGGACCAATCTGGCCAACGGCGCGCCGGAAGTGGGGCCGATGCGCCTGCGGTGGTCGGACGATCTGCCCGCCGCGTTCCCGCTGCACCGCGAGCCTGTCACGGATGACGCCGAAGAGCTGCTGCGCGCCTGGGTGCCCGGTGTGATGCTGTCCAGCCTCGCCAACGGACTCTCGGAATGGCTGTCTGAACTGCGGCGCGTCTCGGTTGTCTTTGTGCAACTGCCGATGGCGACTTCTGAGGACGCCGATCTCAACCACCTGCAAGATCTGGTCGCGGCCCTGCAGCGCTGCGTCTACCGCTTTGACGGCGGCATCGACAAAATCAGCGTCGACGAGAAAGGCGCGGTCTTGATCGCCGCGTTTGGTCTGCCGCCTCTCTCCCACGAGGACGACCCGGTCCGCTCGCTGCACGCGGCGATGGCGATTCGCAAAGCCATGACGGACCACGGCGTTCCCGCGTCAATTGGCGTGGCGACGGGGCAAGTATTCTGCGGCACAGTCGGCACGACGACGCGCTGCGAGTACACGGTCATCGGCCACACGGTCAATCTCGCAGCGCGGCTGATGGAGGCGAGCGAGGGCCGACTCCTGTGCGACGACGCGACGTCCCGCTTCGCCGCCGCGCAGATGGAATTGCTGCCGGTGGCCCTGATGGATATTCGCGGCCGTTCCGAGTCGGTGCAGGTGTTTACGCCCACGGGTCTGGTGCGCGAAGCGGTGCGCGCGAAGACCGTGCTGGTGGGGCGGCAGACCGAGCGGGATGTCCTGTCGCGGGCGATTCAGTCGGTCGTGCGTGCGCACCAGTCGGCGTGCGTGGTCGTTGAGGGTGAAGCGGGCATTGGCAAGTCCCGGCTGCTCGACGAGATGGAGGCGCAGGCTGAGACCATGGGCTTCCGGATGTTGCGCGGCGCCGGCGATGCGGTCGACCGCAACGCGCCGTACCATCCCTGGCGTTCCGTGTTTACGGAGATTTTTGGTATTTCTCCGGTCGACGGCCTGCACGAGCGCGCGGCCAAGGTCAACGCGGTCATCGCGTCGCTCCCCGCCGATCTGCGCGTCTTGGCGCCGCTTCTGGAAGCGGTTATCGCCCTCGACCTCGGTCCGGACGCAGGCGTCGAAGGCCTGACGGGTGAGGCGCGGCTGGTGCAAACCCATCGCCTGCTCGCGGCGATCCTGCAGCACGTGGTGGACGAGGGGCACACGGGCTTGCTGCTGGAGGACTGCCACTGGTTCGATTCCGCCTCGTGGGTGCTGCTGCGCGCGATCCGCATGACGGTCAAGCCGCTGCTGGTGGTGATCGCCACGCGGACGATGGAGCGACCGACGCCGGAGTTTGAGGCGCTGATCACCGAGGCGAGCGTCAATCGCCTGCGCCTCGGTCCAATGGGTCGCGACGACTGTGGCTTGCTCGCCGCGCAGCGCTTGGGCGTTCGAACGATACCGCCAGAAGTGGTCGACTTCATGCACCAGCGCGCCGGGGGCAACGCGCTGTACGTGGAAGAGCTGGCGGCGGTCCTGCACGAAAATGGCAGCCTTGTGGTGCAGGGCGATGAGGCGCGCCTCGCGGTGTCCTTTGACCAGCTCGCGCGCACGCGCCTGCCGGCGACGGTGGAAGGCCTGATTGTCAGTCGCTTGGACGCGCTCGAGCCGACGCAGCAGATGGCGCTGAAAGTTGCGAGCGTCGTGGGGCGGCTGTTCCCGCTTGAAGTCGTCACGGACGTGTTTCCGCTCGTTGAGCGCAAAGGCGACCTCGCGGGGCTGATGCCCGGGCTGGTGCAGCAGGACCTGCTGCGCGACGGCGAGCAGCCTGCGCACTTCCTGTTCAAGCACGTGCTGACGCAGGAAGCGATCTACGGCCTGATGCTGTTTGGCCAGCGCCGCGGTCTGCATCGCGCCGTGGCGGAATGGTATGAGCGGACGAATTCGGACGACCTGTCCCACTTGCTTCCCGTCCTCGCGCACCACTGGCAGCGCGCGGAGGAGTGGTCGCGCGCGATCGCGTGCTTGGAGCAAGCCGCTAAGCAGAATCTGGATCGCTATGCCAACCGTGAGACGGTCGACCTGCTGAGCCAGGCGCTTGTGCTCGACCGCGACCATCCCGGCCATGCCCTTCCGATGCGGCGGATGCACTGGATGCGCCATCTGGCGGAAGCGTGGTTCCGTCTTGGCGACTTGGCCAAGGCCAAGCGCTTCGGTCAGGACGCGCTGCAGATGCTGGGCATTTCAGTGCCGACGACGCTGCTTGGCCAGATTCCGTCGCTGATCGGCCAAATCGGCCTGCGGGTGTTGCAGCGGTGGATGCCGTCGCGGTTCGCGGTGACGACGCCCGAAGCGCGCGAGCGGCGCGTGTGGGCGACGCGCGTGCTGAACCGGCTGACGGAGATCAACATCTACGCCGAGGACGCGCTTGGCTGCATGGATTCGGGCCTGCGCGAACTCAACACGATGGAGCCAGTCGGGCCGTCCGCGGAACTCGGCAAGGCGTACGCGGTCATGGCGGTGCTGGTCGGCACCGTGCCGCTGCTCAAGGGTCTCGCGCACACGTGGGGTCAGCGCGCGATCGAGGTCACGCAGGCGGCGCCCAACGCGGGTTCGGCCCTGAGCTACGTGCTCTCGCGCGTGGGGATTGTCGATCTGTACGACGCGAATTGGCCGGATTCCACGGACAAGTTGCGCCGCGCCGCGGAGATTGGCCGGACGACGGGTGATCGGCGCTTGCGGGAAGAAGCCACCGGCGTGCTCGGTCTCACGCTCTTCTTCGCCAGCCGCTTCTCGGAAGCGCGCGTTCAGTTTGAGGCGCTCAAGTCCTCCGCGCATTTCTCCAATAACCTGCAGACCCAGGCGTGGAGCCGCTTTGCCCTGGCCGGCTATCACCTGCGCGCGGGCGATGCGGATCATGCGCGGCAGCAGCTGCTTGAAGTCGAAGAGTGGGTGCAAAAGTCGGCGAGCGCGTCGGAAGTGCTGTGGTCGCACGGTTTGCTGGCGCTCGCATGGTTCCGGCTGGGCGAGTATGAACGCGCCGAGGCGCTGGCCGACACGCTGCTGCCGTACATCCAGAAGCTGCCGGTGGCGTATTGGGTGCAGCACGCGCTCGCCGCGCTCGCGGAGACGTACCTGCTGCTCTGGGAGCAGGCTGGCGACGATCGCGTGCGGTGGAGGGCGCTCAAGCGCAAGTCCAACATCGCGTGCACCGCGATGCGTCGCTTCAGTTGGTCGTTCGCTTTCGGTCGACCGCACGCGCAGTTGTGGGACGGCGTGCTCGCGCAGCTCTCTGGCAACACCCGCAGCGCGCAGCGGCATTGGGAGCGGTGCATCGCGATTGCGGAAGCGCAGACGATGCCTTGGGAGGCGGCGCTGGCTCGCCGCGAATATGGACGCAGTCTTCCGCGGACTGACCCTGGACGGGCGGAATGGCTCGCTCGCGCGTGCGTAGAGCTGGAAAAGCTCGGCGCGACCTGGGATCTGGATCGCGCAGAACGAAGCAGGTGGTCGTGAATCTAGAGGTCCTTCGCTGTCCAAATTGTCATGGCTCGTTTGCGCCCCGCGCCACCATCCTCCTCTGCACAGGCTGCAATGCGGAGTGGTCGATGCGCGAGGGCATTCCCGTCCTGTACCGCGAACCGTGGGTGCAGGGACCGGACAAGCTGCTGCGTTACTTCTACGACGGTGTGCCGCGCCTGCACGACCCGCTGGTGCGGTACGGTCTGCCGATTTGGCAACTGGGCGGCACCGAGGCAGAAGCGCGTCGCCGCTATATGAAACACCTGCGGCTGGAGGAACTGCAGCCCGGACCGGAGCCGGTGCGGTTCCTGGAAGTCAGCGTCGGCTCGGGCGCGAGCATCGGCTTGGTGCGGCAAGCGGCAAGCGCGGTGCCGGACATGGCATACTGGGGCCTCGATTTGTCCTGGGGCATGATGAACCTCGCGCGCGCGCGCATCCGCAAGACCCGCCAGCCGGCCGTGGAGTGGGTGCAGGGCGACGCACACGCGCTGCCGTTCGCCGATGGCCAGTTTGACCGCGTGCTGCACGTGGGCGGCATCGGCGGCTTTCGCGATCCGGCCAAGGCGCTGGCGGAGATGTGCCGCGTCGCCAAGCCGGGCGCGCCGATCGTGGTGGTCGACGAGCAGCTCGATCCCCACCGCAAGAATGGGCTGTGGCCAACGCTCTGGTTCCGCGCGGTGACGTTCTACGACGATCGCCCGCACTGTCCCATTGAGGCGCTGCCGCCCGGCGTGACCGACGTGGTCGAGGAGCAGGTCAGCCGCTTCTACTACTGCCTGTCGTTCCGCGCGCCCGAAAAAAGCTAGCGCTTATGTGCGGAATTTCGCCACGAGCGCCGGCAGCAACGTCGCCGATTGCACGCCCGCGCCACCCACATCCGCGGCCTGCGCCAGCGTCGTCAGGGTGACAGTCAGCGTGCGCGTGCCCTCGGCCAACACGTCGATGCCGCCGTAGAGCGTCGCGAGCAGGATGATTTCGGCGATTTCATCCACGGCCACGCCCTCCATCAACGCCCAATAGATGTGCACTGCGATGGCGAATGACGGTCGCCGGCCGGCGCAGAACAGGGTCAGCAAGCAGCGCTCCCGGTTCGCGGGCGCGAGGGTCGGCGGCGCGTCATTGTAGAACCGTGTGCCTGCGAACGTGGTCAGGCCCAGCGCCGGAGGGTAGGCGCCAGCGACGATTTTTGTCGCGACGGCATCCATCATCTCGCTGCTGTAGCCGCCGTGGAGCGCGGCGAGTTGCGCATCGGTCAGCTGCGTCTGGAAATCGCTCATGGAGTGTCCTTCGTCTTGCGGTCCTTGTCCCATTCGTCGTACAGCAGGCAATTCAGCAGACTTTGCGATTGGCCGCCGGTAAAATCGATGGTCGCGCCGTTGAACCAGTGCGCTTCCGGCCGCAGCAGCAGCGTCACAAACTGCCCGACCTCCGGCGTCGACAGCATCCGCCCCGCGGGAATCGCCTGCGCAACCACGTCCTGAAAGCGCTGCCATTTCTCGGGCGTGAAGGCCTTCTTGACCGCCAGCGTGTCGACCGTGCCATAGTTCAGCAGGTTGACGCGGTAGCCCAGCGGGCCCATCTCCCACGCCAGGTGCTTCACGTACACCTGCAGCGCCGCCTTGGCCGCCGTGATGATGCCAAAGTTGTGGATCATCGAGTCCGAGATCGGATTGGTCAGGCCCAGCAGCTGCGCACCCGGCGCCAGCAAATCGCGCGCGACCAGCGCTTGTGCCCACCACGCGAAGGAATTGGCCATGGAATCCATGGTCTTGTGAAAATTATTGGGGATGAACGCGCGGAACGGCCCGGTGCCTTCGCCCAGGAACATGCCCAGCGACGCGTTGGCGATCGCGTGGACGCACAGGCGCACGCTCTGCTTGCCCGCGACTTCCAGCAGGCGATCGGCCGCGTGTTCAACACCCGCGTGCGTGCCCACGTCGCCCACATAGTGCGCCGACTTGTGGCCCAGCGCCGCAACGTGCGCGTCGATGGCGGCCGCCTGCTCGGGCCAATGGCCGCGGTGCGCGCCAAAGATGTTGAGCCCCGGATTGGCGGCGACGGCCTTGGCGATGTCAAATCCCGATCCAGAGGTGACGCCGAGGACGACGGCCCATTGCGTATCGCTCGGCTCGCGTTGCGCGGGGATGACCTCAGCAGACTTGTGCGCAGAATCTTTCAAACATGCCTCCGGCCGGTCATTTCGTTGAGAATGCTCTGTACTGTCGTTTGAATGTGCTGGTGCGCCGTCGCCAGGATCGGTCGTCCAGCCGGGTCCGCCACAACATCCTGCCACGTCATCGGCCTGCCTGCTACCCGTGCCATTTCTTCCACAAGCGCGCGGACATCGATGGCGTCGCCGACGCGCTGGCGCACGCGCGCGGGGAACGGCGGCGAAAACGGGAAGAACCCCAGCGGCCCCAGGCCAAGCCACAACGGCAGCCGCGCCGGGACGCCCAGCCGCTTGCCCCAGCGATCGCCGTTGTTCAGGCTGAGGTAGAGCGAATCGACGCCCGACGCCGCCACCGGCACAATCGGCAGACCGTAGCGCAGCGCCAGCTTCAGGTAGCCCGTCCGTTTGCCCCACGCAACCGTGTACGTCTCGCCGCGCCGGCAGCCCTCATGTGTCCCGCCGGGCGCGACAAGGATGTGCTCGCCGCGCACCACCGCCGCCGCCAGTTCAGGACCGTCCGCGGTGACAAAGCCAAGGCCGTCGATGAAATCGGCCATAGGACCCTTTGCCAGACCGCCGTGGATGATGCCGTGTGGCAAGTAGCCAAGCCGCCGGTGCAGTTCCGTCGTCAGCATGCACAGGTCCCACGCCAGCGGCCGACCGTGGTAGCCGACAATCAGGCACGGCGTGCCCTGCAGCAGCGGCTCCAGATGCTCGACTTCATAACGGGTCCACCGCGCGACGGCATTCCAGCCCGCGAGCCACGTGTGCAGCGCCGGTTGCGCGCGAAAGGTTGAGAGAGGGAGCATCGCAGTTCACCCGACGCGGTAGAGAAGGGCGCCATAGGAAAGGCCGGAGCCAACGCCGATGAGCAGGATCGTCTGACCCGTGCGCACCTGGCCCGAGCGGAGCAGTCGGTCCAGACCGACGGCGGTCGACGCGGAGCCGATGTTGCCGGTCTCCGCGACGACCGGAATCATCTTGCTGCGGTCCAGGCCAAAATGGTCGGCGATTTGCCCGAGCATCGCGCCGTTGGGCTGGTGCGGCACGATCCAGTCCACGCCGTGCCAGTCCAGACCCGTCTGGGCGAAGATGGCGGTCGCGACCTGGCCCAAGCCGGCCATGGCAATGTCCGTGATGTCGCGGTTGGACTTGTTGAAGACGATGTTCTCGCGCTGGCCGGTGAGGCTGCCGTGCGCCATGTGGACCGTGTCCCGCAGGCTGCCGCGGTTGCCAAAAGCGCTGGCGAGGACTGCCGCACCGCCCGATTCAGACGCGGTGACAATGGCTGCCGCCGCCGCGTCGCCAAAGACGACGTAGGGTCGCGGATCGGCCGGGTCGATGTGGCGCGAGCCCATCTCGGATGCCACGACGGCGACGGGTCCCAGGCCTGTGGCGACGCACCGCGCGGCAACGTCGAGGCCAGAAAGGAACCCGACGCAGGCATTGTTGAGGTCAAAGCAGTCCGCGGTGCCATCCAAGCCGAGGAGGTCGAGCACGGCGTTCGCGTTGGCGGGCAGGATGTAGTCGCCGCCGGTGGAGCACGTGAAGATGACGCGCTTGAGGGCGGACGCGGGCATGTCGGCGGCGAGAAGCGCTTTGCGGATGGCTTCCGCGGCCTGCCCGGCAATCGAATCGCCCGGATTGGCAAACCAGCGCGCGTGGATGCCTGTGCGCGCTTCCACATCCGCGACCGTGCGCTCGGGCATGGCCGCGCGCGCGAGCTCCGACGTCAGGCGCGGCGTCCCCGGAAAGTGCGTGGCGGTGGCGAGAATTCGCGCTGGAAGCATGGCCGGAGGGTGCCATGCGGCGCGGCGGATGTCCACGCGCGTTGCTTTTCTATGGGATGGTGTAGCCGACCGTCCACGAGCCGATAGCCAACTCGCCGTTCTCCGCGCCCGTCTGGAAGTGCATGCTGATTGTCGAATTGGCCGGCACGGAGACGCTGCCTGTGACCTGCGTGCAGCTCACCGTCGCGGGGACGTTGTTCTGGTTGGGGATGCTGCACGTGAAGGTCGCGCTGTCGACACCCGCGATGCGCAGCCAGAAGGTCATGCTGGTAAAGGTCGTCATCGTCAGGTTGGTGTTGCCTGAAAGTGCGACCGAAACATTCATGGACTTGATCGTCACGGCCTGCAAGACCGTGATGGTGTTGGCCGTCGCGGTGGTCGAGAAGTCGGTCGTCGTCGAGTTGATCGTCCCGTAGCCCGAAGTGGTATTGCCGCCGCCGCTGATGATGTCGCAGCCGTTGGCGTTCGTGCACGTCGCGCCGCTCGCGCCAGCCCAGCTGCATCCCGTCGCCTGGGCGGAAGCGGGACTGCCGGCCACGGCCACCTTGTTCCAATCCGCGCACGTGATCGGCGGGTTGCACTTCTTGGTGGTGCCATTGCACGAGCCGCTGGCGCAATCCGTGTCGTTCACGCAGGTGTTGCCCGTGGTGCAGGAGCCGCCGGTGTAGACGCAGCCGCTGGCCGGGTTGCAGGAGTCGGTCGTGCACGGGTTGTTGTCATTGCACGTGATGGTCGTGCCGCTGCATGTGCCGCTCGTGCAAGTGTCCGGCGCCGTGCAGGAGTTGCCGTCCGCGCAGGTCGTGCCGTTGGTCACGTTGACGTTGGTGCAGCCCGTGAGCGCCGCGCCGCCCGCACCGACGCAGGCGTCAGTGGTGCAGCTGTTGGCGTCGTTGCAGGAGCCCGCGGTGCCGGTGCACGTGCCGGACTGGCAGTTGTCGCTGGTGGTGCAGGAGTAGCCGTCGTTACAGCTGGTGCCGTTGGCAGCAAAGCTGTTGCCCGGGCACGCAGCGGCCGCGCCGGTGCATGTCTCCGCTGGGTCGCAGGTGCCAGTGGAGCCGCGGCAGACCGTGCCGGCGCTCACGAACGTGTCGGCCGGGCAGCCGCCAGCGCCGCCGGTACAGGTCTCAGTGAGGTCGCAAAGACCAGCGCTGATGCGACAGACCGTCCCTGCCGGCTGCGCGGGGTTGCTGCAAACGCCGGTGGCCGGCGCGCATGTGCCTGCCGTGTGGCACGAGTCCTGCGCGGTGCAGGTCACGGGATTGGCGCCGGTGCATGAACCGGCTTGGCACGTGTCGGTCTGGGTACAGGCGTTGCCGTCACTGCACGCGGCACCGTCAGCCTTGGTCGGGTTGCTGCAAACGCCGGTGGCCGGCGCGCACGTGCCCGCCGTGTGGCACTGGTCCTGCGCGGTGCAAGTCACCGGGCTGGCGCCGTTGCACGTGCCGGCCTGGCAGGTGTCGGTCTGCGTGCAGGCATTGCCGTCACTGCAAGCGGTGCCGTTGGCCGCGCTCGGATTGCTGCAAACGCCGGTGGCCGGCGCGCAAGTGCCCGCGGTGTGGCACTGGTCCAGCGCGGTGCAAGTCACCGGGCTGGCGCCGTTGCACGTGCCGGCCTGGCAGGTGTCGGTCTGCGTGCAGTCATTGCCGTCACTGCAAGCGGTGCCGTTGGCCGCGCTCGGATTGCTGCAAACGCCGGT
>CAINLT010000023.1 GCA_903850505.1 uncultured Myxococcales bacterium | reverse complement strand
TGCCGACGCCGCCGACTCAGGTCCGGTCTGTGCGGACGGTGCGCCGTGTGACGACGGCAACGCGTGCACCGTAGGCGATGCGTGCAGCGCGGGCGTCTGCGTGCCCGGAGCGGTCGCCGCCTGCGACGACGGCAATTCCTGCACATTGGACGGCTGTACGGCTGGCGCCTGCACCCACACGAGCGCGGACGGCGCGGCATGCGCGGATGACGGCAATCCGTGCACATCTGACGTCTGCGGGGCGAGCACTTGCAGCCACGCGCCCACGAACGAGGGCATCGCTTGCAACGACAACAACGCGTGCACGAGCGGCGAAATCTGCACCAAGGGCACGTGCCTCGCGGCCACGACCGTCAACTGCGACGACGCGCTCAACTGCACCACGGACAGCTGTGACGCAGCCAGCGGCACATGCGCGCACGCGCCAATCGCCAGCTGCGCAAACCCGAACTATGGCGACGTCAACACGCAGATCATCACGCCGATGTGCGTCCAATGCCACAACACCCAGCTGTCGTACGCCGGGATCTACAACGTCGCGTCGGGCGACACGACCTATACCAAGTTCGTCGACCCGGGCAAGCCGAACAACAGCGCGATTCTGATGGCGATCGATGCGACCTTGCCGCTGGCGTGGGGGCAGCGCATGCCGAAGAACAATGTCAGCGCGATGACGCCGACGCTTGTGCAGTTGATGCGCGACTGGATCCTCGGCGGCGCGCTCCCGTAGCACGCGCATCGCGGACCCAACGGCTGGAACTACAGCGGCGCGTAGAAGAATCGCAACTGCAGGCCTTGCTCGCTGGCGAACGGGTCGATCGGATTGACGTTGGGCTGGCGCACAATGTTGAGCGTATACGTGACCGACGCAAAGCTGCTCAGGCGCAGGCTCAGCGTGTTGCGCCACGTCATCTGCGTCGCGGTCAGCCCTTCAAACGGCAGGAGCATGTCGAATTCCGTCGAGACTTGCAGGAAGCGGGACACGCGCGCCATGCCCAACGCTGAGACTTCGATACCGGTCAGCACCGTCCCGCGGACTTGCCGCAGCTCAAAAGCCGCCGTGTTTGGATCGTCCGTGGGCACGAGCTGGCCGTTGGCGATGTACTGCCGCGAACCAAGGCCGCTGCGCAGATCCAGGTCGGCAAAGACGTTGTGCAGCACGCGCAGATTGACGCCCGCGCCCTGCTTGAGCTGAATCGGTGTCAGCGTGCCCGCGAGTTCAACTTGCGACTCGCCCAGACCGTCCGTGCCGGTGCGGGTCGACAGCGTATTGCCATTGGCATCCTGGATCACGACGGGCGTGGGTTTGGCGAAGTAGCTGTAGTGATTGAAAAGACTGGTCTCGCCGCCGATCCGCACGTACGGACCGATCCAGGGCAAGTACTGGTAGATATAGACGGAATTGAGGTAAACGCGATCCTTGGTGGACTGCAGGCGGCCGTCCAGGAGCGAGCCGGGCTTGTTGTCAGCGCCGATGATGGGCGTCAGCGTCTGGCCTTCCTCGATTTCCAGGCGAGTGGTCCACTGATGCT
>CAINLT010000022.1 GCA_903850505.1 uncultured Myxococcales bacterium | reverse complement strand
TCACGGAGACTTCCGTCACGCGGCCCTTCTGGGCGTAGAACGTGTAGACGGATTTCAGTTTGAAGACATAGCCTTCCAAGTAGCTGAACACGTCCGAGTTGCCGCGGTAGACCATCTCAACCGTCAGCGAGTGGTTGCCAGCCGTCGCCGTGCCGTTGAAGATTTCGAACTCTTTGCGCTGGGTCAGCAGGCCGTTGGCGTTGTCCTGATAGTAAATCTTCTTGCCGTCCAGGTAGTACAGCACGGACTGCAGCTCAAAGAAGCTGCCCATCTCGTTCTTGTGGATCAGCACCGCCCGCGATTCCGCGATCACGTTGTCCAGGATTTGCTCTTTGAGGAGCAGCAACTTGGCTTTGGTGTTGAAGATCTTTTCCTTGACGGAAATCACGCGCTCTTCAATCCCGCGCAGCTTCGCGTCGTACTGGGCATCGCCAGCAGCGGGGACCACTTCAGCGGCGGCCGGCGGAGCAGCGATGCCCCCAGGCGCAGCAGCGCCAGCGGGTGCGGTTGCAGCAGCCGGAGCCGGCGTGGCGGGCTTGGCCGCCGTTGCGGCTGGCGGGGTGACCGCAGGCGGTGCGGCAACGGTCGGCGGTGCGGCGGGCGGAGCCGCGACGGTCGGCGGTGCAGCAACAGTCGGAGGCGCAGCGGGCGCGTCAGCGGCCGGGTCCGCCGGAGCAGAATCGCTCGCGGCTGGCTCATCGGTAGGCTGAGCAAGCGCAGGCGCGGCCGACAACACCATCAACATGGCCGCCGTCGCCGTGAGGCGATGCGTCAGGTCCAGTCGATTCTTCACTACCAGGTGGCGCACCATGGTGCCTCGCAACGTCCGTCTCGATGCAGTCTGCCGACAAACCCATCAGGGGGTCTGTCGAACTGCATAGTTCTTCACGAATCGCCCGGTGGGCGCGATTCCACACACATCACGCGGCTCGGCGCTGGGCCAAAACCGCCTGATCAGGACCGCCAGTGAAGTCGCGCCGACGCATGCCGAGCGCGATCGCATTCGCGGACAATCTGCAGAAGTATAGGCTGGTGATCCCGGAGGGTCAAATACCCGAGTGACCACGAAAGCGCCGACCGATCGCGGTCAGTCTTCGAGCGGATTCCACTTCGGTTGTTCCAACGGTGTCTCCGGCGGGAACTGAAGCGCGAGCGCCGTCAGCAACCGGTCGACGCCGGTCCCATCCAGCGAGGAGATCGGCAGGACTGGCTGACCGATCAAGGCGGCCACTTCATCGGCGCGTTTCTGGGCGTCCGGACCGAGCGCATCGGCCTTGGACAACACAACGATGCTCGGCCGCTCGAGGAGCTTCGGATCGTGCTCATGCAACTCGCGCTGCAGCACCATCCACTGGTAGTCGGGCGTATCCTTGTCCACGGGCGACAGGAGGTAGACGAGAATCCGACAGCGCTCGATGTGCCGCAGGAACCGAATCCCGAGACCGGCACCTTCCGCCGCGCCTGGGACCAGCCCGGGGATGTCCGCAACCGTGAAGACACGGTCGTGATGGCGTACCACGCCGAGATTCGGCACCAGGGTCGTAAACGGATAGTCGGCCACGACCGCGCGCGAGGCGGAGATCTGCCGGATGAGGCTGGACTTGCCCGCGTTCGGGTAGCCCACGAGCGCGACATCGGCCAGCAGCTTGAGCTCGAGGCGCAGCGACTTGCGCTTGCCTTCCAGGCCCGGATTCGCATGGTCCGGCGTCTGCCGCGTCGCCGAGGCAAAGTGCACGTTGCCCCAGCCGCCGTTGCCGCCGCCCAGCAGGACAACCCGCTCGTTGGCCATCGTCAGGTCGGCGAGCAGCACGCCCGTGTCGTCGTCAAAGACTTGGGTCCCCGGCGGGAGGTAGAGGATCAGGTCCTCGCCATCGCGACCCGTCTTGCGGGACTGCATGCCGTTCTGGCCGTCTTCTGCCACGTACAGCCGTTTGTGGTGGTAGTCGTGAAGCGTACGGGAGCGGTTGTCAGCCACGAGGATGACGTCGCCGCCCTTGCCGCCGTCGCCGCCGTCCGGACCGCCGCGGGGGATGTACTTCTCGCGGCGGAAGCTTTTTGAACCGTGACCGCCCGTGCCAGATTGCACGGCGATGATCGCCTGATCGATGAACTGCATGACGTCGTGACCCTTTCGCCGCGCGCGTACCGCACGGTTCTGCGGCAGGCTTGTACCCCCTCCGCACCCCGGGAAGCAACGACAACCGCGATCCAGCGCACGATTGGTCGTTCTCATTCTGGCATTCAATTGTCATACCAATAGGTTGCAAAGAACGCGCGGCGACCCGGGGCCTCCCGTGATCACGGCGGTTTGGGCCGCGCGATCGGCCACGACCCCATTGGATGTGGCGTTCCGGCAACAACCCCGTGACAGCCAATTCCAGATCCGGATTCAGGGGTTGCACGCCGGTGCACGCCAGTTGTCCACAGCCCGGGGCCAGGCGGCGCTGCAGAGTTCACACAGCGGTCTGGCGGATCTGTAAGAAGCGCGCGTTTTGACGGCAAATTCGCGATCGGTAAGGCACTTGCCCGACCACTACAGGTAGTGGTCATGTATTTTTTTGACACAACCTGTAGTGGTGCGAGGCTGACCCTCGGGTTGACCGCGAGGGGCGCTCAGGCTAGTTTCGGGGACAGGAACGACAGCGAACAAACAGCGACGGCGGGCTTGCCTGCGACGTCACAGTTTTCGCCGCTGTCCGCCCTGCCTGACAAGCCTGGTGCCGCTTCGGCGGTCTCAGCATGGCCTCGCGCAAGGCGCGCGGGGACGTGTTGCGGCTGGTTGATCCGGTAGCGTTGGTCGCGAAGGGGCGCGGCCAGTGCGTGCACATACGTCGCGCGGTCCCGATCTGGTGCCAAACAGCACCTCCGGTTGGACGCAGCGCCTCGTGTGGAGGAGGGCGAGATGGCAGACGGCGCGCTGAGATTCGAAGGACTCACGGATTCGCAGACGGAGCAAACGCAAGCCGGCACGGCACGCCGCAAAGGCCGCAACAAGCTGCAGACAGCGAATCAGACGGAACCAACGACAGGAACCGAGCCCAGGACGACGACAGAACCCGCGAGAAGAACTGAACCCTCGAGAAGAAACGAACGGAGCGGAACGATGGAAGGCATGAAGATGGACAAGAAGGCGACCGCGACTGTGCAGCAGGCGAACGCCGCGGCGCAGCAGATGGGCCTGATGACGATGGTTTTGGACTCGGAAGGCAATTCAGACTCGACGCTGGCGACGACCGCCAGTACGCTCGACGAGGGCAGCAAAGCGCAGGTGGTTATGGATAACGCGAGCGAGATGACAGTGACACATGTTGCGCAGAACCGCGCCCCCGGCCACCAGCTGCCGGCTTCCCAGCGCGCCGACCGTGGCGTGGGGCTGCCGTGCAAGCGCCTGTTCACCAAGGCGGGCGTCAACCCGTTTGATGAAGTGCTTTGGGACCGCCGCACTGCGTCGATCACCAACACCAAGGGCGAGACGATCTTTGAACAGAAGAACGTCGAATTCCCGTCCTTCTGGTCGCAGACCGCCACCGCAGTGGTCGTGTCCAAGTACTTCCGCGGCACCCTCGGCACGCCCGAGCGCGAGTACAGCGTGCGCCAGCTCATCGGCCGCGTGGTCGGCACCATCGGCGCGTGGGCGCGCCAGGGCCAGTACTTCGACAGCGAAGAATCGACCCGCATCTTTGAAGACGAGCTGACTTGGATGCTGCTCCAGCAGCGCATGGCGTTCAACTCGCCGGTGTGGTTCAACGTCGGCGTTGAGAAGCAGCCGCAGTGCTCCGCGTGCTTCATCAACTCCGTGGAAGACACCATGGAGTCGATCCTCACGCTCGCCAAGACCGAAGGCATGCTGTTCAAGTACGGCTCCGGCACCGGCTCCAACCTCTCGCCGATCCGCTCCTCGCGCGAGCAGCTCGCTGGCGGTGGCACGGCGTCCGGTCCCGTCAGCTTCATGAAGGGCTTTGACGCGTTCGCGGGCGTCATCAAGTCCGGCGGCAAGACGCGCCGCGCCGCCAAGATGGTCATCCTGAACGTCGATCACCCAGATATCCTGGAGTTCATCCGCTGCAAGGAGTCCGAGGAAAAGAAGGCGTGGGCGCTCATTGAAGCCGGTTACGACAGCCGCATCGACGGCGAGGCGTACACGAGCGTGTTCTTCCAGAACAGCAACAACAGCGTCCGCGTGACCGACGCGTTCATGAAGGCCGTTGAGAACAACGAGGACTGGACGACGCGCGCGGTCAAAGATGGCCGCCCGATGGACACGATGCCCGCGCAGGACGTCATGAACACGATCGCCGAGTCCACGTGGCTCTGCGGCGATCCGGGCATGCAGTACGACACGACGATCAATGACTGGCACACCTGCCCGAACACGGCGCCGATCAACGCGTCCAATCCGTGCAGTGAGTACATGTTCCTGGATGACTCGGCGTGCAACCTCGCGTCGCTCAACCTGATGAAGTTCGTCGGCGCGGACGGCGAGTTCGACATCGACGGCTTCAAGCACGGCGTCGACATCACGATCACGGCGCAGGAAATCCTCGTCGACTTCGCCGCGTACCCGACGCCGGCGATCGAGAAGAACAGCCACGCGTTCCGTCCGCTCGGCATCGGCTTCGCCAACCTCGGCGCGCTGCTGATGACCCGCGGTCTGGCGTATGACAGCGACGCCGGTCGCGCCTATGCCGCGTCGATCACCGCGATCATGCACGGTCAGGCCAACCTGCAGTCGGCGCGCGTCGCCGAGCAGATCGGGCCGTTCCCGGGCTTCAGCATCAACCGCGAGCCGATGCTCCGCGTGATGAAGAAGCACCAGGCCGCCGTGAACGACATCGCCGCCAAGCTGATTCCCGCCAACCTGACGCAGGCCGCGGCGGACATCTGGACCGACGTCCTGGCGACGGGCGAGAAGCACGGCTATCGCAACGCCCAGGTCTCGGTGCTCGCGCCCACGGGCACGATCGCCTTCATGATGGATTGCGACACGACGGGCATCGAGCCCGACATCGCGCTGGTGAAGTACAAGAAGCTGGTCGGCGGCGGCACGCTGAAGATCGTCAACTCGGCGGTCCCGCAGGCGCTGATTCACCTCGGCTATAACAGCAAGGAAATCGCGGAGATTACGACGCACATCGATCAGAACGACACGATCGAAGGCGCGCCGGGCCTGAAGAGCGATCACCTCGCGGTGTTTGACTGCGCGTTCAAGGCGGCCAATGGCACGCGGTCGATCCACTACCAGGGCCACATCAAGATGATGGGCGCCTGTCAGCCGTTCCTGTCGGGCGCGATCTCCAAGACCGTCAACCTGCCGGAAGACGCGAGCGTCGCGGACATCGCCACGACGTACGTGGAAGCGTGGAAGCTCGGCATCAAGGCCGTGGCCATCTACCGCGACAACTGCAAGCGCAGCCAGCCTCTCTCCACCAAGCGCAGCAGCGACACCAAGGACGGCACCGTCGGCCAGGGCGTCGTGCAGCAGGTGCAGGTCGTGGAGAAGTTCATCGATCGCATCGTCGAGCGCCCGCTGCGCAAGAAGCTGCCCGATGAGCGTCAGGCGCTGACCCACAAGTTCTCGATCGCCGGCCACGAGGGCTACATCACCGTGGGCATGCACGAGGACGGCTCGCTGGGCGAAGTGTTCATCACGATGGCCAAGGAAGGTTCGACGCTGTCGGGCCTGCTGGATGCCTTCGCGACGTCGATTTCCCTGGCGCTGCAGTACGGCGTTCCGCTGGACGTGCTCTGCAACAAGTTCACGGCCACGCGCTTTGAACCGTCGGGCTTCACGGGCAACCGGGACATCCCGATCGCCAAGTCGATCACGGACTACATCTTCCGCTGGCTGGCGCTGAAATTCCTGCAGACCGGTGAGATGGAGACGATCGACGGCCAGACGAGCAACGTGTACGAGCCGCTGCCGACGCAGACCGCGTCGACCGGCACGACGGTGAAGATCAAGCTGGTGCAGCCCGGCGCGGTCGCGATGGAAGCCAAAGAGGCCGACGCCAACAGCCAGCAGCGCGGCGTGATCGCCCGCAACATCGACCTGCCGCTGTGCAGCAACTGCGGCCAGACGATGTACCCGGCCGGCAAGTGCTACCGCTGCGACTGCGGCGCGACGTCGGGCGGCTGCTCGTAGGTCCCGGCAAGCGAAGGTAAACCCTGCGGGGGCGGTCACACGATCGCCCCCGCGGCGTTTTTGGCCTTTGTTCACGACGCGCCCCCAACTGTCACACGTCCATCATCGCGCAGCTTGGCGCGCGCCTCGGCGGCTGCGACAATCGCCGCGCCGCAATGCAGGCGACACGAACTGGACAACCGACATGGCAACCCACGATCTCCACCATCCCAAAGGCACCGCGCTCCTCGCCCAGCCCCGCCTCAACCGCGACGCGGCGTTTACGCTGGCGGAACGCGACGCACTTGGCCTCGCCGGCCTCCTGCCGCAAGCCGTTTTCACCATCGAGCAGCAGGAGGCGCTGGAGACGGAGCACCTCGCCGCGAAGACCGATCCGCTGGAGAAGTACGTCGGGCTGATCGCGCTTCTGGAACGCAATGAGACGCTGTTCTACCGCGTGCTCGCGGGCAATCTGGAAGCGCTGGCGCCGATCATCTACACGCCGACGGTGGGCTTGGCGTGCCAGCAGTACAGCCACATCTTCCGCCGGCCCCACGGCCTGTACCTGACGCCGGACGATGCCGGCGCGATGGTCGAGCGCCTGTGCAACGTGGCCGAGGCGGAAGTCCGGCTGATCGTGGTGACCGACAATGAGCGGATCCTCGGTCTGGGCGACCAGGGCGTGGGCGGCATGGCGATTCCGGTCGGCAAGCTGATTTTGTACGCTGCTGGCGCCGGCATCCATCCGCAGCACTGCCTGCCGGTGAGCCTGGACGTCGGCACGGACAACGCCGCGCTGCTGGACGATCCCTTTTACCTCGGCCATCGCGCGCCGCGTTTGCGCGGTGCCGCCTATGACGCGCTGATCGAGGAGTTCGTCCGCGCCGTGCGCAAGGTGTTCCCGCGCGCCGTGCTGCAGTGGGAAGATTTCAAGAAAGGCAACGCGTTTCGCTTGTTGGAGCAATACCGCGGGCAGATCCGCAGCTTCAATGACGACATCCAGGGCACCGCGGCGATCACGCTCGCGGGTATCCTGTCGGGCATGCGCATCACCGGCGAGACGCTGGCGCAGCAACGCATCCTGTTTGTGGGCGCGGGCGGCGCGGGCGTGGGCATCGGCGGGCTGATCCGCGCGGAACTGGCGGCGCAGGGCGTGCCGGACGACGAATCGCGGCGCAAGCTGCTGTTCTTTGATTCCGACGGCGTGCTGACGGAAGCGCGGCCGATCAAGGATCCGTACAAGACGCCGTTCGTGCTCCGCAGCGATGATGCGGAGCTGTTGGGCATCACGCCGGAAATGACGCTGGCGCAACTCGTGCAGGGGTTCAAGCCGACGGTCCTCGTCGGCACGTCAGGGCAGCCGGGCGTCTTTGACGCGGAGATCCTCGCGCAGATGGCGGAAAATTGCCCGCGGCCCATCATCTTGCCGCTCAGCAATCCGACGAGCAAAGCCGAGTGCACGCCGCAAGCCGCGCTGGCGCATTCGGACGGGCGCGCGCTCGTGGCGACGGGTTCGCCCTTCGCACCGGTGACGCTGGGCGCACGCAAGTTCGTCATCGGCCAGTGCAACAACGTGTTCATCTTCCCGGGGCTGGGCCTTGGGCTGCTGTTGAGCGAGGCGGAGCGGGTGCCGGACAGCCTGTTTCTCGCGGCCGCGCACGCCGTGGCCGAGTTCACGCAACTGCACCACCAGGGCGAGGAGACGCTGTATCCGCGGATCGCGGAGCTGCGCCACGTCAGCCGGCATGTGGCGTTGCGCGTGGCCAAGGCGGCGGCTGAAGCGGGCGTGGCGCCAACGGTCGACGACGCGACGCTGGCTGAAAGGGCCAAAGCGTGGCACTGGGAGCCGGCTTACACGCCGCTACACCTGAAGAAGTGACGCAGCTTCCCGGTTCGCCCGCGGCAACGTGAAAGCCAACAGCGCGCTGAGGACGGCGATTGTCACCACGAGCGGCATGGACGAGCCGCGCGCGGCCAGCACGCCGCAGCTCGCCACCGTCGCGACCAACCGCGCCAACTCGCTCGACTGCGCCCACCGCTTGCGCTCCAGCAGCCCACCCACATTGAAGAGCGACCACAAAATGAGCGGCACCGCGAGCGCGATCTCCAGCGTCGTGGCGTTGCGCAGCAGCGACTGCACGCCCATTGTCAGCAGGAACTGCGCGCCCAGCCACACGCGCAACGGCAGCGTCGTCGGCGTGTCGTACTTGACCACGGTCGCCCGGTCCACTTCATGCGGCGGATGCGCGGGCAGGTCCGGCGGACTCCACGCCGGCGATTTCAGCCACACGCCGAGCTTGTCCGTCCAGCGCGCGGTGCGCCGCGAAGCATCCAGCATGGTCTTCCACACGATCGCGTTGGCCCAGAACGTGTTCCAACTGGCGATCGGCGTCGTGGTGCCATACACGCACGGCTCGCGCTCCTCTTTGTAGGTGCCAAACAGCCGGTCCCAGACAATGAGAATGCCGCCGTAGTTCTTGTCCAAATACTGCGGATTGACGGCATGGTGGACGCGGTGGTGCATCGGCGCGTTGAAGAGCCACTCGTAGGGACCCATGCGGCGGATGACCTCCGTGTGGATCCAGAACTGGTACAGCAGGGAAATCGCCACGTGAGTTGCCACGAGCTGCCACGAGACGCCCAGGAGCGCCAACGGCAAGTAGAACGGGATGTGCGTCAGGTGCGTCAGCCACTCCTGCCGCAGCGCGACGGCCAGGTTGTAGTCCTCCGACTGGTGGTGCACGACGTGGCCGGCCCACAAGAAATGCACTTCGTGGCTCCAGCGGTGCCACCAGTAGAAGACAAAATCGACGTACAGGAACGCGCCGATCCAGACCCATGGGCTGCGGCTGGGCAACGTGAAGAAGCGAAACCGGAAGACCCACGTGTAGACCGCGATGGCGACAAAGCCGAGGACGGCGCCCATCGTCTGGCTGCCAACGCCGCAGGCGAGGTCGGTGAGCGCGTCCGGGAAGCGGTAGAGGCGGACGCCCTTGCGCCACGCATAGCCGAGTTCAAGCGCAATCAGCAGGACAAAAAACGGATAGCCCCACGCGATCAGGTCCAAGTCCATCGGGCGCCTCGCTCGCGTCAGGGGCAGAAGGTGGCTTTGTCGTCACAGCAGTCGCCAAAAGGCCCGGGCGTGCAGTTGGGATCGCACCAGCAAACGCCGCCGCCGGGCTTTTGGCTCTTCCAGCCGCACATGTTCTGGCAGCCGCTAGCCGGTTTGGCGCAGTCGGCGGGGCAGACGTGGTTGTTCTCGCCCGCGCCGCAGAGGCCGTTGCCGCAGATCGGACAATCGCCCGGGCAGTTGGTCGCCGTCTCGCCGGACTGGCACGTGCCGTCGCCGCAGCCGGGCACAACGCACTGGCCGAGCCCGCACGCCTTGCCGAGCGCGCATGGCGTGCCATCGGGGGCGCCGCCGATCGCGCAGCTGCCAGCCAGACAGAAGTCCACGGTGCACGGGTCGCCGTCGTCGCAGTTCATGGCGTCGCAGCTGGCCTGGCAGTCGCTGGCGCAGGACGTGCTCGTCTCCTTGACGTTGCATTTGCCGTCGCCGCAGGTGCCAAGGAGCGGACATGCGCCCTCGGCGGAGCAAACGCCGCCGTCCAGGCAGGTGCCCGGCGCGTCGGGCGCGGTGATCGTGCATTGACCCGCGGCGCAGCCGTCGTTGGTGCACGGATTGCCGTCGTCGCAGATCAGGCTCTCGCTGACGCAGCCGCCGCTCGCCGCGCAGGTCTGGCCGCCGTGGCTGTCTGTGCGGCGCAACCAGCCACCGCCGGATCGACTGCCGACCGCCCAAACGCCGCCTGGCCGGTCCGTCGTCGCGATGTCAAAGAGCTGCGAGCCGTCAGTGCCCCAGTTGCTGGAAAGCAAGCCGCCGAGCGGGCCAAGGCGCGCGACGCCCCCTTGGCTGAAGCCGCCCGACAGGCGGACGAGGGCGACGGCGCTGGTGCCGTCAGGGAGGACGGTCAACGCCCGGACGTCGGTCAAGCCCGACATGGGCCATTGCACGGCGAATTCGAACGCGCCGTCGGGGCCGTAGCGCTCAACGGCAAGGCCCTTGGGACCCAAGCCAGCGACAAGCCAGCCGTCGTCAGGCATCGCCGCTAACGCACTTTCCGCAGTCACGCTGAGCGGCTTGCTCCAAAGCTCGGCCATCGCGCCGTCCAGGCGGTGGATCTTCGCGACCGTGCCTTCCACGGTGAGCACGCCGCAGCCGCCTTTGGCCGATGCGGCGACAGCGAGGCCTTGCGAGAGACCAAACGAGCCGGGGAGCGTCGTCGCCGAGCCAGTCCATGCGGCGTCGAAGTGCTCGACGAACGCCGTCTGGCCCGGAGTGCCCATCGCAGCGGTTCCCACGACGACGACCGTGTCATCGCTGAGGACGGCCATGGCACTGGATTTGCCGCCGTTGGCGCCGTCGACGTTGAGGCCCGCGGCAAGCGCGACGCCGTTGTCGGTGAAGCGCCGGAGCGTGCCGCCCGCGTCGCCTTGCAGCGCGAGCACCCAGCCGTTGGCCAAGGAAGCGACATCGCTGATCGCGCCGCCGGTGACGTAGTGGCTCCAGAGGGTCGTTCCGGCGGCATCGAGGCGCGCGACGAGGCCCGCGGTGCCGGCGACGACTGCGCCGCCATCGGCGCGGGCGGCGATGAGCGACCAGTGGCTGACGCTGGCGTCGGTGCCGTCAAACAGGCCGTCAACGCCGCCGGTGCATTGGCTGCCCGCGCAGGCGTCGACAACAGTGCAGATGTTGCCGTCGTCGCACGCGCCCGCGCCAAGCGTGGGGTGGCTGCAGTTGCCGCCCGCGGCGCACAGGTCGGCGGTGCACGCGAGGCCGTCGTCGCACGCGGCTAACGTGAGGTTGCTGCAGAGCTGCGAGACGGCGCAGTCGCCTTCACCCCAAGGATCGACGCGCAGCACGAGGCCGTCGGCGGGTGCGGGCGTCTCGCCGACGATGACCGCGCCGCCGCCCGCAAGGAGCGCCATGCCGTGTGCGATGCCGGCGTCGTGGGTCTTCTGCCACAGCAGGTTGCCGGCGGTGTCAAAGGCGCCCTGCCAAACGTGCGTGCCATCGCTGCCGAGCAGACGCCACGTGCCGTCAGCCGCGACGATGCCGCCAAAAATCGCCGTCAGTGCGCCCAGCGACCAGGTCGCGTCGCCGATCCAGCGGCCATCGGCGCTCAAGTGGCCAAACCATTGCTGCGTCTCCGTGGCGTTGGGCCGCGCGCCGGTGACAAAGATCGTGCCATCCGCGCCGAGCGTCACTGCCGCGAACATGCTGCCGGCGTTGCCAAAAGCGCGCTGCCAAAGGATGGCCCCGCTGGCCGAGAACCGCACGGCGAGCGCGGTTGCGGCGTCAGCGCTCAAGCCTGCGCAAGAACCGACGGCGATCGCTCCGCCATCCGCCAGGCCGGTGATCCCGTGGAGCGCGCTCGCGCCCAAACCATTGACTGTTGCTGCCCATGCCGTCGCGCCGGTATCCAGCAAGCGGACGACATGGCCTTTGCCGTCGAGCGCCAGCCAACCCGTGCCCTGCGCCACGACGGTCGTCACGTCGCCCGCGCCGTACGCGCTGAACGGCTGGACCTGTTGCATCACGCCGCTGGCGTGGATCAGCCGCAGGATCGCGTCCGTCGATGTCGCGCCGCCCAATGCCAACCCGCCGTCGCTGGCGATCGCCACGCTGCTGTAGTGCGCATCGCCTGCGGCATCCACCAGCGCCGGCAGATAGTCGATCACGTCGCCCGCGGCGTCCAAGTGCATCGCCCAGCCCGCCTGAAAGCCATTGCCCGCAGCACGCGCGCCGACCGCGATCATCTGACCGCTCGCGGTCGTCACGACGGCATTGAAGCGATCGTCGCCGCCGACGCCGCCGTCAAATGACGTCGACCAAAGCTTGGGCGAACTCGTGCACGCGCCGCTGACGCACTGGCCGGGCAATTGGCAGACGCCGCTCGCCGGGCAGCCGGAGCCATCGTCCAGGTTCGGATTGCTGCAGCCGTTTGTGGGATCGCAGAGGTCGGCGGTGCAGGCGTTGCCGTCGTCGCAGGTGGTCGCGCTGCCGGGGAGGCAAACGCCGCCTTGGCAGTGATCGGCGACTGTGCATGCGGTGCCATCGGTGCAAGTCGCGGTGTCGGGCAAGGGCGTGAACGCGACGGGCGTTGTCGCAGGCGCGCACGTCGCGCAGTTGTCGGCGGTCATGGCCCCGCTGGCATAGCAGACGCCGTCGATGATGCACCAGCCGGGCAGGAGCGTCGTATGCGCGCAGACGCCCGCGAGGCAGGTGTCGCCCGTGCACGGCAGGCCGTCGTCGGGGCATGACGTCGCGCCGAGGTTGGCGTGCACGCACTTGTCGCTCGCGTCGCAATCGTCAAAAGTGCACGGGTTGCCGTCGTCGCATTGGCTGGGGGTGCAGCTCGGGCCGACGTCCACCGCATCCGTCGCTGCATCGTCGCTCGCATCGGGCGCGGCGTCGTCCGCCGCGTCGCCATCGGCAGCATCGGCCGTCGCCGCATCTGCCACATCCACCGCAGCATCGGCCGTCGCCGCATCTGGCAAGGCAGCATCGCCGTCCGCGTCGACCACATCGGACGCATCCGGCGCAACGTCGATCGCGTCCGTGCCGCCAACGTCCTTGGCGTCCAGACCATCGGCCTTGGCGTCCTTGCCGCCGGTGTCCGCCGTGTCCGGCGCGGCGTCCTCGACTTGAACGTCCCGCCCTTCCGGAAAATGCGCAGCGTCCGGAATGGCGACGGTACAGCTTGCGAGCGCGAACGCCGCCCAACCCATCGCTGCGATCTTGCGAAGTTGCCGCATCAGAACCGCCATCCGAGCGAAATGCCGGTCCAGCCGGGTCCAGGCGCGACGCTCAACCGCGAGGTCGTCGGCTTCTCCGGTTCGCGCAGCACCAGCCACGTGCCAATGCCCGCCGCCACGACGCCAGCCGCCGTCAGGCTCAAGCCAAGCGTCTGGTGCATCCCGATGCTGTCCGCCCGCGCCTGCGCCTGCGCGTGCGTCATGTCCGCGGTCACGTTGCCGTCAACGAGCTTCATGTCCTGATTCAGCGTCCGTTCCTCGCTGACGCCGTAGAGCAGCAAGCCCGCGCCACCGCCCAGCATCGCGATGCCCGTGCCCAGCAGCGTCCATCCCAGAATGCGCGCGCCATTGCCGCCCTCGGCGTCGCCGCTCTTGCGCACGCTGCCTTCTGCCGGACTCTCGCCGCCGTGGCCCGCCATCTGCTTGAGTCGCTCGTCCGCCTCCGGCCGATCCGCCGCCGATTTCGGCGCGTCGCGCAGGTACTGCCGCAGCAGCTCCGTCGCCCGCTCCGTATCGCCCGCCTGCTGCGCCGCCTGTCCCGCCTTGAACAGCGCCGACCAGCGCGTCGGCATTTGCACCCACAGCTCCTCGTACAGCTTGGACGCGTCGCGCCACTTGCCAGCCGCCGCGGCGCGATCAGCACCGCTCTCCTTGGACTCCGCGCGACTCCCGCGCAGATCCGCAAGATACGCCCGCGCCTTGTCCGCGCGGTCTGAACCGGCATCGCCCAGACCCAGGAACTGCTCGAAGTGCTCTTCCGCACTCGCGTTTTTTCCCGCCGTCATCTCCGATCGCGCCGCCGCGTACAGGTAGTTCGGCTGGGTCGGATCGGTCTGGAACGCCTCGAGGTACAGCTCCGCCGCCCGCGCCGAGTCGCCATTTTCCTCAACCTGCCCGGCCTGCCGCGCCAAAGATGCCGCCGCCTTCTCCGGTTCCACGGCGTAGGCGCCCACCGCCTGCAGGCAGACGCAGCCGATCAACAGCCAACGCCATCGGCTCATCACGCGCAGTTGCTGCTCTTTGATCGGCATCGTCATCGCACCATCGCCTTGGATTCCAAACACTCGGACTGCAATCGGCAAAGTTGACCTCTTTGGTTATAGACGACGCCGCCCGCGCTGTCCAAACGCCGGACACTTGCATTCCGCGGCGACGCACGCTTGACACGGGCCGACAACTTCCGCATGATCCGCGCCCCGGCAAGCTCCTGTGCGGCGCTTTGCCTGCCCCTGCGAAAGTGGCGAAATTGGTAGACGCACTAGATTCAGGTTCTAGCGCCTTCACGGGCATGCGGGTTCGAGTCCCGCCTTTCGCACTGACAGCCTCCAGGTGAACACAGCCGCCATCGTGAACACCCAGGCACGCACGAAACAGACGCCACGCCGATCTCCCGATCGCGTGGCGTTTGTCTTTTTGGCCAATCCGCAGCCCGTGCTGGCACTGACGCGCGCGGCATGCGACGCTGCGGCGGAGACTGAGGCGCCGTTGCCAACAGGGACAAGCCGATGAACCGCGCCGTTGCCATCCTCGCTGCGATCATCACGGGCACGCTGGTCTTCCTGGCGTTTCCCGGCTGGAACATCCACTTCCTCGCATGGTTCGCCTTTGTGCCGCTGATCATCGCGCTGGGCGCCGCGACGCCGCGCCAGGGCTTCTGGGTTGGCCTACTCGCCGGCACCGTGACCAATGCCGGCGGTTTCCACTGGATGACCGTCATGCTGGAGGAATTCGGCCACATGCCGGCACCGCCCGCGTACGCGATCCTGGGCGTGCAGGCGCTGACGCAGGGCCTGACGATGGCGATCGGCTTCGCGCTCTGGCGCTGGCTGGTGGGCCGCGGAGCGCCGAGCGCGCTGGCGTGCTGGCTGTCGCTTTGGGCCGGCGAGGCGCTGGTGCCGATGATCTTCCCGTGGTTCATGGGCAACGCGGTGTCCCGGGAACTGCCGATGATCCAGGTCGCGGATCTCGGCGGCGTCTACCTCGTCTCCGCCGTGATCTTCGCCGCGAATGCCGCGATCGCGGAGATCCCGACCGCGCTGCTCAACCGCCGCAAGCCGGCTTGGCTGTTCCTCCTCACGGCGCTGGCGCTGGTCGGCGGGACTTGGGCGTACGGGACGCTGCGCATCAGCCAGGTGGACACGCAGCAGGCCGAGGCGAAGAAGATGCGCATCGGCATGGTCGAGGGCAACGTCGGCATCTGGGAAAAAGAGGCAAAGTACCTGGAAGGTGAGGCGCGGTCGCGCACGCTGCGTCACAACCTGCTCAAGCACCAGCAGATGTCGGCGCAGCTGGAGAAGGCCGGCGCGGAGCTGATCGTCTGGCCGGAAAGCGCGTATCAGCCGTACGGTTTTTCGCCGATCCTGCACACCCTCGATCACTTTCTCGTGGTCGGCGACGGCGGGGCGATCTGGCGGCACGATGGGGACGCGCTGCACGCGGAGAACGGCCAGCGCCTCGGCTTGCCGCGCGACGTGAAGATGCTGAGCGGGCTGTCCTCGCCGCGCGGCGACATCTGGCGGGCGATCGATCAGGGCAAGCGCATCCTGACGGTGACGCCGAAAGGCACGTCGGTCGTGGAGATGCCGTCGGGCGAAACGGCGATTGCCACGGTGTTTCCACCGGTTGACCCATTTGGCCGCATGCCACCCGGTCTCGTGATCGCCAGCAGCGGGCGGATGTGGCTGCTGCCGGTCGTCGACTACGTCGCGGAACACGAGCCAGACGTGCACCCGGTGCCGGACCCAGGCGACGGCACCAAGCTCGTGCCGCTGACCGAACAGGCGCTTGGTCCGCTGACGCTGACGGCGGCGGCGCGCTCCGGCATGGGACTGACGATCGCGGTGGGTCTGGGCGGCACGCTGGTGCAGGCGATTGGCAATCAGGTGCGCAAGCTGGAATCGCCGACGCGCGTGGATCTGTGGACGGTCGCGGCCGATCCGCAGGGCGACGGCATCATCGCCGCGGGTCAGGGCGGCACGGTGCTGCGGAGCGACGGGTTGCGCTGGATCGTCGACACGCTCGGCGACAAAGACTGGTACGCGGCCTGGTTCGGCGCGGACGGCGGCGCGTGGCTGGCCGGCAAGGACGGGGCACTCGCCCACAAGCTGCCGCTGGGACAATGGAAGCTCCTGCCGCAGTTGGCTTCCGTCGATCTGGTCGCGGGCGGCTGCGATGCCGACGGCAACGTCCTGATCGTGGGACGCGGCGGCCGCATCTGGTTTGGCAAGCCGGGCAAGCTCGCGGAGATCAACACCGGCTCGGCGGCGGAGATCACTGCCGTCCTCGGCGAGATGCCGCAGCCCAGCTACCTCACGCCGCGCTCGGCCAAGCGCATCGTCGCCAGCCAGACGCCGCTGCCGCCCGCCGACCTGAAGTATCCCAACGACGTGCTGAACGATGAAATGACGCCGGAAGCCGATCGTTCGAGCCCGCGCCGCGGTTTCAAGGTGCCGCTCCTCTACGGCGCGATGACCCACGCCAGCGAACTGCCGTCGCACCACGCGGGCTGCAAGGACTGCTTCAACTCCGCGCTGCTGCAAGGGCCAAACGGCGAGATCGAGGCGGTCTACGACAAGGCGTTCCTGCTGATGTTTGGCGAGTACATCCCGTTTGGCGAGGAATTCCCCAAGCTGTATGAACTGTCGCCTGAGACGTCGCGGTTCCAGTCTGGCACGCGCACGGCGCCAATCGAGCTCAAGCTCGACAAGGACCGCACCGCGCGCATCGGCTTGCTGATTTGTTACGAAGATTTGGTGCCGCGCTACGCCAAGCGGGTCGCGGCGCACGATCCCAACGTCTTCATCAACGTGACAAACGACGCGTGGTTTGGCCAAAGCGCGGAGCCGGAGCACCACCTCAACCTCGCGCTGATCCGCGCCGTGGAATACCGGCGCTGGCTGCTGCGCTCGACCAACACCGGCATTTCCGTGTTCATCGACGCCGTGGGCCGCCGCGTGGCGGAGACCAAGCTCACGGGTGAAGAGACGCTGATGCGCGACGTGCCGCTGCTGGAAGGCCGCACGGTCTACGCGATGCTGGGCGATTGGCCGCTGGCGGCGCTCGCGTTCGGGCTTGTGTGGCTGTGGGCGCGCACGCTGGGTGGCGGCAAGACCGGCAAGAAGACCAGGAAGCGCGCGAAGGCGTAGCGGCTACTGCGGCGTCAACGCGGTCGGCGGCTCGACGAGATCCGGCACAGGCTTCTCGACCTGCGGGCCCCGCTCGGACGGCAGCGCCACGCGCAGGGACTCGACAAACGTCAGCAGCTCCTTGCGCCGATCCTTGATCGCGCCCGTCGGCCCAGCCACGGTCAGCGCGTACATGCCATCTTCAACAACGCACAACATCAGCCAAAGCGACGTGGGCGGATCCTGCTTGCGCAGCGTTGTCGCCTCAACCAGCCGACCTTCTAGATCGCCCAACTGCACGACGCGATCGCCCATCAGGTCGGCATCGCCGCCCTGCTGCATCTGCCGGATCACCTGATCCAGCTGCGCGTTCATCCCTTCTGGCGGCTCCTGCTGGCGGCGGACGGTCAGCAGGATCGGTCCGTCGTTGGTCGGCCACAGCCACGTCAGCGGCGCGGCCGTCTCCAGGCCCTTGGGCACGATCACCGACGCGTACGGCGCGCCCAGCAGCGAGTGGCGCAGGCCGTCGGTCTTGGGCAAATCGGGCATGGTTTCCGCGCCGCTGCACGCGGGCAGCACGAGCGTGAACGCCATCAGCAACTGGAGGATTCGGCTCGCTACGGGCACCGGACGCTCACTTCAGACGGCGCATTCGCCATCGCGTGTCTCACCGAGGAACGGAGCGGACGCCTTGATGTCCCAGAAATCCAGTTCCTGCGCGGCATCGTCGGCAATGTCCAGCAAATCTGCAACCACCGGCCGCAGCGATTCCTTGTCGACACGCCGCAGATAGCCGCCGATCGTCTCCGTCGCGGACTTCTCGGTCCGCGCGTGATCCAGCAAACGCTGAACCGCGGTGGGGACGCGCCGCGCCGGCACGAGGCCGATGTCATCGCCAAACACCGCGCCGCCCGCGTTCACGTCGCCGCCGACCATCAGCCGATAGTGCGGAGCGGGACGACCGCCAATGCGCCGCAGCGCGCCGTACAGGCCGATGGTCCCGATGTGGTGCTGCCCGCAGGAATTGTGGCAGCCGCTGATC
>CAINLT010000021.1 GCA_903850505.1 uncultured Myxococcales bacterium | reverse complement strand
GAATAGCGCAGGCCACGGCATTTTCGCCGTCGTGAACAGGACAGATCCCCGGAATGGCGGCGGACGGACGCGCCGTCACGTCACCGCGCCGACAGCCTGGTTTCTGGACAGCGACACCGGCCCGTTGACCAAGCCGTTCCATGTGCCGCCGACGATGGTCGTGGAGAGCAAATCTGGGCCTCACGTCTTTTGGCGTTGCGCGCCCGGCACGACGTGGGCGCAATGGGAAGCCGGTCAACGCTGTCTGGCGCTCTACTATGGAACGGACCCGGCGATGGTGAACGTCGACCGCGTGATGCGCGTGCCGGGGTTCAACCACCTGAAGGACCCGGCGCATCCGTTCGCGGTCCGGATTACCGATTACAATCAAGCGGCTGAGTACAAGGCCGTGGACGCGCGCCCGTGCCCGATTCCGACCGAAGACGAGTGGCGCTCGTACCGGACATGGCACCAGGCAGCCAAAAACGTTGCGCGCCACGGCGGCCAGATTCCATCGTTCGGAACTGACGATTGGGCGGACCAGCGAGAGCGCGTGACTGCTTGGAACCGCGCGGTGACGGCGGCCAGCGCTCACGCCCTCGTCGGCGTCAAAGGTGTCCCGGCGGTGCTCGCCTTTGACGCCGCCCAGACAGTCGACTTCTGGGAAGCCTACCGCGATTGGTGGCTGGCGGTCGTGCAACTCGTCGTCGTCGGCGTGGTCGATGGCGTGACCATGCCGCGCTTCGGTACACCCGAATGGACCGTCGAACACACTGGCGTCAAGACGTGGCTCGGCCGCTGCCGCCGCGCAAAAGCCGCGCAGTCGCGGGCCAGGCACGCGCGGACGAAAGTGCCGTCGCCCGACTTGCGCTACGGCGCGCCGGTTCCGGTGGACGAAATGTGGACCGACATCGGCGAAGCGTTCACGCCAAGCACGACGGGAATGCCTTTTGGCGCGGACGGCACGTACAACCGATTCGAGCTGATGGTTTTGGACCGGCACAAGCGCGAAGTTGTTGTCGCCGACCTGCTGGCCGGCATGAAGCCGGGCAAGACCGAGCCGATCTTTTGCCCGTGGCACGCCCAGCACAACGCGACACCGGCGGCGTGGGTTGGCCTGGCGAAGCGCGGCTCGTACGTCCAGTGCAGCAGTTGCGGCACGCGGTATGACGAGGCGGTGGAAGAGGCTGCCGGCGAAACGGCGAAGCCTTTGGACGCGGCGACAACCGGGTTCAATCAGACGGACCTCGGCAACGCGGAGCGCCTGTACGATCGGCACGGTGGCGAAATCCGCTGGTCGCCGGTGCACGGCTGGCTCGTTTGGGAAACCGGTCGGTGGAGGCGAGACGACGGCGAAAGCCGCACAACGCAGCGCGCGTGCGACACCGTGCGTGCCATCATTGCGGAAGCGAACGCGCTGCCGCTCGGCCATGCGTCTCGCCAGCAGCTGTTCCGGCACGCGCTGTTGAGCGAGAACCGCGGCCGCATCACTGCGATGATTGGGCTGACGCGCTCTTTGCCCGGTGTCGCGACGGACGCGGAGCAGTTTGACCGTGACCCGTGGGCGCTGAATTGCCTGAACGGCGTCGTTGACCTACGGACCGGCGACCTCAGGCCGCACGACAAGCGGACGTTGTGCACTAAGCAGGCGCCGGTCGCGTATGACCCGGACGCCACCGCGCCACGGTTCGACCAGTTTTTGGCAGAAGTCCTGCCAGACGCCGAGACGCGCGCGTGGGTGCAGCGTTACCTGGGCTACTGCCTCAGTGGCGTTATCCGCGAGCACGTTTTTCCGGTCTGGTGGGGCCAAGGCCGCAACGGCAAAGGCACGCTGCTGGAGACGGTCGCGCAGATTATGGGCGACTACGCGGTAGCGATCGATCCCAACCTACTCCTGGAGCGTGCAAACG
>CAINLT010000020.1 GCA_903850505.1 uncultured Myxococcales bacterium | reverse complement strand
GACCCGAGGCGAGTCAGCTACTTACGCGTCCGAGTCGAGTCCTGTCCGCGCCGAGCGACCGCGGTCAGAGATTGTTTCAGCGGGTCACGGCGGGAGACTCACGTCGGCGGAGCTTGCGACGGCCTTGCCGGGCGCCTACGCCAACGGCCCGGTCTGGTCTCAACCGCGGGACGCCCAGAGGTTGCGAATTCCGCGAATTCGCAACCCCTGGGCTGCCTGCTGGTCCGCGCCGCGCCCCGGAAGGGCGCGAAAACGAGTTCTCACCCGCACTCACAGCACGCGGCGGCCCTGAATCACCCGGATCAGCACGGCGACAACCGCCAGCACAAGCAGGATGTGAATGAACCCGCCCAGCGTATGCGCGGTCACGAGACCGAGAATCCACAAGACGACCAACACGACGGCAATTGTAGTCAACATGGAAGACCTCCCGGACGCACCTGGCGTCGAAATCTCAACCGGCGCCCCGGCCGACAAGCCGCGGCTGCGTGGCGCCTGGTGAGACGCTAAGCGTGTGAATTGTGCTTTGCGATCTTGGCGGAGTGCGCCAAAGAGCCGGTGAACGCGTCGCTGCCGGCTTCAACCGCGCCCGCGAGCGCGTGCGGCAGGCTGGCCGCGCGATTGCGCGTCTTTTGCGCCATCGCCAGCAGATCCGCGCGCGTCTCCGCACCCGAACGCGGCGCCGTCAGCAGCGCGATCCCCGCGCCCAGGGCTGCTCCGCCGAGCAGCGCCACAACCATCTGACCCGCCGTGAAGCCGGAGTTCTCATTGCTGTTCATTGCTATCCTCTCGTGGCGGAAGACCCGCCGGTGATTCGTCCGCGCCATCTGGCACGGAGCGAAGGTTTGTCGCTTCCTCGGCGCGAATTGCCCGAAAAGCCTGAAACGCCGCGGCGAGTGCCGGGCCAACCGCCGTGCCTACCGCCGTCGCGGTCCGCACGGTCGTCTGAAGCTGGGTCATCGTCTCCGTCAAGCCCGCAGCCGCGTCGATGAAGGCGCGGCCCTGCGGAACACTGTCGCTGAGCGCAGCCACGACGGTCTGCACATCGTGGGTGACGACACCCAGCTCGTCCAAAGTGCGATTGAGCTTGGGCGACGCGCTGTCCAGCGCGACCTGCACGCTGCGCAACGTCGCGCGCAACTGGAAGACCAGCGGCAGCAATGCACCGGTGAGGACCGCTACAAGAACCGCTACGACGACGCTCCAGACTTCCATCTTGTTTCTCCAAACGGTTAAACGGCCACACACCACATCCCCAAGCTAGGCGCTCCAGCTGGCGCCGCAATGAGGAATTCCGATTTGCCGGTTAGGCAAAAGCGAATCGCCGTGACGATGGGCCTGCCTTCGCGCTTTAGACCTGCCGCGCAGCGTGCGTTCAACGCGATTCACGGCACTTACCGGCGGTCAGCGGGACGAGCGGCCAAGAATCGCTCTGGACTCGACGCCCGCACCTTGACAGCTGGTTTGGGCGACCTGACTTCTTAAGGGTTGGACGTTTTCCAGTACGAACATGAAGTGCGAGAGGACGCGGGTGACCCCCAGCGAACTGCCGGAGGAGGCGGTCGCGGGAAGGGTCGATGCGAGCCAATCGACGCGTTCGGTTATTCACAGCCGGCGCAATTCTTGTGTCGCTTCTATCTCAACGACGAAAGACTTGCTCTTTAATCGTCTTCCACCAGCTATGGGCGTGCCGTGACACATTCACAGCACTTCGGGCTGGCGGGTTTCGCCGTGTCCAAGAGTCGCCAAAGCGACGGAGAATGAAACATGCACAGCAAGACCTTACGCTTGTCCCTTCTGGTACTGACCTTCGCCCTGTTTTCGCAGACCGCGTTCGCCGGCGACATTGGCCAGGACAAGAAATTCGGCATTGGCCTCGAATTCGCCCACGGTCCCGGCCTGTCGCTCAAATTTGAGCCGTCGCCCAATCACGCGCTCCAGTTCGGTCTCTACGCGTTCGACTACGGCCAGTACCGCCAGTATTCGGTGGACCATGGCAGGTACTACTACGACTACGCGTACGGCTATTCCGGCTTTCTCATCCACGGTGACTATCTGAACACGCGCGCGCCGCTCGTCCGCGCCGGTATCTTCAACTTGCCTTGGTACTGGGGCGCAGGCTTGGACCTTGGCGTGGGCTCCGGCGCCGCAGCCTTTGCGGTGCATGGCAATTTGGGGCTCGCGATGGAATTCCGGCCGCTGCCTATCGACATCTTTCTCGAATGGACGCCGCGCGTTTGGATCGTCGACTTCGTTCAAGTCCATCCCTTCGACTTCAACGCCGGCGTTCGCGTCTGGTTTTAGGAAGGAGTGACCGTGACTTGGCTTAACTATCACCATCTGCTGTATTTCTGGAAGGTTGCCAAGGAAGGCAGCATCGCCCGCGCCAGCGCGGAGTTGCGCCTCGCCCCGCCGACCATTTCAGTGCAAATCCACCAACTGGAAGAGATGCTTGGGCAGAAGCTCTTCTCCCGGGAAGGCCGCGGCCTGGCGCTTACCGAAGCCGGCCGCGTCGCGTTCCGGTACGCCGACAGCATCTTTGCCACCGGCGACGCGCTGGTTCAGGCGCTCACGGCGGGCGGGGCGCAGCGGCCCATTCGGGTCGTCGTTGGTCTTTCCGGCGCGCTTCCCAAGAGCCTCGTGCGGCAGTTCCTGGAGCCGGTCTTCTCCATCGAGCCCGGGGTCTGCGTCAGCTGCAGCAACGACCGGACGTCCGAAGCGTTCCTCACTGATTTGGCAACGGGCAGCCTCGACGTCGTGCTAACGGACGAGGTCGCTCCGGCGACCCCTTCCTTGCGCATATTCAGCCATCCGCTCGGCGACTGTGGCACGGTCTTCCTGGCGTCGTCGGCTCTGGCGAACAAACTCAAGCCTGGCTTTCCGGGTTCGCTCGACGGCGCGCCCTTCATCTTTCCTCGCCCAAATTCCGTTGTTCGACGGGTGATGGACGAGTGGTTCTACGCCCACGGCATTCTCCCCAAGATTCTTGCGGAAATGGATGACGCCGCGCTCGCGGTCGTGCTGGCGGAGACGGGCCTCGGCGTCATCGCCGTCCCGGAAGTGATTGCTGTGGAAGTGGCGCGTGACCATCGGTTGCAGACCGTCGGCCGCGCACCGCACGTGCGGCAGAACTTCTTCGCCTGGTCGCTGGAGCAAAAGATTCGCCACCCTGCTGTCGTGGGGCTCTGTGACGCCGCGCGCAATGGGCTCCGGAACTAGACATCCCTGCATTGACGCGTCATCAATCACGGTTCCACGAGTGGTCTGACCACGACGCCGAATCCGATCCAGTGGTTCCTGTTTTTGCCTGAACAACCAGATCATCCTTTCGGCGCGGATAGTTCCGCGGAGGGGACGATG
>CAINLT010000019.1 GCA_903850505.1 uncultured Myxococcales bacterium | reverse complement strand
GCCATGTGGGTGCGGCTGGAAAAGATGGCTGAGATCTACATCGCGACGGACAAGGACGAGAACGCCATCGAGCTGTTCCACCACTTCATCGAGAACAAGCCGACGGACAAGCGCTGCGTCGATTGGCACGAGCAGATCATCGATGTGCGCAAGAAGATTGGCAATTTCCCGGACATCGAGAAGGCGGTCCGCGAGTTCCTGGCGTTTACCGATGAGCGCACGAGCCCGTGGGTGTCGGCCAACAAGGGTAACGCGGAAGTGTATGATAAGGCTCAGAAAATGGGCGAGACGCTGCTGCTGTACGTGGCCAATCACCACCACCAGGCGGCGCAGAAGATCGAGGAAGAGTCCAAGGAGCCGGCGCGCGCCAAGACCGAATACGTAGCGACAACCAAGGATTACGAGGACTTCCTGCGGCGGTACGCGAAGTCGAAGAAGGCGTACATCGTCAGCTTCTACCTGGCGGAAATTTACTACTGGCTGGGCCAAAACGGCGAGAACTCCGAGGCGCTCAAGTGGTATGACCTCGCACGGCAGCAGTACAACCGCGTCATCGATCTGGACACCACCGGCGAGTACGTGGAGGACGCGGCGCTCGGCTTGCTGTACTCCGTGGAAGAGCTGATGCGCAAGACGCACGCCTGCCTGGAGTCCGACAAGTGGGTGGAGAAGGCGACGTGCCCGTCCCTGATGCCGGACAACGTGCGCAACGACGACAAGGGCGTCAAAGTCACCAAGGTCAAGAAAGAGCCCAAGACGGAAGAGGAAATTCGCCAGGCGGGCACGCCCAAGCGCGCGGAGCCGCTGCACCCGCTGGAAGTCGACTACATCCACGGCGCGGACACCTATGTGCACCTGATGGAGGCGCTCAAGGAGAAGGGCAAGCTGGGCCAGCGCGGGCAGAAGGTGCCGGAAATCATGTACTTGGCGGCGGCGACCTACTACGACCGCGGCCAGTATGACGAGGCGATCAAGCGCTTTGAGCAGGTCTACAACTTCAAGCCGGAATCCAAGACGGCGGAGATCGCCGTCAAGACGCTGATCGACATCTTTGCGCGCCAGAAAAACTGGGTGGCGATTGAGGATTGGTCGCGCAAGATGCTGGCGCGCAAGGGCCGCATCGTGCTGGAGACGGCGGATCTGCGGAAGTACATCGTCGTGGCGATGGCCGAGCAGGCGCGCGAACTGGCGGAGAAGAAGGATTTTGACGGAGCGCACGCCAAGTATGACACGATTCTCAAGGAATTCCGCAAGGATGAACCGGAGCTGGCGGCGCATTCGATGTACTACAAGGCGATCCTGTACGAAGAGCAGAAAGAAGACGTCAAGGCGATTAAGGAATACGAGCAGGTCGTGAAGGAATTCCCCAAGGCGAAGATTGCGCCGGAAGCGATGTTCGCGATTGGCTTGGTGTACGAGCAGATGACGCAGTTCCGCGACGCCGCTGACGCGTTCCTGAACATGGCCAAGCTGCGCGACAACGCGGACGCGGCGCAGGCGCTGATCAACGCCGGCGCGATCCTCAACGCGCTGCAGAACTACAAGGAATCCGCGGCGGCGTATGACAAGTTCATCAGCGTGGCGGGCTCGCTCAAGCCCGATGGCGCCAAGGATACGGCGCGGGCGGCGGAGCTCAAAGCCGCGATCCCGGACGCGGAGATGGAGAAGGCGCACGTGCTGGAGAAGATGGGTACGGATGGCGCGAAGGCCGCGGCGACACAATATCAGGCGGTGGCGACCAAGTACGGAACGGCGCGACCGGATTTGGCGGTCGAGTCGCTGGGTCGGCGTGCCGAGGCGTTGCGGACGGACAATGCGGTCAAGAACCGCAAGGACGTCGTCAAGGCGGCCGACGCGGCGGTGAAGGCGTATGGCGCCAAGGACGGCACCAAGGGGCGCGCGCCGTACTATTACGGCGAGGCGGTCTTTGCCAAAGCCGAGTACGACTTTGACGACTTCGACGTCGTGACGCTCAAGACG
>CAINLT010000018.1 GCA_903850505.1 uncultured Myxococcales bacterium | reverse complement strand
TCACCTCACAGAAACCACCTTTCTGTAAGACCCAACGCTTTGCAAAGGCGCCCTGAAGTTGAGAGACTCCGAAGATACGGGAGATTCTGTCTTTCAATAGGAAACTTCCCGACTGAGCGCCACATGTGCTGATCAAGTCGAAGTACTTCGTCGATAGATCAAACGAGCCGAACATTCCAGAAAAAATACCGCTCATGACAAAGTTAATTTCTTTAGGCAAGAGCATCTTGATTTCAGCGCCGATTTGCGGGCCAACACTTCAAACTGGTTGCGGTCATCGTCTTTGACGAGGATGAGGTCGGCATCGTCACCTGGGTCGCCGTGTCCACCCTGCACGCGGGCGCGGTCTTGGCGCAAAATTCCCGCGGCATCGCCAAGCTTCACCCCCTTGCTGTTCACGTGGTCAAGCGGCCCAAGCGTCGTCGTGTACGTCGCGCGTGGCACAGATGGATCGGCGGATGTCGGAACTGTCGCGGGCACAGCGGGTACGACCGGTGCGGCCGTCGGCGAAACAACCGGGCCGGTCGCACAAGTGCACGTTCCCAACCCTGTCCCGTCCGGCGAACAGGTCTGCGCACCAGCCTTGCCGTCGGTACAGACGCACGCTTTGGATTCGCCGGGCGTACACCGCTCAGTCGTTTGCTTGCCGCAGGCGGCGGGGAGGAGCATGACGATGACGAGTGCGAGGGCATTTGCGGATCTTGGCATGGAGGCTCCGGATCGAGGAAGGCAGTTGGATCTTCAACCGAGGCTATGACCTCGTCCTGTTCACGTCAACCGGCTCACGACTCCAATCGCTGCTGCGCCCAACCTACTCCGGGACGCGCACACTCGCGACGCTTCCACAGACGTTTTATGCTCAATATCGCGGTCATTGACGCAGGACGGGAGAACAGCCAAGCTCGACACCGGAAATCGAGGGCGATCACACGGAATGGCAAGCAAGCGGCAATGCGCCAGACGAATCGCCAAGATGGTCCATTCGCGTCCACCAACCGCCGCGGAACTTCGGTGTCCTCGCGTCGGCGCTCACGGACGAGTTCGACTTGGACGCTTTGCCAAGAATCGAGCCGCCGTTGTCGCCGACCGCCCGTTGTTTGACGTCGCTGCGGCATTCGGCCCCCAACGCTCGCGCCGCTGCCTCGGAACGGGAACGACGCCAGGCCCGGGAGTTCCGGAGTTGCGAACACGAGTGGAGTGCCGAATGACTCACCCCACAGGTTCAAACGTCGCCTCGCGCTTCCCGGTCGGGTTCTTCGCGGCACTTCTCGTTGCGGCCGGGAGCGCCTGCCGTCCTCTCCCGGAACCAGCACAGGCGCCCGCCGTCGTTCGCCCCGCATCGCCGCCTGCGACTGCTTCCGAGGACAAGCCGAACGCCCTGGTAGCCGCGGCTGCCGAACCTCCAACGCCCACAGTCCTTTCGCCCGATCAGATCAAGGCCTGCGTCAAGAAGCGCCTAATTGCCGGCCCAGAACTGGCGAAGACCTGGCCAAGCCTCGCCGGTCGGCAGGTCGCGCTCGACGCCGAGGTTGTTCGCGCGGTGGACATGGCGCAGCTCGTGGTCAAAGCCGACAGTGAGCAGTTCCTTGTCGTCGCGATGCCGGGGCAGACTTGGCCAGGTCACGCGGTGCGCCTGTTCACCGTGATCGGCCGCGGAATGGCCCACGTTCGCGGCGGACCGCAGCACCTGGCGCAGTTGATGTTGGTCGACGACAACACCTGCGAGCCTGCGGACCTCGAGTAGCAGACTACGGCGTCGTCTCTCGCACGAACTCGCCGTCGCCTTTGGTCGTCAGCACAACATCGCCGTCCCGCTCCGTCGCCCACAGCCGATCGCTGGACCGCACATCGTGCCAGTGCTCGGGGCCGCTTTTCTTGCACGCGACGTCACCGTCAAACGCGTTGATCGACTTGCTGCCTAACCCGCCCAGCTGCGCCGTCAGCGCCTCGACAGTCACGGCGCGCGGGTGGCAGTAGGTCCGATTCGTGCCTTCGCCTGGCTTGCCGGCAGAGATGACAGCGTACTTAGGCGCGACCTTCGTCAGGAATGGCTTCGACGTCGACGTATTGCTGCCGTGGTGTCCGACCTGCAACAGCGTCACATGGCCGCGGACATCCATCGCCGATTCTTCGTCCGCTTCGGCATCGCCCGTGAAGAGCACGGAGGACTGGCAGTAGTCGATACGCAGGCCGATCGAGCAATCGTTCGCGTCATGTCCGCAGGCATCGGGCCAAGTCGACGGCACGATAGCGGTCAGCTTGACGTTCTCTGTCGACCGCAGCGGCACGTCGGAATGGTCCGGGTCGACGATCGCCAGCGAGGCACCCGCAGTGTGTGCAGCGTCATGCGCGCGACGGACCTCGCCTTTCTCAGCTTCACGGCCGTTGTCCACGTACAGGCGCGTTGCGAATTTGCCCATGACCTCGTGGGCGCCGCCGAGATGGTCGCTGTGCTGGTGCGTGATCCAGATCATCGAGATGGGCTCGCCGTGCAGATCGTGCTCCAGGTCGGCGAG